>DBTI01000229.1:0-18350 GCA_002306975.1 Ruminococcaceae bacterium UBA1320
TACTTGTTGGATTGCGGCCTGATAGGGTGCAAGTAAATCATCTAAATTACTTGTTTGAGCTGCAGAAGCAGGGATACATAACCCAAAACAAAGTGCGGCCGAAATTAATACTGACAATAACTTTTTCATTCAATTTCCTCCCTTTGATAAAATTGTCCTTCTTACCATAGAGTCTTGCAACACCTCACAAGGACGACCTCAATTCAACTCCTTTCTATTAACAAAGTAAGCACTGCATTTTTATCCAGTATATCTTTATATGGAATAAATGTCAATAGTATCCTGAGCTTTTTTGACATGGGTTCTCCTTCCCTATATTAACAAAAGTAGATTTAGTATTCAATCTGCTTCATGAGCTTTTTATCCTGATACATTAAAAGATCGATGTGATTTAAAAATTCCTGTAATGTCATTTTTATGTTGTGATCATATGTATCATAGCCCATGCTTAAACTGATTTCATACGGGACTTGATTTTCTTCATTAAATTGTCTAACGGTATCTTTTATTACATTAACCATTGATGTTATTTCTGACTCTTCTTTTATCTCAAGAATCACTACGAATTCATCTCCTCCGTATCTGCAAACCAAATCGTTTCTCCCAAGGCTGGTTTTTAATATTTTCCCGGTTTCAATAAGCGCCTCATCCCCGGCGGAATGCCCCCAAATGTCGTTTATATTTTTAAAGCTGTTTACATCTATCATTATAGCAGCCAAAAGTTTATTATCTTTGCAGCTTTTTATTCTTTCCTGTAAGAAATAGTCCAAATGCCTGCGGTTATAAAGCCCTGTCAGATGATCAATATAGAGCTGATTATTCTGTATGTTTAAATAAAGGATCAGAATAGAAATCGTCGTACAAACCCAAACAAGCGAAAGCCCGTAAAACAACGCCTGAAGTATTCCGCCTATGACCGGAGGAAAAATATAAGCGAGAATTGGCATCAGGAATTTTTCTTCAATCTGTTTTTGTTTTCTGATAATAAATATAAGCGAATATAACAAATAAGAGTAACAGATCACCGCTAAAACAAAAAACAGGTATCCCCTATGGTAACGGTTATTGCTGTCAAAGTAAAACATACAGCCGTTAAAACCACTTATTATCGATAATATGGTATTAATAATAAGCGGAATTGACAAGGGTATAATCAGCCTTCTTACACTGTCTCTGCTTTTATAAACCATGTAATTTACATATAAACTCCATAACAAACAGGGCAGCGGGTTAAAAATAAAATAGATCACTGTAATAATTAAATACGCTTCTCTTGCCGCTGCCCCCGGGACGCCGTCTAATACCCATTGAAGCGCATCTAAAACCAACATCAACGCATTAGAACATAACAGCAATACAAAAAGTTTTTGCCCCAAAAGAGAGTTTACCCTTTTTCCGTGGATGCTTGCGTACAGTAAAAATAATATTGTAAAGGAAACAGCATTTATCTCTATGTAGGAAACCACGTTAAACAATACTATCACTCCACCTTATCGAGGACCATATTTGACTATAAACTGCAATTACAATAATTTGCATATCTATATTAATCCATTAATAATAACAATAATTCCTTTATTGGTTATATTACACTGTCTGACTTCTGATTTCAATAGTTTCATTACATTTTATGCTATTTCAAAAAATTGCGGTCAAACTGTAAGGTATTGTAATGCATATTCATATAATCTATAATTATATATATTGCAATTTCAAATAAAGATCGGGAAAGTCGGATGTTATCTCCCCCGCCGAGACGAACAGCCTTAGGCGTGGTGGATAACAAAGCTATTCCGCTTTAATTTTGAAATTGCTGTAATTTTATAAATTAACGGCGGTGTTATTTTTAATGCAGGATATCAAAGCTCTGCTAAAACAATATTTCGGCTATGACGAATTCAGAAACGGTCAGCAGGAGATTGCTGAGAAAATATTAAACGGTAAAGATGTTTTGGGGATTATGCCAACAGGTTCAGGGAAATCGATTTGCTACCAAATTCCTTCTCTGGTTCTTGACGGCGTTACAATTGTCATTTCACCGCTTATTTCGCTGATGAAGGATCAAGTTGACTCGCTTTCTCAAGCCGGAATAAAAGCGGCGTTTATTAACAGCTCGCTTTCCCAAAATCAGCTTTATTCTGTTATTGAAAACGCAAGGAATGAGAAATACAAATTAATCTATATAGCGCCGGAAAGGCTTGAAACCGAAGGGTTTATATCGCTTATAAAATCGCTGAAAATATCAATGGTTGCGGTTGACGAGGCTCATTGCGTTTCACAGTGGGGGCATGATTTTCGTCCAAGCTATACAAAGATTACTGAAATGGTTGAGCAGTTGCCGGTGCGCCCTGTCATAGCGGCTTTTACAGCCACCGCGACACCGGAAGTTAAAGAAGATATCGTAAAGCTTTTAAAGCTTGAAAAGCCGTATGTTTTGACCACCGGTTTTGACAGAGAAAATCTGTATTTTGAAGTGCTAAAACCTAAAAACAAAACTGAAGCGCTTTTTAAATACCTCGAAAACAACAAGGACAAATCCGGTATAATCTATGCTTCCACAAGAAAAGCAGTGGATTCTTTATATGACAGGCTGATCCTTGAAGGTTACCCTGCCGCCAAGTATCATGCCGGTCTTTCTGAAGCAAATCGGATTAAATTTCAGGATGATTTTATTTATGACAGAGCGGGACTTATGGTGGCAACCAACGCTTTCGGCATGGGCATTGATAAATCGAACATTTCATTTATTATACACTACAACATGCCAAAAAACATTGAGAGCTATTATCAAGAGGCCGGCAGAGCCGGGCGTGACGGTGAAAATGCGGAATGCATCCTTTATTTTTCCGCCGCGGATATCGTTACAAACAAGTTTTTAATTGAGCACAGCGGTGACGGAAATGATAAAGCATCCAGTTATCAAAAGCTCAATGAAATGATTGATTATTGCAACACTGACAAATGCCTAAGAGAATACATACTGCGATATTTCGGCGAGGACGACACGAATGAGCACTGCGGCAACTGCGGCAACTGCAACAATGACATTGAAAAAACCGATATCACAATCGAGTCGCAGAAAATCATGTCTTGCATTAAGCGGATGGGTGAACGGTTTGGCAGCGGTGTTGTGACCTCTGTTCTCCGCGGTAAAAACACAAAAAGAGTAAGAGACTTTGACTTTGATCAATTAAGTACTTATGGGATAATGAAAGACTATTCTCAAGACACGATAAAGGAACTGATATCTTTTTTGACGGCTGACGGCTACGTCGAATTAAGCGGCGATCAATACCCGGTGCTGAAGCTGCTTGAACCTGCGTTTGACGTTCTTCACGGCAAAGAAAGCGTATTTATAAGGCGTGTAATAACAAATCAGCCTGAGCAATCCGACATAGATGAAAGTGCAGACGGCAATCTGTTTACTGTTCTTCGCGGTATCCGTGCTAAGATCGCGATGGAGGAAATGGTTCCCCCTTATGTTGTGTTTTCAGATGCCACCCTTAAAGATATGTGCCGGGTCTATCCCACTGACAGCGCACGAATGCTCTCCGTTTCCGGCGTCGGCAGCTTTAAGCTTGAAAAATACGGTGAATTTTTTATAAGTGCCATAAAAAATTATGTTGAAGAAAACAACATCCAAATTCCGAAAGAAACTGAGGTCAGAATCAAAGAAAAGAAAAGTAAATCAGAAGAGAAAATCAGTGATTCTCAAATGATTAGTTATGAGCTTGCGAAAAGCGGGCTTAGCATTAAAGAGATTGCTGAAAATCGCGGATTTGCAGTCACTACGATTGAAGGACATTTGATGAGCTGCCTGCAAAGCGGAATGCCGCTTGACGCGAGATTGTTTGTTTCAGAAGAAGAGGAACAGCAGATAGAGGAAGTTATAAAAAGCAACGGGCTTCAAAGGCTGACGGTTTATAAAGACGCTCTGCCCGACAACGTTAGTTTTGCTGCCATTAGATTCGTTTTGTTCAAAAACAGGCAGAACCTTTAGCGGTTACTCTTGACATAGCAATGCTCCTCTTGAAGTTTACAGCGTTTTTGGGTTTTTACGCTTTCAGCTTCAAGTGGAGCATATTATTTTGTGGCTTGCGGGTTTTGCATTTTTATTGTTCTACCTTTCCGAGCAAAAAGCTTATGATTAAAATTACAAATACCACCGCGGTGATCACTGTAAATTTATAGTCTTTTTCCTTTAAAAACAAAATGATTGAGATTCCCACCCTGAGCACCGGCGTCAAAATTAAAATCATAAGCCCTGTGAGGATTATTGCGTATGGCTTGAGTGCCGCCACGCCCGCAAAAATCTGCAGAGGGTCAGTCGGGAAGAATTTATCGGGATATCCGCTGTTGCCTGTTATCAAAAACATAGCAAAGCCAACAAGTGTTATAACCGCGCTTAATATAACTCCGATTTTCAGCGACTTGCTTATTACACTTTCGATTTGTTCAGCATTATTATTACTCATCCGTTAAATACCCCCTTGATAATCATTTCAACAGAGGTAAAAATAAGCACCGGAACAAATATCAGCCTTAGGGTTTTGCTTTTAAGCCGCTGCATTATCCTTGTTCCCACCGTCGCACCGATTAAAACGCCAAGCGCGACAGGAGCGGCGATTTTCGGGTCTATGCTGCCTCTTAAAAAATAGACGCCCGCGCTTGCCGCGGCGGTTACGCCGATCATGAAATTGCTTGTGGCGCTCGAAACCTTGATTGGCAGCTTCATGTGGAAGTCCATCGCCATAACCTTAAATATACCGCTACCAATGCCCAAAAGACCGGACAATACCCCGGCGCCGTACATCATTCCAAGCCCGCCATAGACGCCGGTAACATTATAAGCTACTTCTCGTTTCAGCACCTTGTCGTAATATTCCCCGTTTAACCCAAGCTTTTCCGCTACTGGATGCGGCTTTACATTCTGAGGCAGCTCCTGCTTTGATTTCTTAATCATCATTATTGCGGAAAACAAAAGGAAAAGCCCGAATATAAAGAACAAGTACTTAGGATTTATTATTGCACTTAAAAACGCGCCTGTGATTGCGCCAAGTGTTGTGCCAATTTCAAGAAACATGCCAACGCGCACATTGGTTATCTTGTCTTTAATATAGGCGACCGCCGCGCCGCTTGAGGTTGCTATAACCGAAACTACGCTCGCGCCGATTGCGTATTTTATATCCAGCCCAAAAAGCAGTGTGAGCACCGGCGTAATGATAATGCCGCCGCCAAGACCGAGCAAAGAACCTATAAACCCTGCCGCTATCGCAATAAGAAATATCTGCAATGCCATGAATACAAACTGTTCTATTTTAATCCCCTACTTATATGATTTTCGCTCATATTTATGTTGTCCATTTTTAGTTCTTATTAAACTCGCAAAAATCCGCCGCAATCCTTACCGAATAAAAGGATTGCGGCGGATAACTTTATTTATTGTGCTTCTGATGTTTCGGCGATTTGCGCCTGCTGTTTTTCTGCCATTATCTCTTCAAGCTCGTCTTCTTTAAACAGTCTTTCGCAGTCAATCAGCAAAATTACGGAATCTTTTAATTTTCCGATCCCGTTTATGTATCTGTTCTGGAAGCCGGTTCTAAAATCCGGCGGAGGTGAGATCTGGTCGTCGTCTATGTTGATAACTTCCGCAACCTTATCGACGATAAGCCCTGCGGAAATTCCGTTGATGTCTACGATCACTATGCAGGTTCTGTCGTCATATTCAGCAGGCTGCTTTTTTAATTTAAGACGCATATCAATAATCGGGATGATATTGCCGCGAAGATTGATAATGCCCTTGACAAAGCTTGAAACCTCTGGAATATCATTGATTTTCTGCATTCCAATTATTTCGTTAACAAAATTTATAGCTATTCCATACTCTTCTTTTTCAAGAGAAAATGTAAGATATCTGCCGTGCTGCATATCTTCTGCTTGTTCATCTACAGTTTCAATCAAATCATTCATGTTCTGCATCTCCTGTTTATGAATTTTTAATTTATTAATGCATGGTAAGTTAAAACCACATGCGTTTTAAACTCGAATGCGCCAGATACTTTTTTAAACCTTGACTAATTATATAACAATAACACAATTTAATCAATTAAAACCACGAAAGTTCGCAAATATTTATTAAAAATTGCTGAACTCATTATGGATCGCCGTTTTCCATTCAATATAAAGCTGGCTGACCAGATTTATATATTTTTCGGAAGTTTCAATATTCCCTGTTTCTATGCCAGAACAGACAAAGACCAAATCATTTTGCAGAGTTATTGATAAAACCTTTATAGGATGATTTGTGTAGTTGCATGGAACGTTATCTAAATAGACGATCAGTGAATCAAGCTTTTGAGCTATTTCAAACACCTGTTTGCCGCAGTCACTTAATTTGCACCCGGTTTTAATTTTTTCAATCCTGTCACAAATGTCATCGCATAAGGCAATTACCTTGTTTTTCTCTTTTTCAATAGTATTTTTATCAACGTTTGTTATTTTTTTAATCCAAGTTGTTTCATCAAGCTCATAATCATCCTTAAAAACATCATGCAATGCTTTAATTATGTCGACATGATCGGTATCTGTTTCAGGCGGAAGGTCTTTAGCTTTGCATTCACAGTTTCCGCCGATGAGCATTCCGCCCGTTTTCGCCACTCTGATCTCACTTAGCAATTCATCTTTTGTATTATTATAGCTGTCAGATGTGTTTGTAATGATTATATCGTAGTAATTGCTGCGCAGTGCATCAAGCCCCATTGCGGTATTGCAAACGATGCGGCTGATGTTTTTATCAACCCCTGCCCATCTAATGATTTTGCGGTAATGTTCATAAATATTTTCATATTTAGCGATAGATTCATTTGAAGTTCCGTCCCAGGTATCCATCGCGAACAGCATATTATCTTCTGAAAACAGTTTTAGCGTCATTGCGGCAAAAACAGAAATTGCACCGTAGCCGCTGCCTATTTCCAGTGCCTTTACGCCTTTACTTTTTTCTTTTATTAATTTTTGAAAGATGTTTGAAATTATAGTTATGATGTTTGCTACCGGAATTCTGCTGTATGTATACTTCATAACCATATCATATTTCTTTATAATATCAATAAATCCATCAACCAGCTGCTGCGGTGACTTTTCGCATATATATTCGTTGGGGTCGACTGTGAAGAGCAGCTTTGGAGTTGCGGTATCATCAACCACCATGAAACAATTGTTTTCTATAGAAAGGTTCATTTTTAATCTCCATTCAAAAATCAGTTAATATAATTCGCTCATAGTTAATCAGCTTTGACTAATCCTTTTAACTGAAAAAGAGTATGAAGCCTTGCAAATATTTCACGCCAGCAGTATTCTCTTCTTGCAAAACATGATATTTCACCAAAAACTTTTCTTATTTTGTCCTCATCATTGCACACGGTTTTAAAAGCCGTTTCAAGTGCGTTTATATCGCCTACAGGAATAACCGTTCCATATTTTCCATTTTCTGTCAAATCATAAACACCGTCTACATCTGTTGTTATTATATAGCATCCGTTTTTCCCGGCTTCAGAATAAACGTGCGCCATCCCCTCCAAATTTGACGTCATACAAAAGATTTTCGCCTTTCTGTACTCGTTGTCGATCTGCTCTCTGTCTGAAATGATCCCGGCAAACTCAACATTTGAAAACCCGGGTAAGCTTTTGTATTCTTCGATGACAGGCAGAAAATCCGGCTCCATGCTACCGACAAGCCTCAGCTTCCAACCGGGAATGCTGGCCTTTAAAAAGCCCTCTATCATTACGTTTGTCTGTTTTTGATCGGTGCCAAGGCGGCCGACCGTTAATATTACATTTTCCTTTTCTGAGTAATCAAGTGGTTTTGGAACAAAGGTTTCAAAAAAACCATTAGGGATAAGCTGTATGTCATACGGTAGCTTTTGATTTAATTGCTTTTGCAGCGCCCTGCATTCGACTGTTGACAAATCGCATATCGACAGAAGCTGTTTAAAAATATCAGCGGATGCAACTCTTGAAAGCCAATAACGGTTCATGTCCATTTTTAAATAAATTTTCCCGTTTGGATTATTCATTTTAAAGGCTTGTGCGACACTCAAATAACTGACATATGCACCATAGAAATATAAGATATCATATTGCAGTGCATTTTGCGTTATAAAATCACATGCGTCTTTTATATATTCACCGCTTGACCTAAAACTTATAAAATTGCAATCCGGGAAATAGTTATGCAAAAGCTTTTCATTTATGGCATATGCGGCGATCGTGGCATTAAAATTATAATATTTCTGAAGAAGGCAAGGAACCAAACATGTGTCCTTCAAAATCTGCGCATCGGATAATTCCGGATCACATTCCGGAGGTATAAATAATATATTCGGGTGCTCCATTTGAAAATATTCCCCTTTACGTATATTGCAGTGCAAATACTTTTAGCAGTTGCTGTTTATATAGTTTTCTCAACACATTTATAAAATTACTCTAACATATTACAAATTGAAAGACAACCCCCCGCGGTAACATTCTGCAACTTTGGGGGGAAATAATTTGTCGGTTATGATTTTGCTGTCGAATTCATTTTATATTTTTTTACTTCGGCTTCAATTTTACTCTTTATCCAAGCCTCCGCGTCTCCAAAAACAGTGTCGAGCGTGTTAAAGGCATCACTTGTAATAAGCTTTTCAATTTTTGCAAGCGAGTCTGCCTGTATTTGCTTTATCTCATCTTCCGTCAGTTTTCCGTCCGCTGATTTTGCTTTCAGGTCGTCCACAACTGTCTGAGACATTTCAAGCACAACGGTTGTTACGCAATCCTCGGCGCTGCTGATTGCGTTTTTGATATTGGTGTCGTTAATTTTTGCGGTTGTCTCCGCTGTCTTCGCATCTAAATATGACTTTGCAAATTTAATCGCGCTGATAACAAGCCCAAGCAATATGGCAAAAAGCCCTGAATTAATGAGCATGTTAAAAATATCTATCGATTTCAAAGTATGCGTCATCCCTCTCTTGGAAAAATCATCTTATAGAAATAGATTTGCTCGCCCACATTACGCTCCCGTCTTTGCCGATTCCCGCACAATCTATTGTGTGAGTTCCCGACGGGATCGCGCCATAGGGGATTTCATGTGAGAAACCGCTTTTTTGCGCATATTTATACCAGCCAAAAGGATTTACGGCGCGTGAAACATCCGGTCTTTCTGAAAAGCTTCTTATGCTTGCAAGTCCGCGGCTTCCGTCGGCATAAATATCTACCCTTGCAATGCCGCTAAAGTTAACCGCCCAGCCGCTTACTTTGAATTTTTCGCCTATTATCTCACCCTGAACAGGTATGTCTATACAGGTTTGCGCCGGCAGCGTGTCGTACTTGTAAAGTTTATACTTTTCGACAAGATTTATTAAGTCCTGTGCATAGCCTTGAGCGGTAGCGTATCCGTCTTCTTGAATCCGGTTACAGACTGTGCGGTAATTTAAAACACCAATGATGTTTTTATATCTCGAATTTTTCGATAAAAACGCCGCGTGGTCTTCTATACTTTTCGCCCAACTGTCATATACCCTGAAAACGTCGCGGATCATCACTGGCTTTCCGCCTACATATTCTTCAGTTTTCAATATCTGAGTAGCGCCGCTCCACCCATGCGCTTTTATTCCAAATAAATTGTTGCCCGGAGCGTGGACTCCCCAGCCGCTTTCAAGGGCCGCCTGGGCGATTGTGAGCGACGAGACTATTCCCCTGCTCCTCATTGTCGCCTGCGCTCCCGGGGCAACAGTCGATATAAATTTACCCGTGTTCACGTCATTCACCTTTCTTAATTAGTGGCAGGAATGTTTGTCTATAACATTCTATGTTTAAAAACACTGTTTTGCTTTATATTTTGTTTTTTACTATGTAGCTTGTATATACTGTATGCTATAATAAAGGTACAAGTTTAATAATTATTGTGGGGACTGGAAATTGAATATACAAATTTATGGGCGCAAAAAATGCTTTGATTCCAAAAAAGCTGAACGCTACTTTAAAGAACGCAAAATCAAATTTCAAAGTATAGAAGTTGACCGCTATGGAATGAGCAAAGGCGAACTTGCAAGCGTCGCAGCCGCCGTAGGTATTAAGAATCTGACAGACACAGAGGGCAGCGAATATAAACGGCTTAATCTGAAATACATCGTTCCGTCAGAACCGATTGAGGAAATGCTTTTTAATAACCCCAAGCTGCTTATTACACCCATCGTAAGAAACGGCAAAAAAGCCACCATAGGCTATAAACCCGAAGTGTGGAAAGACTGGGAATAGCTGATAAAAGCATAATAAAACAGTAAAGGCAGGGTAATGCACCAAAGCATTACCCTGCCTTAATTATTTGCAAAAAGATAAAGAGCCGCGGCAATATGAATCAAAGGATGATCCTTTAGGGAGGATTCTCCGAATCAATTCATGGTTTGCCATTATACATGACGCTTGTCGTCACATTCGCTGTTAGCCATGTCGGGCTTTTTAACATGAAGAAAATTCTTACCGCTTTAGTGGGAGTCTTAATGGTGTTTTGCATGACGCCTTTTATGCAGGTCAGTGCGGCAGATACTTCAGCAGTGACGACTACAGCATCTTCCTGATTTGTTAAGCCTGTGACAACTATTTTGTGCTTGATGGAAAACCTTTAACTATTCAGGCATCAACAACTACTATCTTAATTTACTATTTTTTATTGCTACAGTAATCTTAACTGGAATTGCTGTAAGGATGCGGCCTTAGACCGCACCCTTACAGCAAAACAATATCATAAGTTTCTACGGTTCAATTCCCCACTCAATTATGCCGTTTTCATATGCCGTAACCTTAACCCAATCTGAATATGAGCTGTCACTCGAGTCAAATGAATAATCACCCGCTTGATTGTAGTTGCTCCAGTCGTTCTTGGCAAAGCGTCCCTGTACCTCAATACTTGCGCCTGCCGCGAGTTTCCCGGCGCCATTTGTAAAGCCGATTTCAAGGCAAGTATCAGCTCCGGCCTTAGCCGTTGTAAGCTCTGTGAAGTTGTAAGTAACATTACTGCTACCAATAGTCGACCAGTCACACCAGAAGTTCTGAGCCTGTGTGCCGTCCTCAGTGAAATAATAATGTAGCTTTACAGTGGAAAGGTCAATCGCTGTAGTACCTTTATTGACAAGACGAAAACGCGGCGTAATGCCGTTTGTTGAAGTTTGGATGCTTGCATTATACATCTGAATTTCAAGACTGCCAATAACTACAGGCGACGTGTTGATTACTGTTATCGCAAGCACCGGGTCGTTTCCCGCACTAAAGTCAAATTTTAGGTTTAAAGTACCGACTGACTGTTTCGCAAGATAGGCTTTCAAAATTGTAACTGTACCATCCGCCGCAACAGTGTAATCAGTATCTTTTAAAAGCGCCGTCGTGCCATTATAAATACCTTTAAGTGTATTACCGTTTAGTGCAACAGTGACAGGTATGTCGGCCTGATTCACTGTATACAAATCAAACGATGATATTACCGGTGAAATCGTTGAATCTGCATAAGGCGTTGTGTCGCTAACCGTAATGGCAAGTACTGGGTCGTTTCCCACATTAAAGTCAAATTTTAGGTTTAGAGTACCAACTGACTGTTTCGCAAGATAGGCTTTCAAAATTGTAACTGTACTATCCGCCGCGACAGTGTAATCGGTGCCTTTGACAAGTGCCGTCGTGCCATTGTATATACCGGTAAGCGTATTACCATTTAGTGCAACAGTGACAGGTATGTCGGCTTGGTTCGCAGTATTGAGATCAAACGATGATTTTATCGGTGAAATCGTTGAATCTGTATGAGGTGTTGTGTCTCTCACAGTAACGGCAAGCACTGGGTCGTTTCCAGCGCTAAAGTCAAATTTTAGGTTTAAAGTACCGACTGACTGTTTTGCAAGATAGGCTTTCAAAATTGTGACTGTACCATCTGCCGCGACAGTGTAATCAGTATCTTTTAAGAGCGCCGTCGTGCCATTGTAAATACCTTTAAGCGTATTACCGTTTAGTGCAACAGTGACAGGTATGTCGGCTTGGTTTGCAGTATAGAGATCAAAAGACACCGTTGTCGGAGTTATGCTCGAACTATTGGTAGATGTGCCGCCGCTTGGCTCATTGCCATAGATAAGGACGCCTGCGTCATACACCGGAATATTTTTTGCAAGCGTTGGTGTGCCTCCTGGTGTCATATTAACACCCGTGTATGAAAAATCGTTCGAGTTGTCCCAAATGTTCACATTCTGCGGGTAAGAAATTCGGAACTGGCACTCTTTTTGATAAGCGGACTGTCCACCTGGATAAATTTTTGTACCTGTAAAGTCAACATTTACATAATAGATGTTGTTTTCAGTATCCCACGGAAGAAGTCCTGTAACAGTTGCGCCGGTGTTATAATTGGTAGAAATTGAAACATCTTTGGCGCTGTATCCCGCTTTTACAAGCTCACTTATGTCCACAAAATATTTGTAAGACAATTTGTCGCCAACTTTAGCGGGCCAGCCAGACTCGTTATAAAGTACAGCTTTGATTTCTTCAAAGTTGTTGCCGGAAGCATTAACCGATGCGTTCACAAAGAATTCGGTGTTAGTCGGTGTTTCATTTGCTGTGAGATTTGCAATTGGCGTTCCGCCGTAATCGCCATACATCTCGGTCAGCGCACCGACAAATCCGGCATTGTAATCGCAGGCCGGTTCATTCTGGGTATAGTTGGATTCAGAATCCGTATAGCCGTCGGATGAATCCGGTCCGCCGATAAGCGCACCGACAAGCGTATGTCTGCTGTAGCCGGGAACCGTCATGCTGTCGGCCCATGAACTTTCAGCAGTTCTATGATGCGGATGAAGCGGATAATTTGTCCCATACCCGATTTCATAGCTTTGACCGGTGCTGCCCAGCGCATAGTCTACCTGTGACTTTGCAAAGGCCTTATAAGTTGCCGCCTTTGTAGTGCTGCATCCAGACCATTTTGCATAAACACTCGCCAAAAATGCAGTTGTGGTCGCATATCTGAGTGAGCCCCATTGCTGCAGCCATGCAAGTCCTTTCGGCGTATAGGTTACGCGTTCACCGTTATATCCGGTTGTCCACCAGTCAAGGCATCTTTCCATAGATTCCGTATAAATAGCTTTGCCAGTAATACGGGCAAGAAGCAATTCAGCACCATAATGCACATCGTCCCAACACTGGGTATATTTATATGTAATTGTACTTGTCTGATTCTCCTTGCCCCAATTTGGAACATATGATTCCGCTTTGGTCAGATATGTGGAATCACCGGTTGCAAGATAAAGCCATGTGGCAGCCCATGAAAGTTCATCGTAAAAGCCGCTCCATGAATCGTAATATCCCGATGCTGCGGTATAGCCACTGTCACTCTTTGTCGTGTCTGCGAAGGTGAAAAGTTCCTTCGCGTTTTTTAAACAAGTCTCGGCATATGCCGGATCGGAATCAGCGAACACCATTGAAGCGGATGCCAAAGCCGCCGCCGCCTCACCCGTGACAGTTGAGCCGGGGCTTGTAAGATCAACTTTATAGGATGGCCGGCTCATTTGCATTACTTCAGCCGGTCCCCACCATGCATGATCAAGGCTGCCGCTGCCCACCTGATAGTAAAATACATTTGCGGAAGGATGACATTTTATCAGATAGTCAGTAATCCACTTGATCGAAGATTTCATATAGCTTAACTGACCACTTGTGTCAAGGGCACTTTTGTCCTCATAAACATCCCATGCAAGCATTGTTGAGGTATACGCCATCGGAAGATTGAATTTTACATTGTCGCCTGCGTCGTAGTAACCTCCTGTCAGATCCAATCCAACATCGGAACCGTCAGTCATGCCTGAATCGCCGCGCCAGTTGTTGCGCTGGTCGGAAGAAGTTTTGCCAGACCGCTGAAATTCATAAAACATAATACCTTTTTGCAGTGCTTCGCCATAATTATATGTCGATGCTGATGACGCAGAAGTAAAAATATTGGTTGAATCTGCGGAAACTGTAAGTGATAACGGCATTGCTGCCATGCCGGCAATTGTAAGTGAGAGAAAAACACTTATTAACTTTTTCATCGCCTTAATCCTCCCTTTGTTTTTAGCAATCCATCTGGCACTCACTTGCCGTCATCGTCGCCCTCTGATACAATGCTGCTCATTGAAAATAACATAAATCAGCCGCCTTTTCGCAATAAAAATAGAGCAGTACACAACCGTCACCTCCTAAATTGATAAATAGATATGTTATCAATCATTTTGGTGAATTTGTGCTTCTGCTCTTATAAAGTTCTGATTAAGCGACAGCAGCTATTGCTGCTTTTGTTTAGTTCCAATAATTGTTTTATTCATAAATTTAGTGGTAAAATCGAGTATGTATATACTATAAATAGATGTTATCACTATTATTAGCAAAAGTTAATATCTTTGTAAAAACATGACAAAATAATATACAAAAAGATAATTAAGTGATAGCAGACTGCTGGTAACCCCTCAACTGCCGCTTCGTTTTTTTGATATACCTTAGTCCCTTTGGGTCACTCCGTTATCTTTGGATATCTGAGAATCCTGAGGGTTCCAATAATCCCGAATGAGCTTAATATGTCCATTCTTAGTGCGGCACACATCAATATAGCGCCTTTCATAAGCGTCGCCAGTTGCTAGCACGATTCCGTGCCCTGTCATTTCTATTACAACGCAGTCAGGATCAATCATGCGATGAATCTCGACATCTGTAAGACCTGTGACTGTGGCAATACCCAGAATTGCCTGGTTGTACTTAATGATATTGTTTTTTCCCTCGACCCGCCGTGGTCGACCAAGCGGGGCAAATGGAAACTCCATAACGGCGTCGCCAGCCATTAGATCAATCAAAGTCTTTTGATTTCCGGTTTGGAACGCTTTGAGCACTTGTTCGAAGACTTCGGCGGCTCCCATGGAATCATGTCGCGCAGACAGAGTCTGGCTGGCCTTTGATTGAGAATTTTGCAAATCGGACATGTATTTTTCCCTCCTGTGTAGTAATTATCGGATCATTCATCAATTGTTGCGGCTTCTGGGGTACTTGCCGGCGAGCTTCTAAAAGTAATTAAGGCAAAGGCACAATTAATAACCATTCAGCTTTGCCAGTTCCTGCCACGGAATATCAGGATGTGTGCATATTTACAGAAAACACCGCCTTAAGAATTAAGCCCCATAAATGGAACTAGTGTTCCGTTTATAATTATATTATACGGAATCAACATTCCGTTGTCAATATCCATTTTTTCAAGTAAAATAGAGAGGAAAGAGGTGGCTGCCTTAATGCTAAATAAAGAACGCTCTTCGAGCAAAACATACAATACCGACGAAACAGCGAATGTACAACCAAATAATTCCGGCTTTTCCGATTCAGAAAAGCCTATGCGGGCGGATGCAAAGCAAAACAGAGCGCAGATCTTACAAGCCGCCCATAAGATTTTTGCCGAAAAGGGGCTGTCAGCTCCAATCAGCGAAATTGCCCATCAAGCCGGGATCGGCGTTGGCACGATATACCGCCATTTTCCGACCAAAGAAGTATTGTTTGATGCAGTCAATATCAGCTATAAACAAAAGCTTACAGAGGAAGCCAAAGTTCTTATCAATTATATCGATCCCGGCAAGGCGTTCTTTGACTTCTTTTCTCTCATCATGGAATATGGCTTTACGAACAGGGCCGTGAGGGACGCTTTCAGAATCGGTACTTTTCGTGTTCGGATGGCAACCTCCGGTGTGTTGCTGGAGTTCCAGTCAGCATGTGCTGATCTCCTCACCCGAGCGCAACAGGCAAAGGCAGTGCGGGAAGATATTGACGTAATGGATTTGTTCGCCCTTATGTCCGGTCTTCTCATGGTTGCAGATGAGCCCGATGATGTTTCCAATAAAAGCAGATTTAATCAATTGATGTCTGTTGTTTGCGACGGGCTTCGTTATAAAAATACATGACCAATCTGCGAACTGTCATCTAAATAATTGCTTCCTTATGAACAGACAAAAGCTCATGTTTTCGATAAGTTTTATCAGTGTAATGCCCCTCATTCTAATATAGGAAACGGGCTCGGCCTTGCGCTTGTAAAACGAGTTTTTGAATTGTGCGACGGTACAGTTTATGTACAAAGTGAACCAGAAAAAGGCGGCAAATTGACTAGTTTACTTACGGTTTTATAAAATGTTGTTTTTCACTGGGAAAAAAGTGAATTGAAATTATATTCTTATCCTGTTCGGATATTAACTTTGTTGATAAAAACTCTTGACAAAAGTAACTAACACTATTATACTTATAACAGTGTTAGTTACTTTTGCTCAAGGGAGGTTTAAAAGATGGATTATAAAGAGCTGGCTTCGGAGTTTATGCAGAATATTCAAAAGATGCATAAATTGAGACAGGCAAGTCCGCAAAAGCAGATTGATGAATCCATGCAGGGAGAACATTTTGTACTCCAATTCATTGCTGTTCATCAAGGTTATGTGCTGCCAAGTGAAATCAGTAATGAGATGGGTATTAGTTCTGCACGTATTGCAGCCACCCTGAACGGCCTGGAACGAAAAGGTCTGATTACACGCCAAATTGACATAAGCGACCGCAGGAGAATTTTGGTTGACCTTACTCCTGAGGGAAAAACTTTGGTGGAAAAACATTATCAAGAGGCAATGGAAACGATCACGAAAATGCTCAGTAAATTGGGCGAGCATGACGCCCGGGAATATGTGCGCATCATCGGCAGACTTGCGGAAGTAGACCCCCCTGCAGAATAAAATGAAATAAACTGCGGTCACAGAAAAGTGACCGCCTTTAAATTTCATATTACTAACGCTATTAGAAATGAACCCTATTATATAAAGTGGAGGAAATTTTATGATAAAAATACTTAAACGCCTTAACTGGAAAGAATGGTTGCAGGTCGGCATCAGCCTGTTGTTCATTGTGGCACAGGTTTGGCTCAATTTGAAACTGCCGGATTATATGTCCGAAATCACAAGGCTTACGCAGACGCCGGGAGGAAAAATGGCGGGCATATGGAAATCCGGTGGGTATATGCTGCTCTGTGCGCTTGGGAGTCTTGCATCATCGGTTATCGTTGGTTTCTTTGCAGCACGTATCGCCGCGTCTTTCTCCCAAAGACTGCGCAGTCTGCTGTTTAACAAAGTGGATTCTTTTTCAATAACAGAAATCAGTCGCTTCTCTACCTCAAGTCTTATTACACGTTCAACCAACGATGTGACGCAGATCCAGATGCTGGTGATTATGGGCCTGCAAATGGTCGTCACGGCTCCCATTATGGCAGTATTGGCAATCACCAAGATAACGGGCAAAGGCATTGAATTTACGTTTGCAACCGGGGTCACTTTAATGGTACTTGTCATCATAATGGCTGTAATTATGGCTTTGGTCATGCCGAAATTCAAGAAAATGCAGACGCTTACCGACAGCCTGAATCGTGTTACGATGGAAAGCCTCACAGGTTTGCGGGTTGTTCGCGCGTATAACGCCGATCATTATCAGGAAAACAAGTTTGAAGCTGCCAACGAGGAACTGACATCAACGCAGCTTTATACCAGCCGCGGCATGGCGGTCATGATGCCAGTAATGACAATGATGTTGAGCGGCCTTTCACTTGCAATTTACTGGATCGGTGCTTATCTCATCAATACAGCGCAGGCCATGGATAAACTGACCATCTTCTCCAACATGGTCGTCTTTTCTTCTTACGCCATGCAGGTGATTATGGCATTCATGATGTTGGTCATGATATTTGTATTACTGCCGCGCGCCTCTGTTTCAGCTAAGCGCATCAACGAGGTGCTGGATACCGATCCGGATATCATTGAAGGCAGAGCTGCTCAAGGCAAATTGGGAGCTGAAGGAGAGGTCACATTTAACCATGTCAGCTTCAAATACCCCGGTGCTGCCGATTATGTACTGCGCGATGTGAGTTTTTCGGTTGCAAAAGGCGAAACAGTGGCCTTCATCGGCTCGACGGGGAGCGGTAAAAGCACGCTGATCAATCTGGTTCCACGCTTTTTTGATGCAACCGAGGGCGAAGTGCTTGTTGACGGAATCAATGTCAAAGAATACACACAGGAATCGCTGCACAATAAAATCGGTTATGTTCCGCAAAAAGCCGTGTTGTTTATGGGTACCGTTACCAGCAACGTATCTTACGGCGACAACGGACAGGCCGCCGCCACGGCAGAAGATGTGAAATGCGCCGTGCAGATCGCGCAGGGTATGGACTTTGTGGAGAAGATGGACGGCGCTTACGACGCGGAAATTTCGCAGGGCGGCACCAACGTGTCCGGCGGGCAGAAACAGCGCCTTTCCAT
>DBTI01000229.1:18398-18631 GCA_002306975.1 Ruminococcaceae bacterium UBA1320
AAATCGGTTATGTTCCGCAAAAAGCAGTTATGTTCAAAGGCACCGTGAACTCAAACGTGGGTTATGGCGACAATGGGCGCGGCGAGCCCACGAAGGAAGAAATCATGCAGGCTGTGCGGATTGCACAGGGCGCGGGCTTTGTAGAGGAGATGGATGGCCTGTACGACGCGGACATCTCGCAGAGCGGCACCAATGTTTCAGGCGGACAGAAGCAGCGTCTCGCCATAGCGCGT
>DBTI01000229.1:18905-19197 GCA_002306975.1 Ruminococcaceae bacterium UBA1320
TGCCGCAAGCCGGAAATCTATATTTTCGATGACAGCTTCTCTGCTCTGGACTATAAGACCGACCGGATGCTGCGCTGCGCATTGAAGAAGGAAACTTCGGGCGTAACCAGCATGATCGTCGGTCAGCGCATCGGGACAATTATGGATGCGGACCGGATCGTCGTGCTCGACGAAGGCCGTGTCGTCGGGCAGGGCAAGCACAAGGAGCTTTTGGAAACCTGCATGGTTTATCGAGAGATCGCCATGTCACAGTTAAGTGAGGAGGAACTTGCAATATGAGTGAGAATAACAA
>DBTI01000284.1 GCA_002306975.1 Ruminococcaceae bacterium UBA1320
TTTAGGTGCCAGAGGTAATATCAGAGATATATCGCTTTGTGATATTTTTAATGTAGAAGATAAGGTTCGACTCCCCTTGATATGGTAACGCTATTTTAGACAATGTTTTTCGGACACTTCTTAAATAGCGTTATTATTTTGCCTTATAGTAAGTTGCTTCAATATAGTTTGGCGTTTTATATCCCAGACTCTGATGGGTTCGGTAATCATTGTAGTATTCAATAAAGCTACTCACCGACTTAATTAGCTTATCTTTGTCTTCATAGAAATTCCGTTTAAATTCCTCTGCCTTCAAAGTCCTGAAAAATGACTCTGCGACGGCATTGTCAAACGGGGTGCCTGTTCTTGAGTAAGACTGGTTGACTTTCAATGAGCGGAGCATGCAGCGAAATTCGTAGGATGAATATTGCGCGCCTTGGTCGCTGTGAAACATCAATCCCTCCGGTCTGCCTCTATTCAAAAAAGCCTCCTTGAATGCGAGTATTACAAAATCGGTTTCCTGATTTTCCGAAATTGAATAAGAAATCACCTTTCTTGAAAACAAGTCGATTACAACACACAGATAATATGTTCCGTCTGCAACTTTGACATATGTAATATCGCTTACCCAGACCATATTGGGGGCATCCTGAGAAAATTGCTGTTTGAGCTTATTCGAGTAATATTTATATTCTCTTTGAAAAGTAGCGTTGGGGTAAACATTTCTTTCTTTATTGGAAAGATTCATTTCTTTCATAAGCCGTAGTATCCGCTTTTTACTTATAACATAACCCTCCTCCATTATTTTGCCTCTAATTTTCATAGCGCCAAAACGCTCCCCACTCATTTCAAATATTTTAGAAATCAGCGGCTTGAAAATTTCGTCGCACTTTTCGAGGGATGTTTTTTCAGGCCGACGAAAGCGATAGTGATAGTAGGAGGATTTATTTAAGCTTAATGTCTTGCACAACATATGAATACTGAACTGACTCTTTAATTTTTCAACCGCTTGGATTTTTTCTTTGGCATTAGATGCAACGGAGCATTCACTTAAACGAAAAATCTCATTTTGTACTCGTAAGCGTTTAACCTCTTGTTCGAGTAAATATATCTCTCTTGCGGTCTTGCTTTCGGGAATGACATCGGAATATTGCTTCGACCATAAATACAATGAACTTCTGGCAATGCCGTGTTTTTGGCACAACCCCGATGCTGATTCGCCTGAAAGATATTGCTTGACAATAATTTGTTTTTCTTTTTCGGTATAGCGTTTTGCCACAATAGATTGTCCCTTTGTTTAATAGCAATTATGTATCTGGAGAGTCTCTGCCAGAATGCAGCTGAGATGGAAAAAAACGCATATGACAAATAGAAAGAGATACGACCTTTGATGAAAAATAAAAATTGACTTAAGCTCAGAAGAAGAACCGGATTAAAGAAATGACCAATGAGTTTATGATATACAAAAATAAATCACACTGTAATAGCTGCTTTCCAACCTAATCCGCTTAAAAGCATTCAAGGAAATACTTAAATTTGATTCTTTTCACCCCATTCGGTCATGACCAATAAAACGGGTATCATTGTTTTTCCCCGTTCTGTTAATGTATATTCAACCTTTGGAGGAATCTGGTGGTATTCTTCACGATGAATCAGATTATCTTTTTCCAGTTCTTTCAATTGCTGACTAAGCATTTTATGCGTTATTCCGAAAAGCAATTTCTTGAGCTCTCCATATCTCCGTATTTGGCCAATATAAATCTGATATAATATTTTGATTTTCCATTTACCCCCGACAGTATTTAGTGTATATTCTATCGGGCATAATTTCCGCGACCGAGATTCTGCCATAATCTTATTACTCTCCTTTTAGTTAGTACTTCACTAAAAAGTGCATACTGGCAAAAAGTTTTATACGATATATACTCAATTATATAATATATAGTCAATCAGGTAAAGGATTACAATGGAGGCTGAGGTAAATGGAATTTTCCGAAGTGATAGACAAGAGAAGAAGCACAAGAAAATTTAAAAACGAGTCTGTTCCTCAATCGTGCATAGAAGATATTCTTAATACAGCCCGGCTTGCGCCATCTGTTTCGAATATCCAGTCAACCAGGTATGTTGTGATCAAAAGTCCGGAGATAATAGCGGCTCTACAGAATTATACAACACCTTTCGTTACAAAAGCTCCTGTGGTCATTGTTTGCTGTGCCTACACTAAGGCGTGGCAATCACATGACGAACGGCTTGCTGAGCTGGTTCAAAAGGGAGTGTTTAAAGATAACCTGGAGGATGAGGCGTTTTTGGAAAACTACCAGAAAAGCGGACAAATAGCAAAAGCTTTTAATGAAGAAATAGCACAACACTATTTACGGAAGCATGCCGCAATTGCAATGGATTATATGATACTGAAAGCTGTGGATTTGGGCCTGGGAAGCTGTTGGGTTGGGCTGGTTGATCGTAAGGGGGTAAAGGATTTACTTGGATTAGATGATGCATATGAGGTTGTGGCATTGCTTCCTATTGGTTATTCGAATCAGAATCCTCCGCCGCGGCCAAGGTTAACTGTGAGCGAATTATTGCTAAAGGAGCTGTAATATAGGAAAGTTAAAATAAATATTTGGCGGCTTCGAGCAAACACGGACTACATATTATCAGGTCATGAATAGCCGGGAAGAGCTTCAGGCTTTTTTCCAACCGTTAGGATACACTTGTACTTCACCCTTGAAATAAGTTTTTCGATATTTTTCTCTGAAATCAGACATTGACATTCGTAAAGCTAATTTTAATAAATTTTTTTTAATAAAATTCTTTCAGATATTGTGCTTTATTTTTTGTTGACAATTCTCAATATCTAAAATATAATACGTTATAGAATATATTCGATATAGAATACAAACTATTGTGAATAATAGCTGGAGGCTTAAATCATGGACGAAATCAAACAGGATCAAATGGAGTTAATGGACAAAGCCATGCACAATCTGTATAAACACTATAAAAATTATAAGTCGGATATGGAGTCGCTGTTTCCGGAAGGTATTACAAGTACGGAACTTGACATCATAAAAATTGTTTTTTCACAACCGGAGATTATTATTAAAGAGGTTGGCGAATATCTGGGATTGGCCGGAAGCACGCTTACCAGTGCAATTGATCGCCTCGAGCAAAAAAAATTATTAAAACGCGTAGTCAGCGCCAGGAACAGGCGATCTTTTGGATTGGAATTAACGCAGGAAGGAATTCAAATAAACACAATACACCAGGATGCAGAGCGGCAAATATGGCGGCGGATATTGGGTAAGTTTGATACGGATCAAGAGAGGCAGCTGTTTTTAAAGCTGCTGGACATCATTTCACAGGAAGAATCAAAAATAGAGGATTAAGATGGGAGAACAACTATGAAAACGACTATATATTATTTTACAGGAACGGGGAATTCATTAAAAATTGCGCGGGATTTGGCTTCCAAACTGGATGCAGAACTAATCCCCATGGCGGAAGCGGTTAAGACGGATATTTTACCCGCATCTGATTGCATTGGGATTGTATTTCCGGTGTATATTTGGGGGCTGCCCTTGATTGTGGATTCTTTTATACATAAACTATCCAAGCAGAACATGGGCAAGTATATTTTTGCAATTGCAACCAACGGCGGAGCCGTATCCGGAGCATTGCTGATAGCCCAAAAAAGGCTTCGTGCGAAGGGACTTAAGTTATCCGCTGGTTTTTCTGTGATCCTGCCTTCAAACTTCATATCTGTGCATCAAACGAGTGCGGAAGAACAGCAGAGGCTTTTTGCCGCAGCGGAGGTAAAGTTGGATGAGATTGCTTTGAAGGTGAAATCCGGGAAACCGTATTTGGTCGAAAAAGGAAGTGTGGGAGAGCGGATTCTGAAAACAGGGATTGCATACCGGTTTTTTTCTTTGATTATGCATAAGATGGACAATGATTTTTGGACAGATACGCATTGCAACGGCTGCGGTTTATGCAGTAAGGTTTGCCCTGTTCAAAATATTAAAATAGAGAACGGGACGCCTAAATGGCTGCATCATTGTCAGCAGTGCTATGCGTGTATGAATCTTTGCCCCAATCAGGCTCTTCAATACAGAAAAATGACGGAAGATAAAAAAAGATACAAGAATCCTTACGTAGAGCTGAAAGACCTGATTTATTGATAAACGTACAGCCAAGAATTAGCCTTTGCGTAGCAGCGGGATCGGTATGGAACCGAATTGGTCTTTTTATTGAACAAATGCTCAATTATTTGTTGACAGGCATGCAACTATAAAGTATTATTTAGTTGAGCAAACGCTCAATCAACGCTTGGGATTTTATGAACGACAGGTTTTGTGAATGGATTGTTGCCTTAGGCTCTGCCTGGTGAATGGGCGTTATATTCTTGAAAGAGGTAGCAGATGAAAAAAATAAAATTGGGTTTGTCTGATTTGGAAGTGTCTGTTTTAGGCCTGGGCTGTATTAACTTTGGTACATTAATTCATGAAAAAACAGCATTTGGGTTGCTGGATGCGTATACAGACCATACTGGAAATTTTATAGATACCGCCAATAACTATGCTGTGTGGAATGGGGGTACTGGTGATGAAAGTGAAAAAACCATTGGGAAATGGCTGCGGGCCAGCAACAGGAGAAAAGATGTTGTTTTAGCAACAAAAATAGGTGCTTTACCTAAGGGTAATTTCGGAGTGGGATTCTCTAATATGCAAGGCTTGTGCAGGAAAACGATTATTGAAGCTGTGAATAAGTCTTTGGATAATTTGCAGACGGAGTACATTGATTTGCTTTATTTGCATGTGGATGACTTTTCTACCCCTCAAATTGAAACACTGAGCATTTTGACGGAGCTGGTAAATAAAGGATTGATTAAGGAAATTGGATGCAGCAATTTTTGGACATGGCGGGTTGAGAGCGCGAGGCACATATGCATGCAAAATGGCCTTAAGTTCTTTTGCGCTATACAGCAACGTTTTAGTTATTTAAGCCCTACCGTGGATGCGGATTTTTTCCCGCAGGTTGCAGCGGACAAGGAATTGGAGTCCTACATAAATTTCTACCGGGATATCACAATGGTGGCGCATACGCCTTTGCTGTACGGCCAGTATAATAACCCTGAAATAAGTTTAGAAGCATATGATACGCATACAAACAGAAAAAAATTAAATAAGCTTTTAAAGGAAGAAAAGCAGCCGGTTTCCTGGGTTCTCAAGTATATTACAGAACAATTCGGTGGCAGCGTTGCCATATCGGGAACGTCAAAAGAACAGCATCTTTTGGAGAATATGGCTTATTTTACGGAGTAACGGGTTGATTCTGCCGCCTTTGAGAAAGATGTATTAGAGTAGGACAGACCGATTAAAACTCAATAGGGAGGTATAAAATTTTGAACAGAAAAGCAGGGATGTACGCATCAATTGTTACGCTGGTTGCGGTGGTTGGATTTGCATTGTCAATGATACTGCAAAATAGCTTTGGCAGTTATTTGTTCAGCATGTTTATAGCCTGGGGATTTATACCCATGATCTGCGCGTTTGCTTCCTTCAGTGAAAGCGAAACAAAATCGGTAAGCTACACGGCAATGGCGTTTGCCGGCGTATACGCGGTGCTAATTATGCTTGTATATTTTGCGCAATTGACCACGGTTCGCCTTACTGAACTCAGTGGGCAGGCCTCTGAGCTATTGAATTACCAAAAGCTAGGACTCTTTTTTAATTATGACTTGCTGGGATACGGCTTTATGGCTTTGGCTACATTCTTTATTGCCTTGTCGATCGGTGTGAAATCAAAAGCAGATCAGGCATTGAAGATTCTCCTGATGGTTCATGGGGTCTTTGCAATCACATGTGTGGTTATACCAATGTTGGGGATCTTTCAGCCGGGTTTGGCAGGCGGGGATATGATTGGCGTTTTGGTTCTGGAATTCTGGTGTGCGTTTTTTACTCCGATTTGCATATTGTCGTATCTGCATTTCAAAAAGCAGCAAACAGAGGTTTATACTGTGCCCGAAAGGTAATTTTACATAATGGCAAATATTATATTCTATTTTACAGGTACCGGAAACAGCCTGCAGGTTGCCCGGGACATTGCAAATATCATTGGAGATACAAAGGTTGCCGCAATTGCAAGGGCGGTGAAGGAGAACTCTTTTGATTTGGCGGCTTATGAACGCATTGGGTTTGTTTTCCCGGTGTATAATGCAAGCATGCCAACAATGGTAAGCCGTTTTATAAAAAAGCTGCAGTTGAATCATTCCCGGTATATTTTTGGCGCTGCTGTGTTTGGACGCTCCCGAGGGATGGCTTTATCACAACTGAGCCAATTTATCACTGAATGCGGCGGTACCTTGAGCGCCGGATTTGGAGTGTGGATGCCTGCAAGCTATATTGTTGCGTATACAGCGTTGCCTGGTGCGGTTCAAAGGGTGATTTTGAAACGCGAAAAGAAAAAGATTTTTGTTATTTCAGCTGCGATCAAAGAAAAAAAGAGTCAACATGTAAGGCATGGAATTGCCCAGCCCCGGCTCATGGCGGAGTATATCAGCAATGCAATGGCCGGTTTTGGAAATATGGCTTTGAATTTTCATATAACGGAAAGATGTACCGGCTGTGGTGTTTGCGAACGCATCTGCCCGGCAAACAATATTAAAATGGCAGGCAGTCATCCGAACTGGAGTACTGTCTGTGAGCAATGTGTAGCCTGCATTCAATGGTGCCCGGCGCGGGCGATTGAATATGGCGATAAAACAGCAAAAAGAACGCGATATCAGAATCCTGAAATAACACTATCCGATATGATTTTCAATTCGGAGAACCATTTCGCACAGCAGATGAGAGTTCTGGATACTCGAAATTTCTCTGAAAAAATTCTTGACATACATAAATAGATGACGTATCATTAATGACGAAACATGAATGATGCGTCATCAAAATGAACATGGGAAAGACAAGCATCTTATGCTAATAACAACTGAAAGGGGATTTTATATGAAGCCGGCAGAAGAACTGCGTTATCTTATTTTAGCAGCACAGCGTGAGGGAAGCCGAACATTTACTGAGTTATTGCGGCCTTTAGAGCTTACACCTTCTCAGAGCGAGGTTTTACGCGTGCTCTACGAATATGAACCGTTGTCGCTTATAGAACTTGGTGAATTGTTGGTCTGTGAAACAGGCAGCCCTAGCCGTTTGGTTAACCGATTGGTTGCGGCTGGGCTGATTGAACAAAAACAGTCGGAAGAAGATAACAGAAAGGTCAAACTGATGCTAACACAGGAAGGCCGAAATTTAGTATTGAAAGTTATCTTAATTGAAGAAAAAGTATATTCTTCCATTGATCCTATGCTGGAGGGAGCTCCTGTACAGGAGTTCATTGGGTTGCTTTGGAAACAGGTGGATGGAAAGCCGAGCGGAAAAGCGCTCACCAGGCGAAAAGCCAAAAAAATATTGAATGAAAACAATTGAAAGGAATTATTTATGAATGCACTGATTATTTATGCCCATCCGAATCCGAAAAGTTTTAACCATGCTGTTCTGGATCAGGTAAAGAAAGGGCTGAAGGACAGCAACCAGACTTTTGAAGTTATTGATTTATATGCGGACGGTTTTAACCCGGCTCTTGTGTATAATGAAGAGATCAGGAGGAGCGATTTGGCGAACGATGTGGAAACGGCGCGCTATCGGCAGATGGTTAAAGAGGCTGGTCGCTTAATTTTTATTTATCCGGTTTGGTGGTATGGACTGCCCGCAATACTAAAGGGATTTATCGACAGGGTGTTTGTTTCGGGATTTGCCTATACCTCTAAAGGGACGAGGCCCCAGGGCTTGTTTACCGATAAATCTGCATGGGTGGTTTATACAATCGACTCGCCTTCCTGGTTTGTTAAATTGTTTCGAAAGAGTGTTGAATGGAAAGTTTTTAAGAACGCAATTTTAAATTTTTGCGGCATAAAGCAAGTGAAAAAAACGATGCTCGCCGGTGTTAAAAACAGTTATCCTGCCGGAAGGCAAAAATGGCTGGAACTTGTTTACCGGCAGGCAACCGTTCATTGATGCAGCAGGCTGTGTAATGGCTACCGATTGTTAAAAATAATTGAGCAAACGATTAATAATTATTGACATCCCATGACGCCTACTGTATTATTTAATTGAGCAAACGTTCAATGAAATAACGGGAGGAATCAGGGATGCCCAAACAGATACAGATTCTTGGCGGCGGGGTAGCGGGCCTTACGGCGGGGATTTACGCTCAAAAAAAGGGATTTGCGTCCCACATATACGAAAAACACAGCATTCCCGGTGGCGAATGCACCGGTTGGGACAGGAAAGGCTTTCATGTTGACGGCTGCATTAACTGGCTCACCGGATCAAAGGATGGGCCTGAGCTTGGGAAAATATGGCGCGAAACAGGCGCACTGGGTTCAGACGTAGACATTTATCAGCCAGAAAGCTTTTGCGTGACCGAATTGGACGGCGTAACGGTATCCCTGTATTGTGATATTGAAAAGCTGCGTGAGCATCTTATGGAGATTTCATCTCAGGATGCGGCGGAAATTGACTTACTTTGCGATGCAGTTCATGCAATTCAGGGTACAGGTATGCCAATCAACCCGCCCGACTTGCTGAATCCGATTGAGCTGCTCGGTTTAGTTAAGGGAATGTCGGGCAGCATAAAGATTATGAAGCAGTTTGAACTGCCCCTCTCCGAGTACGCACAGCGTTTTCATCATCCTGCGATTCTGCAGGCCCTGGTTTCTTTTCTTCCTTC
>DBTI01000259.1 GCA_002306975.1 Ruminococcaceae bacterium UBA1320
AGCCGCTCCCTTGTTCCCCGGCGCGGGCAGCTTCAATCGCCGCATTGAGGGCCAATAAGTTGGTCTGCCCCGCAATACCGGCAATGGTATCCACAATTTGCCCAATTTCTTTGGAACGAGCTCCCAATTCACTGACGACCGCCGCTGAATGATTCACAGAACGCTCGATATCCACCATTTTGTTCACAGCCAAATCAATTGCTTTTTCGCCATCTTTTGCTGCACAGGAAGTTTTGTCCGTCGCAGTCGCCACAGTAATTACATGGTCTGCAACTTCCTGGACGCTCGCCGACATTTGCGCTACTACTGACACCGTTTCACTCATGGTCACAAGTTGTTTTTCTGTTCCCTCGGCCATACGGGAAATAATTCCAGTTACATGATTAACAGAACTCACAGATTGATCTGAACAATTCGTCAGGTCATTTGCGGCTATAGCCAAATGTTTGGCTGAACCCGCTATACTTTCAATAATATCCCGCATATTTTGAATCATGCTGTTGATACCGTTGGATATCTGAGCTAACTCATCTCGCGAATCCACACGGATATGACAGGTTAAGTCTCCGTCTTTTATCCTATAAAGGCCTTCGTTTATAATCGATACAGCGGTCGTGATGGACAGCAAAAACGCGATACACACGTAAGCAAGAATCGGTAGCGCAATCAGCAACGAAACAATAACGAGATTGGATTTCTGTGCATATCCTTCCACCCGAACCATGCAAAGTTTCCACAAGGCATTCGAAAGAGTATCAAAGAGTTCAGAGTTCACTGCGACAGCCGCTTTGATTTCTTCCGGTGAAACAGAAACACGAGTATTTTCAGCACGTAGATCTTTGTTTAATTTTTCAAGCAACGCTAAATAAACAGTCTTAAACTCACTCGCCTGAGAAGTTACGCTGTCTAAAATCCTATCAGTTTTTGTGCTGTTAAATGAAATTCCGGTCTTAATATCTGAATTTATAGTATCAGCTAAACCAGAAATTTGTGTCGAAAGGATAATTAAATTTTTTCTATCGTCATAGCTGAGAGTTCCCGTTTTTTGTTTTTCTATAATCGCATACACGCGATATAACGCATCCGATATGGCAAAACTGCGAAACATCACAACATCCATGCAATAATAAGAATCTAAATCAGGATCAAGCGTTAGGTTTGAGTTATCGGAAATGTTTGAGTGAAGCGTACTCAGCGTTGCAAACAAATCATCCGAGACATCTTTGCCTAAAACCAACTCTTGCCACATTTTTTTCGCAGCGGCCAAATCCTTTGATACTTCTTTTTTCTGTGCCGGTGCATCGAATACATGATTATATTTCTTATCCAAAATTTCTAAATCACCAAAGCTAGTATCAATTTCCTTAGCTAAATCTTTTTTGCCAAGATAATAATATTCTTGTATTTGGAAAGCAATTTTCTTTGATATCTGTGCGTACTCGACACCATAGGCTTCTTTTTGTGAAAAAACTTGGCTCTCTGAATTCCCGGAAAAAAACTGAAATAGTGCCAACCCCAATAAGGCAATAAGGATGGTGCTGACGATCATGAACTTTGTCATCAAACGAAAGCGGTTCATGACAATAATACCCGGCTGAAACAATTTCCGTATCCTCATTATTAATGTCCTCCTTAAACTCTCTATTGCAATTTTGCCCAAACAATATTTGCGTTGAGCTGATACGAGGAGTACAGGATTTTCGACGTCTTTCTCGAAAGTATAGTAAATGTTTACTTGGAAGCACTTATGATTTGTTACAAGGTGGGGAGGTAGTTTGTTTTGCGTCGCCGTTATTTCACACTCAAATCTTCCGGACAAGCAAAAATCGAAATAAACAAATCAATTTTTATTTGCCATGCGACACGTACAGAAACCGAAGAACAAGCTTTAAACTTTGCAACAAAGATAAGGAAGCAACATCACGACGCGACGCATAACTGTTTTGCATGTATCGTCGGTCCGCATGATGACTTTCAAAAAGCCGATGACGATGGTGAACCATCTGGAACTGCAGGAAAGCCTATGCTGGAGGTAATAAAGAAAAACAAACTGAGCGATACCTCGTTAGTCATCACCCGTTTTTTCGGCGGGACCAAGCTAGGCAGTGGCGGTCTGATCCGTGCATATGGCAAAGCGGCTTCCGAAGGCATTCGCGCTGTCGGCCTTGTAGAGAGGGTTCTCCACTCTTGTATAGGCATTGAAATTGCATATAACCTTCTGGGTGCGCTGGAAAACGCTCTGCACAATTGCAATTTCCCCATAACGGACAAACAATTCACCAATCAGGTCCGATTATGTGTAATGGTAGAAAAAGGAAATGAAATTCATTTGCAAAAACTTGTCACAGATATTACATCTGGTACTGCATGTTTTTCTGACCAAGGATTTGACTATATTGAAAATGATGTTGATTGCAAGGAGGGGATAAGCTAAATTTTATATTTTAGCTTATCCCCTACACTGGAGTTCTTAATTATTTTACTCTCTGCCATGACATATTGTCTATTATACTTTCGGCTATACTTTCGTCTTAATCTCCTCAAGAACCGAGTCTTGGAATGCGTCAAATTGCATCGTTCCAATGTCGCCTTTGCCACGCACTCGGACCGCTACAGCCGC
>DBTI01000292.1 GCA_002306975.1 Ruminococcaceae bacterium UBA1320
AGAAAAACATCGGGCCTGCCGGTCTTACCGTCGTAATCGTCCGCGAGGACCTTGTCGGTCACGCGCGTGACATTACACCGACCATGTTTAACTATCAGACACATGTTGACAACGATTCAATGTTCAACACACCTCCCTGCTATGCGATCTATATCTGCAAGCTCGTTCTCGAGTGGCTCGAGGAACTTGGCGGCGTAGAAAAGATGGCCGAGATTAACCACGAAAAGGCCGATGCTCTTTATAACTTCCTTGATTCTTCTTCCATGTTCCACGGTACTGTTGTAAAGGAAGCACGTTCGCTGATGAATATTCCGTTTGTCACCGGCAACGACGAGCTTGACAAGAAGTTTGTTAAAGAGGCTGAAGCCGCTGGTTTTGTCAACCTCAAAGGTCACCGTTCGGTCGGCGGTATGCGCGCGAGCATTTACAATGCCATGCCGGTGCAGGGCGTCAAAGATCTTGTCGCTTTCATGAAAGATTTCGAAGCGAAAAACGCTTGATTTCAAAACCGAAGCGGCACTACACCGCTTCGGTTTTATTTAACTCAAAAACAACACAATTGTCTTTGAGCTATCCTATTGCAAATTCAAATAAAAACAGGAACGCAGATTGTTATCTCTCCACCGGCGGTGAGGGAGGCAACAAAATTATTCCGCTTTAATTTTGAAATTGCTGCAGCTAAAAATAAATTTTAATCTGGGGGTAATTATTATGTTTAAAATAAAAACAATGAATAAAATTTCTCCTATAGGCATGTCTCAGTTCAAGCCGGGCGCATACATCTGCTCTGACGACGAAGCGGCACCGGACGGCGTACTTGTCCGCTCCGCTTCTCTCCATGAGACTGAGCTGCCAAAGTCGCTCAAGGCTATTGCCCGCGCCGGTGCCGGAACCAACAATATTCCGACAGATAAATGCAGTGAGAACGGCATCGTCGTTTTCAACACACCGGGCGCGAACGCAAACGCCGTTAAAGAACTTGTTATCGGCGCTTTCATCTTCTCCTGCCGCAATGTTGTCGAGGCTTCAAACTGGGTGCAGACGCTTAAAGGCAAGGGCGACGAGGTCGCAAAGCTTGTTGAAAAAGGCAAGTCGCAGTTTGTCGGGCCTGAACTTGCAGGCAAAACCCTCGGCGTGATCGGCCTTGGCGCGATCGGCGTCATGGTTGCCAACACCGCAAAGAGCCTTGGCATGGAAGTTTACGGATACGACCCATACATCTCCGTTGAGGCGGCATGGGGTATCTCCCGTTCTATCCATCACGCTGCTTCTTTAAAAGAAATCTATGAGAAATCAGACTTTATCTCGATACATGTTCCGCTCAACAGCGAGACAAAGGGCACATTCAACGCACAGTCCATCGCGGCAATAAAGAGCGGCGTCCGCATCTTCAACTTTGCCCGCGGCGAGCTTGCCGTTGCGGCAGACATCAAGGCCGGTCTTGAATCCGGCAAGATTTCTTCCTACACGGTTGACTTCCCGTGCGACGAGCTGCTTGGCGTTAAGGGTGTTATCCCTGTTCCCCACCTTGGCGCTTCAACACCGGAATCCGAAGACAACTGTGCATACATGGCGGCAAACGAGCTTATCGCTTTCCTTGAAGAAGGTACAATTAAAAATTCCGTCAACTTCCCGAATGTTGATCTGCCTGCTTCGAGCGAAACACGCATAACCGTTATTCACAAGAACATTCCGAACATGGTTACCCAGATTGCCGCTGCGTTCGGCGGCGACAACATCAACATCGAGAACATGGTTGACAAATCCAAGAAGGATTACGCCTACACCATTCTTGATGTTTCCGGCGACGCGGTTGACAAGGCTGTCGAAAGCCTTAAAGCAATCGACGGCGTTATCCGCGTAAGGGTTATCCGCTGAGTTAAACCGAAATATTAAATATTTGCATAAAAAATCACGGAGTCACTTAACAGTGACCCCGTGATTTTTTATGCAAAAACAGTACCATTCCTAATAAAACCAATACTTGTTATATTATTATATCTTCATTTTATATTTTGTAAATTATTTAAATTGTTGACATATAAGTACATACAGTATATAATCACCAAGGGATATATATCAAAATTCTATTTGATAAGGATGGTGACTATTTTTACAACTTGGTGAAATGCAAATATTAATTTTGACAGAAAGAGATGTTTGAAAATGTTAAAACGGAATTTTAAAATTGTATCTGTTCTTTTGGCTGCAACTGTTATAATGTCAAGTTTTTGTGGATTTACATCATCAGCAAATAACGATTCTTCTACCAGTGTGTCAAGTACAATCAGCAGTTCCACTTATATTTCTTTGAGTGATTGTAAACTGTTGGCGAATAACTTTATTTTAAGCCAAGTTGCATCCAGCTAAGACGAAGATTTAACATGGAATCAGAATACAGAAATAAATGAAACTATACCATTATACGATCTTGATGGAAATGTAAATTCGTATATCTTTAACTTAACAACTAATGAAATTAAAACTGGATTTTTGCAGGTAAGTGCAGATTCAAATAATCCATCTATCATTTCTTTCGGATACAATGGCACGGATGATATTGATCAAGCACTTTCTTTTGATATTCGCCAAAAGTCAAAAAGCACCGACTTGGATAATTTTAACTTTGATAAAAGTCATGTGATTTATTTGGGTGGCTATTTTTATTTGGAAAAATCAGGAAACAAATATTGCGATATTTATTTTGGAAATACTCTGAATAGTGATTATACACAACTTAAAAATTCATATAGTACATACCGATCTAATGTAAAAAACTTGAACTCAATTAATCGATATCAAAATATAAAGAAATATGGAGTAAATTATAATACAAGCGCAAACAATGAATCTAACTCACTTGCTTTTGTGAAAAATGTTGCAAATATGTCATCATCAACCACTGCCGCTACATCTGGCAGCCTTGTTCATATGAGTACTATGAGAGATTTTACTGCTGATAATCTCCTAGCTGAGAACATTAATGTACAACCTTTTGAATGCGGACCAGTAGCCGGCATGAATATAGTATACTATTGGGCCCAATACCGTGGAGTTCCTATAATATATAATGATATTCATGTTACTCGCCAAGAAAATGATCAAAATAATTATTGGTGGTTAGAAGAGGATATGGGAACCGCAAACCATGGAGTACCTGATATGAACACTTTTGTAAACGGACTAGTTAGTTTTGGCGAAAGAGATGGTTATGCACCGGCTGGAACTTCAAATGTAGCAAGTCCATCACAAAGTTGGATCAAAACAAATATTGCTAATGAAAATATCTTTGGATTTGGCGAGAGGGACGATCCGACATATGGTGGAAGTCATTTGATGACAGGCATAGGTTGGGAAACTTCCGGATCTTCATTTTATGTAAGAGTTTTAAATGGGATTAATGCAACCACATCAGAATTTTATAACCTTGCAAGTGGTTATCCGACAGAAGCAGGTTATGTTAGATGGTAATTTTCAATAAAATATTATAATACTCTTGGGGCTGTATCAAAACAAAAGTTTTGTAACAGCCCCTTTTATTGAGCGTTTCGTTTCTATTTATTTTGTACTATCAGGCCATTCTGTAACAGGAAGGGAATCAAACCACTTTGTAAGGCCATCTGTTGATATTTGTTTATCAACGTCATAATAAGTACCATTAATCTCCACATTGTCTCCGCTACCGACTATTGTTATGGCTTTCTCATTTTCAACATAAATTTCATAAGAGTATGTATATCCATATCTTGTCTCTTGATTAAGTGCTTTAGTATAACGTCTGCTGCCTAATAATTGAACGATTTCTTGTATTTTTACTTTATCAGTAGTACTAACGCAGTCATAGCTCATTCCTTTTCTCATAAATACTTTAGTTATATTACTGCTGTTCGTTTTAAGCAAGTCATTAAAACTATTTCCAATAACATATGGACTTCCGATTATAAATGCAATACCAAGCAATAATATTAGCGTAGCTATTATTACAAATTTTCTTTTTGACTTCATTTAAATTTTCCTCCATAATATTCTCTTTTTATAACCTTACTTATATTATATCAGCATCTCGGCAAATAGCAACATATTACAATTTATATTAAACAAAATACATTTTGTAGTGTCACAAGGCAGTAAATTTTTTTTAGGGTATAATCCCTAATGAACAGAAACCTCGTTTCTTTTATTTACACTTGCCCGATTGGCATAAATAGAGTAAAATTAAAGAATATGCTTTTTGCGTTTTATAAACATTTGCGATTGGGCATTTAACTGATAAATTTTACTCGGAGTGCGATTTAATGATTTCTCTTAAGACTATTTCCTCAGTTGCCACCAATAAAAAAACCTATGAGCGCGGTTTTGAATATTATAATCAGCGGCGCGTTTCCAACCTTGTTTCGGAAACAAACCCTTTAGACGGGCATACACATATATCGGCGGAGGTTCTTGGCAGCAAGTACAGCTATGAGGTCGAGGTTACACTTGACGCCGAAGGCAAGCTTGTTTATCATTTTTGCGACTGCCCCGCTTTCTATTCCTACGAGGGCTGCTGCAAACACATCGTCGCCGTACTTCTGCAGTATTATTACCGCATGGTCACGGAAGATCATGCCCCTGTGCGCCTTAAAGGCGGCACAGTGACCGACAGCGCGGCGCGCCAGATGATAAAACAGTATTCCGACCGTATGATCAACAGCGCGGTGTCAAACGCCAGCGTTCAAAAGGTGCGCCTTATTCCTGTTGTTAAAATCGACAGCTTTGGCAGGCTCGCTCTGGAGCTTACCGTCGGCAACGAGCGAATGTATATAATTAAAGATCTGCCGAAATTTTATTCCGATATCACAAGCGGTAATGTTGTTGAATACGGCGTCAAGCTGAAATTTTTACACAATGAGAACGCTTTTGATGAGCAGTCACGCCCCCTGCTCCGGTTTTTTACAGACAAATTCCGCGAGCTTCTGACTTATGTCAACCTTCAGGCAATGTATAAAAACGATAAGCGCAGCCTTTATCTTTCGCCGCGCGCCTTTGACGACTTTTTCAACATATATGAAGGGCAACGGGTTGCTTTCAATTTTGATGTTGATAAGTCACAGGTGCTTTTTGCAAACGAAAACCCGCCGCTTGAGCTTACCCTTAACAAAGAGGGCAACGCCTTCAAACTTAAAATGGGGCTGCCCGATCTGCTCGTTGCCGGCGCAAAATGCCAGTATATGCTGATCGGCGACCGGCTTCTGCGGTGTAGCGAAGCCTGTACGCAGGCAACAAGCGGGCTTTTGCAGGCAATGATGGGCAAAGACGGCACTCTTGTTGTTGCCGAGGCCGACATGGGTGAGTTTTGTTCGAGTGTTGTCAGTGAGATAAGACCGTATGTAAACATAAAAGCCGACGATGAGGATATTGCTTCATTTTTGCCGATGCCGCTTGTTTCAAAGCTGTATCTTGACATGCCATCGGTCGGGCTTATAACCGGCAACCTCAAATTCTGCTATGGCGATAATGAGACAGACGCGATGTCTGAAGCCAAAATGAATTTTCAGCGCAACATTAAAGAAGAGCTTTTGGCGCAGTCGTTTGTTAAAAAATACTTTGAGGCATACGATCCCGAACAGCGGTTTTTATATATACAGGATGACGACAGCATCTATCGACTT
>DBTI01000162.1 GCA_002306975.1 Ruminococcaceae bacterium UBA1320
ATGAAGAAAAAAAGTTTGACGATATTTTTCCGACATTCCGCGAGAATGTGCCGCTTCCCATATTTTTTGAAAACGATGTCAATCTTGCGTGCAAGGGCGAGGGTTTCATGCGCAAAAAAGTTGGGTCAGAGGCTTCGAACCTCATATACATGTCGCTTGGCACCGGCTGCGGCGCGGGGATCATGATGGACGGCCAGCTCAGGCGCGGCACCAATTTTAAATCGGGTGAAATCGGAAACATGGTGCTTGATAAAATCAGTTTCAATGAATCCGCGCAGAAAAGCCTTGAAGAAATGATCAATATAGATGCGCTCAACAGCCTTTTTCACATAAACATGGCTGCGGGCAATCTGCGCGACGAGTCACTGCGCAGTGAAATCTGCGATTATTTGTGCGCCTATCTCTGCTTTGCCGTATGCAATCTGGTGACCGTACTGGATATTGATCAGATCGTGTTGTCTGGCGTCACCCCTAATGCCCTGGGCGAGACCTTTTACCGCCGTTTGAATGAAGATGTCAACCGGGTGCTAAAGGATGCGCCACACGTCTGCATCACAAGCCCGATGGTTTCATCTTCGGGTATTATTGGCGGTGCTGTGACTGTATTTGAACGCCTGATTTTTGAGGTGCTGAGCGAAGAGGTTTAAAACCGTATTATTCCGAAATAAAGCAGTTTCTGCTTTTAATAAATTAATGCCGGTTTTAAGGAAAGTAGTTTGTGGGAAACAGACTGCTTTTAAGGAGCGTGTACTCAATGAGGCAAAAAAACAATATGTCCGAGCCGCGGCCTCGAAGATCCTTGAAATGGAGCTTGATTTCTCTCATTGTGACTTGCTGGATCCTGCCTCTTGCGCTTGTCGGGGGACTGATCGGCTATTATATAACAAACAATCTCAACAGCCAGATAGATAATACGGTAAAAGATTCGGTAAATAATTCAGTCAAAATGTGCCTGGACAAAATCGATGCGTCTATCTACTCATCCCGGGCCGCCACCTACGATGCTACAATCGCAAACGCCTATGAACAGTATAAAAATGACGGAAATGATTATCAGGCCTACCAACAGGTAAGCAAATTTTTGAATAAGCAATACCCATATGATGATAAGTTCGACATGACCCTGCTGTATTTTTGCGATATGCCGGATAATGTGTTTTATGTGCTCAACAACAATGATGACAAGTCATATTCCAACGTAACCGATTATAAGACCTCGGTGCAGCCTAAAGTGGTAGAGTTCGCCAAAACGCTCGGTACACAGATCGGGTTTATGTGCGTTGACGGTAAGGTGTATATGGTGCGGAATCTTGTGGACAGCACAGAATTCAGACCTTATGCGGTTATTGTTATGCAACTCAATACAGCTGCTGTTTTTGAGAATTTGACGGATGTCGTTTGGGCGACAAAAAGCACTGTCTGGCTCAACGGTACGCCTGTAAGCCTTAAAGGACCGGAAATAGACGTCAAACAGCAAGAAATAAAATTCCCTTATGACGGGGACGCCTTCGTGAGGTATAAAAACAACCAGTCGCTTATCTATGGAGCCAGGACGATGAGCAGCTATACGATGTCATATGCTATTGACATAGACAGCACCTCGCTGACCAAACAGTTTGACGGTCTGCGGGTATTTATATTGTTTCTGGGGCTTTTAATCATCCCGCTGCTTGCAGTGGTGATCTTTTACTTTTATAAAAATGTCACCCGACCGATCTCAAACATGCTCAAAGCCTATCTTAAAATAGAAAACGGCAGCCTTGGATATAAAATTACTGAGAATTTCAGCAATCTGGAATTTAATTATTTCAAGGACGCGTTCAACAACATGTCGGGTAAGCTCAAGGAGCAGTTTGAATGTATTTACAGAGAGGAGGTTGCTCTGCGCGACGCGAGAATTATCGCGCTTCAGTCGCAGATAAACCCCCACTTTTTAAATAATACGCTCGAAATCATTAACTGGCAGGCGCGCATGACGAATGACATGAAGGTTTCCAACATGATTGAAGCGCTTTCCACAATGCTTGACGCAGCTATGGACAGATCACGGAATTCGATTGTGAGCCTCAAAGAAGAAATGAGATATGTCGACGCCTATCTCTATATTGTCAACGTCCGCATGGGAAGGCGACTCTCTATCAGCAAGGAGATTGATGACGGACTGATGGAATGCACCTTGCCCCGCCTTGTTATGCAGCCCATCATTGAAAATGAAGTGGAGCACGGAGACTCCGGCAGGAGAAAAAGACTTATTGTCATCCGTGTGTATCAGGACGGTGAAAATCTTGTGCTTGAGGTTGAGAGCGACGGGTTGATGGCTGATGAAGATGCACAAAAGATCAAACTGTTGCTTTCGGGGGAAGCGGATTTAAAGAACGAAAGTTATAACCATCTCGGCATCCGCAACGTCCAGCAAAGGCTGCAGATGATCTATGGAGATCAAGGAAAGATTTCCATAACAACAAATGAAAAAGGACATACTCTTTCACAAATAATACTGCCTTCAAGTCTTTCTTCGCAATAATATACAAAAAACAGCAAGACTTACCCTTAAATCTTTTACATTTTGAGTATAGAATTTAATTGCACAATAAAATGCGTTATCTAAAAAAAGATTTGGAGGGATAGTCATGAAAAGGATTCTGGCGGTTTGTATGGTGCTGCTGATTAGTGCGACGGCGTTCACTGGTTGCAGTTCACCATCGTCAAGTGCTTCATCTGGGAAGCAAAGCGTTTCTCTGACGGTTGAAACTTCGTTTGGTGCTTCCGACGGCAATCGGAACAATTATGTGGCAGCTTATACTGCCTATGAAAATGCTACCGGGAATAAAATCAAGGACGATTCCGGCGGAGCAAACGGCGAAAACTGGAAACTGAAGGTTATGAATGACTTTCAGGTAGGCAGTGACCCGGATGTCCTGTTTTTCTTTAACGGAGATGATTCCAACACGCTGGTCAAAGAGAAAAAAGTGGTCAGCATAGATGAAATCCGTAAGATCTATCCGGATTATGCGAACAATATGAAAGACGAAATGATGGGGGCTTCCCCGGTTGACGGAAAGAATTATTCAGTGCCCGCGAACGGATACTGGGAATCCATGTTTATAAACAAAAAGGTGCTCAGTGATTCCGGCGTATCTGTTCCTGATGGAAACTATACATGGGATCAGTTCTTAAAGGACTGCCAGGCAATCAAGAATAAAGGTTATGTGCCAATCGCGCTGTCTTTGAGTGAAGCGCCCAGCCAGTGGTTTGAATTTGCTGTTTACAACCACGACACTGCGGATACACATAATACTGTGCCCAATACCATCAATGATCCTGCGGCGCAAAATTGGGTGGCCGGTCTGAATGATACAAAGACCCTTTACGAAAAGGGCTTCTTCCCCAAAAACACCCTTGACATGACTGAAGCTGAGACCATTCAGCAGATAGTCAACAACCAGGCGGCCTTTTTGATCGAAGGTTCATGGGAAGTAGGTTATTTTGAGGATAATATGAAAGACGACCTTGCCAATATTACTGTTGGAAATTTCCCGGCTGCTAACAGCGGCAGGAAATCCACGGATATCATTGGCGGTATTTCAGAGGGCTATTTCATAACCACTAAGGCATGGAACGACCCTAACAAACGCAAAGCTGCTGTTGATTTTGTTGAGGCAATGACAACTGATAAGGTTATCTCCCAGTTCTGCTCATCAGGCGGCCTGAATGCGCTGAAAAATCCTACAACACCGTCAGACAGTGAATCTTCACTTAAGAAGAGCGTTGATGAAATGCTGGGAAAGGTTACCGGTGTATCTCCTGCCGTACAGGACAAATTGGACAGCCAGACCGTGAGAGCTCCTTTCTTTGGTAATTTCCAGAAGTTGGTAGTTGGTCAGATGACAGCCCAGCAGGTGGTCAGCCAGGCCATAGATGCTCAGAATGCATTTAATAAGAAGACTAAGGGTTAGCTGATCTTTTTACCAACAACATCTGAGAAAGCGTTTTGTGCGTGCAATTACCGGCTGCTCACTGCAGCCGGTAAACACTGAATGCTAATCGGATTTAAACAGAGAACGTTCCGCCGCATGGACGTTTGATGTAAGAAAGAGAGCGATATGATTTGAGTTCGGTTGTTTATAAGAGAAAAGGCCCTCTGGTTTTCTTTCTGATACCGGCCTTTGCTTTCATGGTGTTCTTCCTGTATTATCCTTTTGTTCAGAATATCATCAACAGTTTCAACGATATCACCGGGCTTGGCGGTTTGTCAGACGGTTTAAATACACCATGGTATAAAAACTACGTGACGATGATTCACGATCCGGTTATGGGAACCTCACTGAAAAACACAATGATTATTATGATTTGTACCATTGTTTTTCAGGTCGGCGTTGCATTATTGCTCGCTCTTCTTGTTGACAATATCCGGCGCGGCTCACAGTTTTTCAGGACG
>DBTI01000203.1 GCA_002306975.1 Ruminococcaceae bacterium UBA1320
CGGATTCCGGAGCTTTGGCGGTGACACGCTTTTTTTCTTTCGCCGTGCTGCACAAAGCGGTGACAAACTGAATGTAGCAAGCGGTATCACCCGGCTTTTCAAGCGTAAACCAAGGGAAGGTAACTTTGTCCTCAGTAACCCGAATGGGCAGTTTTTCCGCGCCGAGTGTTTTTTTTAGAAGCGGCTCTTTGGCGGCAGTCATTTTAGCGATATTATCAAGTTGCTCCGGTGTGAAGTCATTTGGCACCTCAACCGTCAGGTGTTCGGCTGTTCCTTCCGACTCCTGCGGTACGGAAAACGGCTCACCGACTAGGGCAATAATACCGTTGCTGTCCGCGCCGTGTGTTGCTGTGTCCGGTGTTTCTTTTGCCACCGGGATAACTTCCGACTCATGAGTTTCCTCGTCGGGTATCGGCGAAGTATCCGGCTCAAAACCGCGCTCTGCCAGCCTTGCAAAAAGGTTCCGGTCGTATGCGCCTGTGACCAGCCCCCTTTTGTCGATGTGGTAACCGCCGCAGTCGTAAGAAAAGCTTGGTGCGCCGTTATAGGTAATTTTGCCGTTGGTCAGCTCGGAAATTGCTCCGACGAGAGTTTTGCGCTGTGCGCCGGTGACGTTGAAATTAAACTCATCCATGGTTTGTGCCCCCGTGTTTCATATTTTCGCGGCGATTTGCTCTCCGCGATCACATTAATCACTCCGCAGGGCAAATTAGTCAATATACAAAATAGTGGACAGTGGGGAGGCGGGATAGCCTGATGATTACTGGCTTTGCGCCACTTCGGAGTACGGAGTTCGCTCGTCGTTTCGGACTAGAAATATGCCGTTTGACGTTTTGGCGCTTTTGGCAGAACGGGCGCAGATAACGTCACAGTATTTCGGGTCAAGTTCCATCAAATACGCCGTGCGTCCGGTCTGCTCCGCCGCCATCAGGCTTGTGCCGGAGGCGCCAAAAAGGTCAAGGACGGGATTGCCGTCGTATTATGAATTGTTCACCGCCAGTTCCTGATATTGTGATATTTCAACATTGCCGCTTTTGGTTTTGCCGACGATCGGGTAAAATTTAGACTCATATTGCGTCTGGAGATTGCATACTCTGTGATAAGGTCTCGCGGAATAAGATACAAACAACTGGGAGGTTCCATGCACCTGATTCTTTTGCGGCAAACCTCAGACGGCTTCTTCGTTAGATGGCCTTTGACACGGATTATATCGTTTAGATGCCCCGGTGGCTTTGACAGATCGTAGCATCGTTAAAAAATTAAACTTTTGTCAGCTCGCGGCGATATCAGGATTGCCAGTACAATCTTCTCCGTCAGCGTCTTCGGTTACGTCCGGAAGCTTTTCTTGCTCCGCCTCTAAGCATGGCTACCACTCCTGACTGAAAAGCATACACAGTAATCATATGCGTGGGAAAATCAAAAGTTTACTGTCAAAGTACAATTTTGTCGGAGTCAGTTCTTTTTCGCCGCTTGTCCTGACCGTGCCGCGCAGGTTTCCGCGCCCTGTGCGCCCGTGCCGCGCTACCCTGCGCCTCCTGTTCCAAACAGGGAGCGTTTTATGCTCCGCTCGATGTAAAATCTTTGATAAAATCTGAGTGTATGAAAAACAGCCCCTAAAACGACTAGCGGAAAAAGAGAAAAGCCCGCAAACACTGGGTTTGCAAGGCTTCTGAAAACTTTGAAAACGCGAAAGTTGCGCGCGAGAGCCTACGCCGATTATGAAGCAAAGGCTCGTAGAGATTGATTACGCCTTCCCCCCGGTCGTGAATCTGGTTGTGACAGGAGTTGCAAAGCAACATCAGGTTAAACTCATCGTGAGATCCACCGGGTTCTGTCGGCTTGATGTGGCGAACGAGGTCAGCTGGAATAAGCGCAGGGCTTCAAGGGCTTTTGAGGCATGAAAAATCTTCTTTCGGCACGGCTGGTGTAGCGGGTGTAGCAGGTTATAGCGGGTTCCTATAATATATATTCTTTTTTTGTCTTTGCTGTGTTGAGCAAATATTTCTATTGAGAGGGTTGTTTTTACCCGCTACATCCGCTACAGCCTTGGTATATCTGGGTTTAAGCCGCTAACAACCCGCTAACAAGTCGCTAACAACCCGCTACAAAAACGGTCTAAAAAAAGCCGGATGGCTTTGTCACGGCGGCGTGTCGTGGGCACAATTATATCCGCTTAATACCTTTCCAAGTCCTGTGGATGAGTCGGCCTTCTTTTCGTTCATGGCTCTCTGTTTCAAGCTATAAGGCGCAGGTCGATTATTACACTCGCCATATACAGGAAAACGACATATGGGAATTTATTGATGTTTATACCGATGCAGGTGTCTCAGCCGCCAACACAAAAAAGCGTGACGGGTTCGTGCAATCGGGGGCGCCTTAACCGAAAGATCAACCCATATATGACAGAATAAGTTATTAATATATCCAGCGTAAGCACACAAAGCTATTCTGTTATATATTGTGCAATCGAAGAGCGAAATTTTGCACGCAGCATGATCGACACCATTACCAATGTGTTACAGCTTAAAAAAGGCATTGAGGTTTTGTTTTGAGAAAGACTATATTCTATACTCTCGGCAGCAAGGGCATGATGCTGATAAAGATAATAAGTTCTCTGGCGCACGAAGCTTCTTAAGGATGAACACAATAATCTTAAAAGTGTCGACTCTTACCGTAAATTGTCCCCACTTACTTCCAGCACTAATTCATGGAAATGAAATCAGCCGTTTCGGTAATAGGCGCGTCTGTTTGAGATTTAAAAACACTTGTACCATTACTTTCGCTGACATAAAATTGGCCGTTTTTAAAACTGATGGTGTACCCATTTGCATAAAGAAAGTGCTGAACATAATTTCCCAATTCGCCATCAAAGGTGGACTCTATTTCGCGTTTATTTAGTTCCTCGTACAATGCCGAAAGAAAAAGTGCGTAATTATAGCCGTTTGACCATTTGTTTTGTATAAGATGCATTTCGCCTTGTATAACACGCAGCCGTAAATGAGAAATGCTCATCCAATTAAACAGTTTAGGATAATGTATTAAACAATACCGCCAATCATTTTTAGGTACTGACGAATTTGCAATAATTCCTTTTAATTGTTCTTTCAAATCAGTATTGGAGTCAAGTGCGTCCAGAAGTTGCCTTACAACGTTGCCACAATTAGCGAACAATGATTTCAAACTGGGCGTATTTGCAGATTCATTGGGGTCATCAACGCATAATGTTTTGAATTGGCTTACTGGTAATGTATAATCACCAAATGTAAGAAGCGCACGACGTAATAAAAGTCCATGCTTTGGTTTGGTATCGTCGAACAAGACAGATAGTTTACCCCAGTATTGAATAAATTGTTCTTTTACATATTCACCGGTATTGTTCTTTGATAAATAAAGTGCAGAACGAATCTGCCCACTGAAGTAAAGATGTTGTTCGGCCTTGCATATATCTTGAGCAAAATTTTCATCATTTATAATTATCTGTGCTTTTACTTGTTCCTCTTCTATTTGCTGTTGATTGAAACCTGTAACTTTACCCTTTTTTGAGAAATATTCAAGCAAAGCGTCCCAGTTCTCTGCAAGGCTGTTAATGCTCTCAATAGAATTGCGATATAAGCTAAATTCATCAATCGTGCTATTAAGTGTGAGGTTCCTAATTATTCTTATCCAATGTTTCAAATAATCGTCAGTACCCTTTGACATGAAGAGATACGTTGTAACAGCATGAAACAAAACTCGATTTGCATAAGTATGTCCTTCGCCTAATGAAATAGAAATCAGAACATTTACATCTTTAGAACTGAACTTATTACATAAATAATTGAGAGTATAAAATGCGGTCTCAAATACTTCTGCTTCAATTTTACTATAGTCAAGAGTGTTTGCCCAATTCTTATCGTCTGAAATTATCCCTTTGTTCATTAAAAGCACGCCGAAGAAAGCGTAGTATGTTTGATCGAAATCTTTTTTGTGCTCACGCCAAAAAAGATCAGTCCAGTCGCGGTCAAAATTAAGTTCAAACTTATCAATAAAAGATAAGTTTAGCTTTTTCATTCTGCCTAGCAGTCTGGCTTTAAAATTCTCGAATTCCGTAAGCGGTTTACCACGGGCATTCAATTTTATATATAAACTGTCCTCCATCCCGAGGTCTTGCATTTCTAAAAACTTAAAAATAAGAGGTTCAACCCCTATGTCTGTCAGTTTCTCCGCAAGGTGATCAATATCGCCAAACATTGTCTGGATGTCATCAAGCATAACAAGAACAGATTTTATAGTTGGGTCATGTACCCATGCTGACACAAACCACTCCGCATCCTCGATTTCAGCGGAAGGACTTGTCCCAGTTCCAAAAACAGAAGAACGGTTATCAAACAATTTTTTTAAGAACTCGCGTGATGTTACTCGAGTTTCATACGTAAATTTATGCAAGAGAGGCGTTTTAGTTTCGTCATCGCGGCAAGCATACAAATGTAGCAGAAAGAGCGTTGTTAACCTCTGTTGTCCATCAATCGGTATAAATTTTATACCTTCGACTTTTCCATATACGAAATTAAGATCAAGTGGAGATGTTTTTTTCAGAATAGCGGATCGCATATCATTAAGTAGGTTTGAGCGCACGGTTTTTGCATGAGTATCTTGTCGTCCTTGTGCGTAGTCCCGTTGAACGATCGGCACTTCAACCTGATATTCATCAAGCAGTTTGAATAAGGTATCAAGCGTTTTCTCACTCATTGACCTAACCTCCCATTAAAGAATGTGTCCAACGTTTGTTTAATAGCGGAAACATATTCCGCTTTGTCTTTTTCGTTCCATATCTCCATCTCATCAAGGTTCTCGGAATAAACCTTTAAAAAAACGTTTTTTGTACACAACGGCACGAAAAGCCCTTTGGATTCACGTTCAATAATTATCTTGCGTTTTTCTATAAATTGTTCATCTTTATAACTGCGATTTGTACGGCAGTCAAGCAAAGTAAGGTTACCAAGGCTATCGTCTGCATCATCTGTTTCGTCTGCAGTTGCATGAATATGCTCGATATCCCATTGTTCACTCTTAAAAATATCAAATGGAAAACGATATTGTTTTTCACTTTTACATACAAGCGTTGCGATATTGAAAAGCAGCAACAACTGACGAATTTTCTTCTTATGGGCAACGGTGTCAAGAGCCAGTGTCTCTAAATCATCATACTTGATTTTTGCCTTTAGGAGCAAATCTGCGGCAACCGAGCTTTTCCGTTTGTCACGAGTAAGTGAAAATATCTCAGAAGTTGTTGTTCCTGTAGCTATCAGATAACCGATTATGTGGTACTTGTTCAAATCATTATACCAATCTCGGAACTCGGCATATAACTTTTCAACATCACCCCAAAGAGTATGGACAAACTCTGATTCCTTTCCCTTGGCGTTTTTTAAAATGGCGGAAAATACTAAAAACGAAAAATAGTTTTGGCTAATATCTATCGGGTTCCTTGTGTTACTATTGTATTTTTTTGCAAGTAAATCAAACAGCATGTCTATACGAGTGTTACTCTGTTCTTTTTCATTAAGAAAATACCAAAATGAGTCCTCGCGTAACCCTTGCTCAATTCTGTCCCAAGCGATAGAAATTTCCGTTTGTTGCTTGCTTGTATCTTCACCAAAGTTATCCTTATTAAGTAACAAGGCTTTAATAAGTTCTGCATTGGTCAGAGGAATTTTTCCAAGATTCACTTTTGTAAACATAGTAATTGGGTCACTTTCCTGCGGAAGTTCGTACCATATAAAGAACACGCTTTTTCTGATTTTAGTATTAAGTTCTTGAATAGCAACCGACTTATCAGGTTGGGATTCAAGCCAATGATTCATGTTTCTATAGGCACGTCCTATATGATAGAAGTCAATGTTTGAATCGTCAGAGCTGGTGCCATCCGATAATTTCTTTAAAAAGGAGCCACTATTTTCGCGCGTTTCGTAATTCAATTCAAAAGGTGGCACTGCAGAACGAATTTCTTGTTCGGCAATTTTCATAAAAATATAAATTGTAGTGAGACGTTGCTGTCCATCTACAACTTCAAACGAACCATCCTCGCGTTTTTTCACTATAAGTGGTTGAATACAATATTTTTTATCACCATCAGTTGGACATTCGGATACATCATCAAGCAGTGCTGTAACTTCAAATTCCGTCCAACGATACCCTCTTTGATAAGAAGGCACGAAAAATCTGTGACCTTTTAGGTCTCCTATTGTCTTTTTTTCAATCGCCATGTTATAATCTCCCAACAAAGTTTAGTCGTATTCGAACAGCATAATATTATAAAAAATCATGATTGCCATTGCCAATGTATATTATTTTTATTACTTTAGCGAGGACTGCTTTTAAAGTTTGGGATACAAAATCAAACTCTACATCTTGTAAATTTAATAGAATGCAATTTTTTCGAACTTAATATCGTGAGTCTTCAACGCTTCTTCAAAGTCAAACAGTCCTTTGTTATTCAATAAATAATCTCGAAATGCATCCTTAGGCGCTATTGTTTTAGGTGAGCATAGCACTTCGACGGCAATTCTGTTCCAGTCTGCTATAAGCAGGTCATAGTGAAAATCATCTGCAGTTTCAAAATTTACGGTTACGCCAACTGCAGCACCATTATTATCAGACCACACTTGATAGTCAACAGTATCAGACACTTTTATTCTATTTCTGCTGGTATATCCTTGTTTCAGCCAATTATCGCTATACAACAAAGCTCCTTCCGGAGCGTTTTTGTGTCGTTCACAGGTGCGGCACAGTTCGCGCTTCTCTTTTATTGTTTCAATACCTATCAGCTTGGGCAGTTCGTTGTTTGGTATTACACCGTTCTTTGCACCGCAGGATATTTCATCGCAGTCACATTGGCTGATATTACCATCATAAACCGGACAGAAGAATTCTTTGGTATTGGCGGTTCCATTCTCTGGCACCGACGGGTCGAGGTCATCATCGGTGCATTTGCGTATAATGTACTTTACCTTATCAAGCGGGAACGGAACCTTGTCTTCCGATAAATACTCAATATTGACGATTTCCACAATAGCGGTACGACCATCCTTTCCAACGGGGACAAATACAAAATCTCCAATGGAAAGTGTATCGTCCTCGGTTAGATAATAATAGCTCTTACTACCCCCGTCAAACTCCACACTGCAAAAAATGTAATCAGTGGTCTTACGCTTCGCCTTCATGTACACAGAAGGGTCAAGGATTTCACCGATGCCATAAAAACGCATGAAATCTAGAATACTCTCAACAAGTTCTGGCCAATCTTCCGGCAGACCGTTCTTATCGTACGTTCCGCTGATTACAAGTTGCGACCGCTTATGGAAATCTACGGTGATTTCCGAATCTTTCGTTTCGTTGGGGTCTGTTATGAAATCCGGGTCATTCCCGGTTATATTCTCAAATAAGCTGTCGACATCAAGGTCGTCAAGCAAGTCGGTGACGACATCATGCACATCATCTTTACGTGAGATGACACAGCCAG
>DBTI01000032.1 GCA_002306975.1 Ruminococcaceae bacterium UBA1320
GTTACCATACTTATGCGTCACCGGAGTGGGTGCCCTCACCGCGGGTCGAGGGCGGCAGCCCCGCGGTTTTTTAGTTCCTTTTTTGGCGGCAAAAAAGGACCCGCCTGCCACGGCGTGAGTGGCAAAGATGTTATTAGAAGAATATACTTTTAAACCAAGAACAAAAAAAGACTTAGCCAGTCGCGGCGTGAGCGATAAAGAGATTATTTGAAGTATATTTTTTAAATAAATATATAATGAACCGGATTTTATATAAAAATAAAAAAATCGAGGGATACAATGCAAACAGTATATAAACCGTATAAAAAAGATTTTGAATTTTCCTATGCCTTTGGTGCCTTCCCTACAATCGAACTGATAAAATCACAGCCGCAAAAGGTTGTAAAGGTGCTTGTAAGCAGTGCGTACAGGGAAGAGGGGGCGGAAACCCTCACCGCTCTTTGCAACGCGGAAGGCGTTGAGCTCGAATACAACGACCATATTGTCAATCGCATAAGCCCGAAAGAAAACTGCTTTGTCATCGGTGTTTTCAATAAATACGTCTGCATGCTAGATGGGGCAAAGTCGCATGTCGCCCTTGCAAACCCCAGCAACATGGGCAATCTCGGCACGATCATACGTACAATGCTTGGCTTTGGAGTAAAAGACCTTGCCATAATCGGCGGCGGCGCGGATATTCTTGACCCAAAAGCGGTGCGTGCGTCAATGGGGGCGATTTTCCACATCAACTTTGAGTATTTTGACAGCATCGAGGATTATAAAGAAAGATTTGACGGGCGTGATCTGTATCCGTTTATGCTCGGTGGTGAATTTGCATTAAACACACTGCCGTCGCGTGAGAAAAAACCGTTCACGCTCATCTTTGGCAACGAGGCAACAGGGCTTGACGAGAGCTACCGCGGCGTAGGGCAAAGCGTTGTGATAAAGCACTCTAACGAGATTGATTCGCTCAACCTTTCAATAGCGGTTGGCATAGCGCTGTATGAGTTTACTAAGTAATCAAAAAACAAAAACGCCATTGGGTTAAAAAATAACCCAATGGCGTTTTTAACAGTAGAATAATTTCCGCTAACCTCTTAAAACATACAAAGTTGAAGCAACAAGCCATATTATCGTCACAAGATCAACGATAGTGGCGATAATGCACAGTGTGGCAGCTGTATAAAGCTTGCGGTCTGTGTTTTCATTCTGATCGGCGTCTGCCGAAAGGCAGAGCATTGCGGCGACAACCGCGAGCGGCGTGCCAATGATGTTAAAAAACGGCACAAGAATAAGGCTCCAAACAAGTAAAGGGATTACGCCTTTTTTGTGGCGCGGCACAGGCGGATGATAAACAGGCACAAGCGCATAACAGGGGACGTTTCGCACAGGCGGATGATAGACAGGCGGACGATTGACCGAAGGACGGTTATAAAACTGCTGTGGCGGCACAAAAGGCTGGTTCATGCCGCAGCCGCCGCAAATCCGGTCGTTATCGTGAAGCGCGCGCCCGCATCTTATACAATACTTCATAAAAATCCCCATTCATAGTACATTTACAGTAATTTAAATAAGAGGAACGAGAGATTACTGTTGTCCTCGCCGAAGGTGGGGAATAAACACCCCTTATTTGCTGGAATAACAGTTTAAAACCTTCCCGTTGAAGAAAAGGTTTTAAACCGTATTTTGTTACAGAATTATGCTATTATAATACCCCAAGACAGGTGAAACGTCAATAAGCCGTCACCCTGCCTGCTGTGGAGCTTTCGCAGCGGAAACCGCCTGTGCAACCTGCGGCGGCGCTTCCTCATAACGCTCAAAATCAAAGGTGAAAACGCCTCTGCCCTGCGTCATGGAACGAAGCACAATGCTGAAATCGTGCATCTCCGCCATCGGTGCCTCCGCCTGCAAAACGTCAAGCCCGCTGTCCTTGTGATCCATGCCAAGCACGCGTCCGCGACGCTTGTTTATTTCACCGATAACGTCGCCCATCGCGCTTGACGGCACCTCGACAGAAAGGGAGCCAATCGGCTCAAGCAGTATGGGAGAAGCCTGCGGAATAGCTGACTTATAAGCGAGAGCGGCGGCAAGTTTGAACGCCATTTCTGAAGAATCAACAGGGTGGTAGGAACCGTCAAGCAGCGTGGCTTTCAAATTGACCATCGGGTAGCCTGCGATTGATCCGTGCAGCACGCATTCGCGCAGCCCTTTTTCAACGGCAGGAAAATAGTTTTTTGGCACAGAGCCGCCGACGACCTTTTCCTCAAACAGCAGTTCCTCGCTTTCGCATGGCTCAAACTCAATGACAACGTGACCAAACTGGCCGTGACCGCCTGTTTGCTTTTTGTGCTTGCCCTCGCAGCGCACCTTTTTGCGGATGGATTCACGGTATGGCACATCGGGGGCAGTCAAAATGACGCCGACGCCGAATTTTGATTTGAGCTTCGAGACGGTAATGTCGATGTGCTGCTCGCCAAGACCGGAGATAATCTGCTGTTTTGTTTCGGTGTTGGTTGCAAATTTAAGCGTCGGATCCTCTTCCATAAGGCGATGCAGACCCTGTGCGATTTTTTCCTCATCGCCTTTGTTGATCGGCGTAACCGCCATTGAAAGGTTAGGCTTCGGAAATTCGATTTTTTCGAGCGTAACAACCCTTGACGCGGCGCAGAGGGTGTCGCCTGTCAGCGGCGAGGTCATCTTTGAAAGCGCGCCGATGTCGCCTGCCGGGATAACATCGGTTTCAATCTGCTTTTTGCCGCGCATCATGTATAGCTTGCCCACTCTTTCGGTCTTACCCGAACGTGCGTTGATAATATTTGTGTCGGTGTGAAGTTCGCCGGAAAACACCTTTATATAGGACAGCTTGCCAACATACGGGTCGGCGATGGTTTTAAAAACAAGAGCCGCGAGCGGTTCTGTTTCAGTGACTTTAACGGTAACCTCTTCACCGTTTGCGTCAGTGGCGGCAACCTCGCCGTCAGCACCGGAAAAATAAGAGGCAATGCCGTCAAGCAGCATTCCGACACCTGCGCCGGTTGCAGCGGAGCCGCAGAACACGGGCGCGATCACACCCTGCTTTATGCCTTTGAGGATTCCTTCGGTAAGCTCTTCTTTGGTGAACGCCTCGCCTGAAAAATACTTTTCAAAATACTCGTCGCTTGTCTCGGCAATGGCTTCGCTGATTGCGGCGACAAGCCCCTGAAGCCTGTGCCCTGTGTCGGGCATCGCTACCTCTGCCGCGTTACCGTTTTTGTATTGATAAGCCTTCATTTCGATAAGATTAATATAAGTACAGCCGCCGACTTCCATAACAGGAACAACAACGGGGCAGACAGAAGCGCCGAATGAGGCTTTGAGCGCTTCGAGCACCTTATAAAAATCGGCGTGCTCCTCGTCAAGCTTGCCGACAAAAAACGCGGTGGGTATTTTCAGCGCTCTTGCTATTTCCCACACTTTTTCTGTACCGACATGAACGCCGGACTTTCCGGAAACAGCGATAACGGCGTTGTCCGCGGCGCGTAGACCTTCAAGCATCTCGCCTTCAAAATCGGGCTGCCCCGGGGTGTCTATAATATTTATTTTACAATCCTGCCATTCGAGCGGAGCGATTGATGTAAAAATCGAAACCCTGCGTTTTATTTCCTCCGGGTCAAAATCGCAAACGGTATTTCCGCCTGCAATATTTCCTAGTCGTGGACTTGCCTGCGCGGAAAAAAGCATAGCCTCAGCGAGCGATGTCTTTCCGCTTGAGCTATGACCAAGAAGCACAACATTCCTGATTTGCTTTGAGATAAACCGTTTCATAATTTTCTCCCCTTTTTTATTCTGCAATAAAATGCGCAGATTTTAATGCTTATAGCAACAAAACACATAAAAAGGATTTGCTTGCGTCTCTCCGCAACAGGGATGCAGACGCATCTATTTAGCTTCCTTTTTAAAAATTAAATTGCTACAGTTAAAATGTTGTTGGAATATATCCAGCTATATATAGTATATATGCAATTGTTTCTATTTTCAATGCGTATTTGAACATAATATCTATATTTTATCCGTATAATATGCTGAAATTTTATCTAAACTAACTACAAAATACCCTTATAAATGGCATTTTACAACAATAAATAATCGTGGTAAAATAAGGCGTGTCTGAAAGTTTTACCGCCGCGCAAAGCGTTTTCAAGCGGCATACGGCAATTTCAATTAATTATAGGGAATCAATCTTAATTGGGATAACTGTAGGATTGGAGTTATAATGGAATTTACACTTTTGATAATCATCGCCGCTGCGTCAGCGGTTTCAATTTTGTTATCGGTAATAACACTTATAACGGTGCTCTCAAGGCGCTCGCCCGCAAACGACCAAAGGGACGCGCTGCGCCGGATTGAGGATATCCGCCGCGACATGCTCGACGATTCACGGCAGTCGCGAACGGAAAATCTGCAGACAGTGCAGAGCAGTTTCAAGTCGCTCAGCGAAATGCTCGCGCAGGGGCAGGGACGCACCTCGGCGGCGCAGGACAAGCGCCTTGCCGAGCTTAACACGCAGCTCACGCTAAGGCAGGATACGCTGCAAAGCACCGTGTCAGACATGATGAAGCGAACCGACACGCGGCTAGAAAACAGCACAGAGCGCACCGAGGCGAAGCTTGAGGCAATAAGGGCAACGGTTGAGAGCAGGCTCACCACCATGCAGGAGGAAAATGGCAAAAAGCTTGACGAGATGCGCGCGACGGTCAGCGAAAAGCTTGAAAAGACGCTTGAAGAGCGCATAGGTCAGTCGTTCCGCCTGGTCAGCGACCGGCTTGAACAGGTTTACAAAGGGCTTGGCGAGATGCAGACGCTTGCCTCAGGAGTGGGCGATCTAAAAAAGGTGCTGTCAAACGTCAAGACGCGCGGCGTTTTGGGCGAGGTGCAGCTTGGCGCCATTCTCGAGGAAATTTTGTCAGCCGAACAGTATAAGGCGAACGTGGCGACAAAAGGCGGAAGCTCCTGTGTGGTGGAATATGCGGTAAAGCTGCCGGGCGACGACGACGGCTGTGTGTGGCTGCCGATTGACGCAAAGTTTCCCGCCGACGCATACACACAGTTGATGGAAGCCTATGACAAGGGCGACACCGCCGAGATAGAGACCGCCGGAACAGCGCTTGACAGGCGCGTACGTCTTTTTGCAAAAGAAATTCGCGATAAATACATAGATACGCCTTTCACAACCGATTTTGCCGTGATGTTCCTGCCGTTTGAGGGGCTTTACGCAGAGGTGGCGCGACGCGGGCTTTTTGAAGCGCTGCAGAGGGATTATAAAATAACGGTTGCCGGACCGACGACAATGGCAGCTTTTCTCAACAGCCTACAAATGGGTTTTCGTACGCTCGCTATTCAAAAAAGGTCGGGCGAGGTTTGGGGTGTGCTTGGCGCGGTCAAAACCGAGTTCGAAAAATTCGGCGTCGTGCTTACCACGGCACAACAAAAGCTGACACAGGCCAATAACGAGCTTGACAAGCTTGTCGGCGTTCGCACAAGGCAGATTCAGCGCCGGCTTAGCTCCGTAGCCTCCATGCCGGAAGAAAACAGCCTGCGGATATTAGACGAGGTTACTCCGGGCGGCGATGAGGAAGAACCAGAAAAAACAGTTTGAAATCAATGTAGGGTGATTACAGCCGTACTCATATGATTTACAAGTAAATATACTACATACTAAGCCACACAATGTCAGTAAAATCCGGTTGTGGGAAAGTTACAGTAGAAGTCTCACATCTTTTTTTAAATAATTTGATAAAGTTTCTTTAAATAAGTTTTTTTACAGGCGATATTATGATAAAATAGTTGTGGCATATAATGCCGCATTTTTGTCACATTAGCTATTTGGAGGGATACAATTGAAATTCGGTTATTTTGACGACGCTAAAAGGGAATATGTAATAGATACTCCCAAAACACCATATCCATGGATAAACTACCTTGGCACGCAGGATTTCTTTTCGCTTATTTCCAATACTGCCGGCGGCTACAGCTTTTACAAAGACGCCCGCTTGCGCAGAATAACGAGGTTTCGCTACAACGAAATTCCGGTCGACAGCAACGGCAGGTATTTCTATATCAACGACGGCGGCGAAATATGGTCACCGGGCTTTAAGCCAGTAAAAAATGATCTTGACGAGTATGAGTGCCGTCACGGTCTTGGATACACCAAAATCGCCGGTCAAAAAAACGGTTTAAAAGCTGAAGTAACCTTTTTTGTGCCGGTTAACGCAAACTGCGAAATTCAAAGGATTGTGCTGACAAATAACAGTTCCAAGGCAAAAAAGTTTAATGTTTATTCCTTTGAGGAATGGTGCCTTTGGGATGCAAACGACGACGCAACAAACTTCCAGCGCAATTTCAGCACAGGCGAGGTTGAATTGGAAGATTCGACAATCTACCACAAAACAGAATACCGCGAGAGACGCAATCACTATGCGTTCTATTATGTAAACAGCAAGCTTGCCGGTTTTGATACCGACCGTGACACCTTCCTTGGCGCATTCAATGGCCTTGAAGCACCCGACGCGGTTGTGAACAACAAGTCGTTCAACTCGGTTGCGGACGGATGGTCGCCGATTGCTTCACATAATATCGAGGTAGAGCTTGCTTCTGGCGAAAAGAAAGAGTTCATCTACATCCTCGGCTACTGCGAAAACCCGGCTGCCGAAAAGTTTAACGCGGACGGCACCTTGAACAAAAAGGTTGCGCATGACATGATCACCCAGTTTAACACACCGGAACTTGCAGACGCCGCGTTCGCCGCGCTTAAGAATTATTGGGACAACCTTCTTTTCCAGTTCCATATCGACAGCGGCGACGAAAAGCTTGACCGCATGGTTAACATCTGGAATCAGTATCAGTGCATGGTTACCTTCAACCTTTCACGCAGCGCGTCTTACTTTGAATCGGGCATTGGCCGCGGCATGGGCTTCCGCGATTCAAATCAGGATCTGCTCGGCTTCGTGCACCAGATTCCCGAAAGAGCACGCGAGAGAATCCTCGACATTGCCGCAACACAGCTTGAGGACGGCGGCGCTTATCACCAGTATCAGCCGTTGACCAAAAAGGGCAACAATGAAATCGGCGGTAATTTCAACGACGACCCGATTTGGCTTATCATCGCCGTTGCCGCATATATCAAAGAAACAGGCGACTTTGCAATTTTAAAAGAAAAAGTGCCATTCGACAACGATGAGAGCAAGGCCGACACGCTGTTTGAGCATCTTCGCCGCTCATTCTATCACGTGACCAATAACCTTGGCCCTCACGGGCTTCCGCTTATCGGCCGCGCCGACTGGAACGATTGCCTGAACCTCAACTGCTTCTCGTTAGAGCCGGGCCAATCCTTCCAAACCACTACAAACAGCGACGGCAACACGGCGGAATCTGTGTTTATAGCCGGTATGTTTGTCTACGCGGGGCCGGACTTTGTTGAGCTTTGCAATCGTATGGGATTCAAGGACGAGGCGAAAAAGGCTAAAGAAGCAGTCGAGAAAATGGACAAGGCTGTTTTGAAAGACGGTTATGACGGAGAATGGTTCCTTCGCGCATATGACGCCAACAGCGAAAAGGTCGGCGGCAAAGAGTGCGATGAAGGCAAGATATTCATCGAGCCGCAGGGCTTATGCGTAATGGCGGGCATAGGCAAGGAAACAGGCGAAGCACGCAAAGCGCTTGATTCGGTTAAAAAGTATCTCGATACCAAGTACGGCGTGGTGCTTTTGAATCCGCCTTATACAAAATATGCGCTCAACCTTGGCGAAATCTCGAGCTACCCGCCCGGATACAAAGAGAACGCCGGAATTTTCTGCCACTGCAACCCGTGGATTATGGCTGCGGAAGCGACAATAGGCAGAGGCGACAGAGCATTTGAATATTACAAAAAGATTGCTCCGGCATATATAGAGGATATAAGCGAAATCCACAAGACCGAGCCGTATGTTTACTCGCAGATGATCGCGGGTAAAGATGCAAGGTTCTTTGGACAGGCGAAAAACTCATGGCTCAGCGGAACGGCGGCATGGAACTTTGCGGCAATTTCACAGTGGATATTGGGCATCAAACCTGTCTATGACGGCTTGATGATTGACCCTTGCCTGCCGGCTGAAATGAAAAAATTCACAATCAAGAGACATTTCCGCAACGCGGACTATGATATTACCATTATCAATTCGAATGGCGTAAGCAAAGGTGTTAAGAGCATCACTGTTGACGGTGCATCGCTTGAAGGCAATGTGCTTCCCGCATATTCCGATGGCAAAACGCACAAGGCAACAGTAACAATGGGCTAATTTCATACTGAATTAAAAAAGGCTCTCCGGTGTTTTTAAACATCGGGGAGCCTTTTTGCGTCTTTTTTTCCTCTCCCTCGCTTGAGAGAGGAAAGGTGAAAAGCTGTGGATATCTCTAAAAATTTTTTCAACATTATATTTACCATAAAGTGGTGAATAACTTTATGGTTTATCTTTGCGTTTATATTGAAAACTAAAACAGGGGTGGTAAAACAAATGAACGTTTTAAAACATCTCTGGCGGCTTTTTGTGCTTTGGTTTTTGCTTGGCATGTGTTACACGACGATAGAGCTCTTGTTCAGAGGCGTAACATATGTTCAGATGCTCTGGGTCGGCGGACTTTGCGGTCTTCTTGTAGGGCTGCTCGACCATCACCCCGCATATTATAACAGGCTAATGTGGCAGCAATGCTTTTTGGGGACCTTGATAACACTTGTAATAGAGTTTACGTCGGGTTATATACTCAACATAAAGCTGCATCTTGGCATCTGGGATTACAGCAGCGCGCCGCACAATCTTTACGGTCAAATTTGTCTGAAATGCACGATCGCATGGTTTTTCCTTATGCCGTTCGCAATTTATGCCGATGACTGGCTGCGATGGAAGCTGTTTCTTGAGCACAGGCCGCAGGGCGGAGTATTAGCAAACTATATAAGGCTTTTTAAAGGAAAATGAATATAATTAGAGCCCGATTTTCATAAATTCAGTGCCGTCAAGCCGCTTTATTGTAAAAATGTTATCCTCAAGCACTCCGTAGGTGTTTGGGTTGCCCTCTTTGGGAAGGGAAATTGAGCCGGGATTTATAACGGTAATGCCGCCCGCTTTTTTGGCGACCGGAATATGGGTGTGCCCGTAAATAAACGCATCGCCTTCGCTCAGCTTCGGCATATTCTGTTCGCCATAGATGTGCCCGTGGGTTAAAAACAGCCTTTTGCCGTCAATGAGCAGAGTGGAATAGGTCGAGGTCATCGGAAAAGTCAGCACCATCTCGTCAACCTCACTGTCGCAGTTTCCTCTGACGGCAATAATTTTATTCGAAAAAGCGTTAAGAAGAACCGCAACCTCTTTTGGGTTATAATCACGTGTCAACGGATTCCTAGCGCCGTGATAAAGCTCATCGCCCAAAATTATGATATGCGAGGCTTTTTCCTGCTCCAATCTTTCAAGTGCCAGTTTTAAATAGTAAAGCGAGCCGTGAATATCGGAAATAAAAAATAATTTCAAAAAGACCAACCTTTCAGGGATAAAGAGTAGTTCTGTTACCCCTCCAGCCTTTGGCTGCGAGGATAACATTTTCCCCATTTTTATTTAAAATTGCAATAGTTTTGTGCCTATCTAATAGTATAACATAATTATATAATTTTTCTAAGAGAAAAAATTATATAATTTGGATATACACAAAAACGTTTTTGAATAAACATCAGCTTACAGGAATTATTTGGAATGGTCATCAATGATAACCAATATGGCTAAAACGGCTTGACATACAGGCGACAAATATATATAATATTGAACTGTTAATATGCATTATTCAATTGAAAAAAATGCATTTCCATTTTCACATTTGCTAAATTAAGGAGTAAAACCCAGCAATTATGCGGATATACAGTGTCATATAAAGTCATGCACAGATATTAATAATAGTGCATTTAAATAGTGAATATTATTAATAATGGCTAATATAAATGCATAATTACAAATTGAAATTATTCGGATTGAAATTACAAAACAATTTAATGTGGCTGACAATGTGTACATCCACGGAATACAAATATAAATAATATATAACAATATGGCTGAAATTTTGATTTTTCTTTGTATAAATTATAGAGAACCCGAATAATCAGGGAGGTAATAATTTGCGTTACGTTTTAAAACGGCTTGTCATGTCGATAATCACACTTTTTTGTATTATCGCCGCAACATTCCTGTTAATGCACCTTGTACCCGGAGGACCGTTTCAGGGCGATAAGAATCTTCCGGCAAATATCCTTCACAACATGGAAGCAAAATACGGTCTTAACCGCCCGCTGATTGCTCAGTTTGGTTCTTACCTTTCCGACCTTGTTCACGGCAATTTCGGTTACTCGGTAAAACAGCAGGGCAGGTCAATAACGGAAATGATATTCGCATATTTCCCTGTTTCGGCAGGTCTCGGGCTTGTTTCAGTTGCGTTTGCGCTTGTGCTCGGAACGATCATGGGCGTTGGCTCCGCGCTTAAAAACGGAAAAGCGCTTGACCATACGATAATGGTTCTCGCGACAATCGGAACATCTGTTCCTTCCTTTGTTATCGCAACGGTCAGTATGATTGTATTTGGTGTTATCCTGAAATGCCTCCCCACATACGGTCTTGATAGTCCCCAAAATTACATTTTACCGGCGTTTGCTTTGTCGTTTTTTCCGCTCAGCTTTATCGCCCGGCTCATGCGTTCAAGCATGCTTGACATAATCAATCAGGATTATATCAAGACAGCAAGGGCGAAGGGGCTTAGCGAGTCAATGGTCATAATAAAACATGCTGTCAGAAACGCGATCCAGCCGGTTATAACCTATCTAGGCACATTGACGGCAGGAATAATAACAGGCAGCTTTGTTATAGAAAAGGTTTTCACGATTCCCGGTCTTGGAAAATCGTTTGTTGAAAGCATTCAGAATCTTGACTACCCGCTGATTATGGGCACGACTGTTTTTTACGCGGCGCTGCTGATTCTGATTTATCTGTTTGTCGACATTCTTTATGTTGTTGTCGATCCGCGTATCAAATTAAGTAAATAGGAGGGGCTTGTTAATGGAGAACGCGAAAATTTCAAGCGGGCTGTTTATACCGGCTACAAAAGAAGAGCGCGAAGGAATTCAAACCATGCGTGAGCCTTCTTCTTACTGGCACGATGCATATAAAAGGTTTTCAAAAAACAAAGTGGCGGTCGTGTCATTTTGGTTTATTGTTTTTATTATTTTATTGGCCATCATAGAACCGATGGTGTCGCCTTTTCAATATGACCAGCAGATAAAGGGCAGCGAGTTTATACAGCCGTTTACAAACTGGTCGCACCCGCTTGGCACAGACAGCTTCGGCAGGGATGAGTTTGTCCGCCTTATGGTGGGCGCGCGCATTTCACTGGCCATCGGCATTGTGGCAAGCCTGATGGTTGTTATTATCGGTGTTATATACGGCGCAATCTCCGGTTATTTCGGAGGCTGGGTGGATAATTTAATGATGCGTATTGTTGAGATTATCTCATCGGTGCCTTCACTGCTCATCATCATCATTCTATCCGTTGTCATCAGCGCTCCGCTAAGAACATTTCTTGACGCGCACCCAAACTATCATCTGCTGAGGAGCATCGGCGGCTCACTCATTTGCATCTTTATAACCTTCGCGCTTTTATATTGGACCGACATGGCGCGTATGAGATCGGAAGAGCACAACGC
>DBTI01000289.1 GCA_002306975.1 Ruminococcaceae bacterium UBA1320
CAAACATGTTCAGCACCTCGCAGGTGAATTTATTTACCTGTGTTTATTCTAGATTTGACAGGCTTTTCCCTGCATTTTAGAGGCTTTAGGTCACGGTTTCAGGTATATCTATGGTAATATATAAATACACGAAATTTTTATAATTTTAGTTTATTATAAAGATCACTTAGTAATTTACTTTTTATTGAAAATACAAATAATTTTGGCTATCGACCAATGCATTTTATACTAAACGCGGTATGAATATTGGCATGAAAATGGTTTTATCCGTCGCCCTCTGCGACCATCTGTGGTTTCAAAATCTTCTTATACAGAGCCTATATATTTAACCACAGATTACACAGATGGCCACGGATATTTTGGAATCAATATTGGCCAAGACTGCGCCAAAGTCATTTCAAAGTTATCCGCCTCACTATGGTGTTCAGACATATAGCTGAATCATCTTTATAGACAGTTAATTTTATAATAATTGATTTTGGTGCAGAAAGTACGTTTTAATATTCGCTCAATTCGATCAAATCCATCAAGTGTAAATACACTAAAATCAAGTATTTGCAAGGGATTCCGTGAATCAATGTCGAATAAATCCTTCGTTGACAAAGGGCGTGAAGTTACCTTTTGCCCATAATTACGAAAAACGGGGATTGTAAAATGTTTCGTGAAAATAACAGCCATCGACAAGCATCCTTTTTTGACAGCACCGACACGATGGACCCGCATGTCAAAGCCAGATTGGACAAATCATGGACGCCGATATTTTACGAGTACGTTTTCTGCAAGATTAAAGAAAAACCTTTTGCTGTCCTATATAGTGACATCGGCGCCCCAAATTTTCCAGTCAATATAATTCTACTTTGTTACAATTAAGTCAAATCGAATTACGATAAGGCTTTTCGTTTTCGCTTCGCGTCCCGTCGACGTTTTTTGTGTCTGACTTCAATTCGCCGGAATACTTCTTCTTCCGTTAGTGGTTGCTGAAGATAAAACGTCAATAGTTCGCTGATGTCCCTTCCGGTCAGCAATGGCGTCTCATCACGGTTTTCAATCTTCTCCATCATCATAAACAATAACGCCATCATGACCAAAGCCATATGATGATACCAGCCTAAGCCATCTGCGATGCTGGTAATCCGCCATACCGCAGTTTTGTTTTCCTTCTTCAAAGGAACGTTCCACCCAATACCGTTGCCCTTGCATATACGCAAGCTGTTGTTTCGGTGTTTCCACCGACGCATTGGAAAGTGTATATTTGATATCAGATTTGCTTTCAATATCACGCCGGACAATCAAGTGCCATTGCCGAACGGCTTTGTGCTCTTGACTATATATCCATACCCGGGCAAAAATAAATTCGTATGCGACCATTCCTTGCCTTCACGCACGGCGATTTTGCCATGCATCTTCCGGCTGCGCTAAAGCGAATTTATCGGCCCGAAGCGGTTCTTGGGTTGGTCTTATTCTTTCAGGCTTGCGGCCCCGCCCCGAATAAGCGGGGACCTCCAATTGCGGTCTTTCAAGATAAATCAATGGTCTCTATGAATATCAATCACAAAGGTTTCGCCCAATGCTTCAAGCTTTAGCGGGAAATCCAATCCTTTCCCGTATCCGGCATCCGCGCCAATCCAGCTATACAGTAATTTCAGTTGACGGGCATGGAGCACCATCTCATAAGCAATGGCTTCCTTCGTTTTAAAACTGCGTTCGGCTTCCGGCACTTTGGCTTTATCAAGGCGCTTTTTGTCGGATGTCCATTCTTCGGGTAAGTACAGCCGGGCATTCACCAGACTATAATTTCTCCCATTGACCTGCGAAGCATATACGCCCACTTGCCTATTTTCAACTTTACCGACATTTCCGATCCATTGCCGGGCAACCCCTACCGAGTTTTGCCATTTATGACGTCGCCACTTTCATCAATGATTAAGCCACTGCCCTCCACGTCGCCGATCAGTGTGTTTACATCTTGCGCTACAAGGTCCATTACGCTATAGGCAGACCAGGTCGAGTCGGTGATAAACTGCTGCAGCGATTCATAATCGGCCTGCGGGTCGGCTTCCTCCATTCGCTCCATGTTTTTCTCAAGTTTGGACTGGGTAAGCCCTTTCAAATAATTGAAGGCATTTCGGCTTTGGTCGTGGTTATAAACCCAGAAATGAGCAGCGTAAGAGTTCATAAAAGATAAAAACCGCCTGGCCACGGTAGCCAAGCGGTTACCACATTTTGGGCCATGTGCGTTTCCTTTTTTTAGTCTTTGGGCCATGTTGTGTTGCCCAAAGACTTGATCTTTGCTTGCTATTTAACTCTATTTACTATTTTAAATCATTTCAACTGTATTGGCTACAAGTCTATTTAAGATATAAACAAAGTAGAAGTAATATTCAGCAAAGAAATCAGCTAACATTCTAATATGAATTTACGGAAAATTATATAATTTTGTTGATATCAATTCTAATTATTGGTAAAATTTATTTGCAATTGAAGTTATAAAAATTATGAATATTTAGGTTGTATAAGATACAAAATCCTAAATTATTAAATCCATTGAAATGAGGCATGGTTAATGAATTCACAAGAAAAGTGAATATTTCGTTCGAGTAATGCAACCTTCTCGGTGATTAGCATCAATCGTCACGGTTTTTCAAGGCAACTATTCTGGAGTAAGAAGGCAGTTTTTTCATTCAGACCGTTAATGAATACCCCCTTTATAATAGTTCCATACACAGTACGCTGTGTAAATACTATTATGGAGGTCGATAATTATGGTGAATTATCGAGAGATTCTAAGGCTGAAAAGTAAGAATCTCAGCAACAGCAAGGTCGCTGCAAGTGTCCACAGCTCACGTGACACAGTAAGCGAGGTCTGGGGACTCGTCCAACAGAAAGGTCTGTCATGGCCGTTATCTCCGGATTTGACAGATATTCAAATCAGGGACATACTTTATCCTAAAAGGATTGCAGAGAAAGGGCGTAAGATGCCCGATTATGCCTATATCCACCGTGAGATGGCAAAACCAGGTGTCAACCTCACTCTCCTATGGAGCGAATATTGTGAACAATGTCAGAACGAAAAAACAATACCTTATCAATACACCCAGTTCTGTGATCATTACAAAGCTTTTGTCTACAAGACCAAAGCAACTATGCGCATCAAGCACAAGCCAGGTGAACTTCTGGAAGTTGATTGGGCAGGCAATACTCTCTTCGTTATAGACGCGATTACCGGTGAAAATCTTAAAGCATATGTGTTTGTTGCAACATTGCCGTGCAGTCTATACAGTTATGCAGAAGCATTCCCATCTATGGTTTCAGAGAGCTGGATTACTGCGCACATTCATATGTACCAGTTTTTTGGTGGTGTTACACGAATCCTGGTACCAGATAACCTAAAGACTGGCGTCCTCAGCCATTCAAGAACCGAAGTAGTTCTTAATAAGGTTTATCAGGAAATGGCGGAGCATTACGGTACGGCTGTCATTCCGGCAAGACCGGCAGCGCCAAAAGATAAGCCAAACGTTGAAGGCACAGTAGGTGTCATCTCCACTTGGATCATTGCGGCATTACGCAACAGAACGTTCTTTTCCTTTGAAGAACTGAACCTTGCCATAAAGGAAAAATTGACAGAATTTAATGAAAAGCCATTCCAGAAAAAGAATGGAAGTAGGTTCTCGGCATTTGAAGATGAGGAAAAGCCTTATCTCCTGCCATTACCTGCTTCCACGTATGAGATTGCCGTCTGGGCAACTGCAACCATACAAGCAGATTATCTCATAACCGTGGATAAAATCAAGTATTCAGTTCCTTTTGAGTTTATTGGCAAGGGAGTAAATATCCGCTATACCGGTAAAACAATAGAAGTGTTCTTCCATAACAACCGAATTGCTTCTCATATCAGAAGATATGGAATTTGTGACCCGGTAGTATTGCCAGAGCATATGCCTGCAAATCACCGGCAATATCTTGCATGGAATTCGAAAACCTTCCTTGATTGGGCTTCTGGTATCGGACATTCAACCGAAACTGTCATGAAGGTAGTTCTCTCGACGTATAAAGTTGAGAAACAGGCATATCCGTCATGCAACTCCCTTATGAAGCTGGCGGATAGGTATTCCGTTGCACGCATCGAGGATGCATGTAGCCGGGCGCTTGCTTATACACCAAGTCCAAGCATAAAAAGTATCAAAACAATCCTCAAGACTGGGCAGGACAGGGTAAAACCCGATAGAGCCGACCATAATCCGAAACCGAGAGGGCGCTACGGTTTCACAAGAGGTGTGGCTTATTTCGGGGGAGATGAATCAAATGATTAACCAAATTACCCTTGATAAACTGCACACCATGAGGCTTGGCGCTATGGCAGATGCATTCGAATCGCAGGATGGTGACCATTCCTATGGTTCCCTTTCGTTCGATGATCGTTTTGGCATACTTGTAGATGCCGAATACCATAAACGGCGTTCAAACAAGCTTCAGAAATTGATTAAAACCGCGGATTTTCGCTATCCGGATGCCTGTATTGAAAATGTTGAATACCATGTTGACCGGAAAATAGACAAATCCCAGATTCTTCAACTTTCGACCTGCAGATATATACATGATGGGCATCATATCATTCTTGAAGGGGCTTCCGGGAATGGTAAAACTTATCTCGCATGTGCATTCGGCATTGCGGCCTGCAGAAATTTTATGACGGTTCGCTATATCAGACTTCCGGAACTTTTGAATGAACTTGTCATTGCCAAAGGAGAAGGCACTTACAAAAAACTGATTAAGGCATATCAGAAGGTTGACCTGCTGATTCTTGACGAGTGGTTGTTAAAACCACTGTCAACAGACCAAGCAATGGAATTGTTTGAAATCATAGAAGCCCGCACCCGAAAAGGCTCCATGATATTTTGTACTCAGTTTGATCCACGCGGCTGGTATGATCGTATAGGCACCGCTGAAGACGGCACTGTATCGGAGGCTATTATTGACCGTATCAAACATAATTCCTTCGAGATACTCATTGATGGAAAGTTATCCATGCGTGAGCGCCATGGCTTAAAATTTCACAAAGCTGGAGGTGCTGACTAATGCCCAAGGAACAGCACTACAAGGAACGTAATGATGAGCTATGGGATGTCTTTAGCCAGCTTTGTGCCGATTATAAAGTGCGCTTTTTTATCAGAAACGGTTACCAGGGTTTCATTTAATCGCTTGGCTAGTATCATTGAAGTTTTTAAAAAAGTAAAATAGAATTTTTTATTGTATTGAGAAAGAGATTTATTTATTGGAGGTTTTTAAATGAAAAAAAGCTTTATTATGGTGCTTTTTTTAATGATTATTTATGGATGTGCATTTTTTATGGTTCAACTTAAAGATGCTGGCACCACGCTGGCTGCCTCAATAAATGATCAAAATGAATATTTAGTAAAGGGCAAGGAATTATTTGCCCAAGGTCGCACAATATTTTTTAGTGGTAAGGGAGATTTCGATGAGGCAATTAATGCCCTAACAGCCAGTAAAGAGTTTTTTACCAAGTTGGGAGATGATTTTGAAAATTACTACTGGAGGGGAGAGGCGGAATTTGTTTTAGCGGAAATCTTTGAAGTAAACAATGATAAACGAAAAGCAGCACAGAGTTTTAGCGAAAGCAGTAAATTATCGGAAAAAGCTTTAATATATAATGATAAATCGAGCGACGGCAATCGTTTGGTAGCGGATACTTATATGAGATTAATGAATTATAATGGGACAATTTATGCAATGTCGCACTCTTCCAAGACATTTAAATTGCTTAATAAAGCCCTTAGTATTAATAAAAATAATTATCCGGTTTATAATTCACTGGCAATGTGTTATTTTTATACTCCTACATTCGCGGGAGGTAGTATTGAAAAGACAATTCGTTCTTTAGAAAAAGCTTTGGAAAGTAAAGACCAGTATACGAATTTTATTTCATATATGTGGCTGGGGATTGTCTATGATAAAAAGAAAGACAAAGCGAAAGCAATCAATTATTTTACCAAGGCTCTTGAAATTTATCCGGAAAGCCCCTGGGCAAAAGAATATATGAAAAAAATTAAAAGCAGTAATTAATTATAGCCATCTTAAGCGGAATATATCATTTCATACGCTAGTTTAAACAGTTAATGTTTAAATTGAAAGGTAGGTATTTATGCCGATCATCAGAGCACAAAATTTAGAAAAGACTTTTCTTACCGATGCTGAACAAGTAAGAGCTTTAAAAGGTGTTGATTTTGAGATTAATAAAGGGGATTTTTCCCTTATCAACGGTCCATCGGGAAGCGGCAAGACAACACTCTTAAATCTTTTGTCCGGAATTGATACGCCAACGGCGGGGGAATTATATTTGGATGATATTTCCATAATCCAACTGAATGACAGCCAGCGGACTGTGTTACGAAGGGACAAAATCGGGCTTGTTTTTCAGTCATTTGAATTATTACCGGTATTAACGGTTTATGAAAATGTTGAGTATCCATTAATATTGCAAGGTGTAAAAAAAGGAGAGCGTGATAATAGAGTTAAAGGGGTATTAAGCAATGTGGGATTATCGGAGTTAGGCGGGCGTAAGCCTTCACAGCTTTCCGGCGGTCAAAAGCAAAGAGTAGCTATTGCACGATGTCTGGCAATGAATCCTGAAATCATTTTATTTGATGAGCCTACTTCAGCTCTTGACCCCCCCATTGTTAGCGAAGTTTTAGCAGTCTATCACCGTCTTGCCACA
>DBTI01000311.1:0-5698 GCA_002306975.1 Ruminococcaceae bacterium UBA1320
TTGCGGGTATGCAGGAAACATATAAACTTGGCATTCCGCTGAAAAAAATAGCGACGCCTTCCGATATAGCGGATGCCGTCCTCTTCCTTTCTTCTGATCGGGCCAATCATATTACAATGGAAGATTTGTGCGTCGATGGCGGGGCTACCTTGGGCGGATAAAGCGACAATCTATTTTGAACACAAACTCAACCACTGGATACGGTGTTATAGATGCCAACAGGGGATTTTTTCATAACTTGTTGTTCCAATATGTAGAATTAATTTTTATAATCAGTAAAAATAAGTTATGATGTGTTTGAAAAAACAAGAGTTAATAATATGCGTACAAAATCAGGTACGCAAATAGAAAAACCAATAAATATAAATTCGTAAGGGTATTAGTAGATAAAGAGGGAATGGACGATGTGCAAAAATACTTCTATTTCATTGGAATTTTTTAATGATTATCAGATCGGTGATTTTTTCTTAGCAACACCAGAACGGACACTGTTGGGTAAGGGATCATTTTATAATATTTTTTGCAAAAATAAAAAAGATAACAGTTCGGAATTTCTGGCAGAACAGGTTTTGGCTGCATTCAAAAGTGCAAAAGAACATGGTTTCAGCAATCCAGTTGTGGTGGGCGCGATACCGTTTGATTATAAAAAAGGGGCACGATTGATTGTACCCGAAAAAATGAAAATATCCCCTCCGCTGCGGTTTGATTCAGGTGTCGCGTCCATATCGCCTGTACTATCCGGTTTTGAAGTGATACCCGAGCCGGAACCTTCCAAGTACATGGATGGGGTGGAAAAAGGGCTTCAATATATCGCTTCGGGGCAGCTCAGCAAGATTGTATTGTCAAGAACGCTGCAGCTCACCTCACATGAATCCGTGGATATTCATCAACTGCTTTATAACCTTTTACGGCATAATCCGCACGGTTATACTTTTGCAGTTAATTTATCGGATAACGTTTCCGATGAATCTAATTCCAAGAGTACCCTCAAAAAGATGAAAACGCTGATTGGTGCAAGCCCCGAACTGCTTATTTCGAAATCAGGATTACAGTTGACAGCGAATCCTCTTGCAGGCTCCAGACCCAGAAGCGAAAACCCTGCAACCGATCAAAGATTAGCGGAGGAACTGCTTTCTTCTGCAAAAGATTTACATGAGCATGCGGTAGTTGTACGCGCGGTGGCCGCCGCGCTGAAACCGTTCTGCCGCACGTTGGAAGTACCGGATAAGCCGTCCTTGGTATGCACGGATACAATATGGCACCTTTCATCAAAAATTACGGGAGAGATAAAAGCTTCCTCTGTTTCTTCTCTTGAGCTGGCACTTGCACTCCATCCGACGCCTGCCGTTTGTGGGACGCCGACCGACCAGGCGCGGGAAGCAATTTACAAAATCGAATCCTTTGACCGTAATTATTTTACGGGAGTGATTGGTTGGTGCGATGCAAACGGTGACGGAGAATGGGTTGTTACGATCCGCTGTGCGGAGGCAGAGGGGAATTCTATGCGTTTATACGCAGGGGCCGGCGTGGTGTCGGGGTCAAACCCGAAAGGGGAATTGATGGAAACCGCAGTTAAGTTTCGCACCATGCTTTCTGCTATGGGGATTGAAAAGGAGGAGATATAGAAATGATAGACGAATATCCTTCCTGGCCGGAAAAATTCGCGGATATATACCGGAGAACCGGCTGCTGGCAAGGCGAAACATTTGGCGAAATGCTGCGCAGGCGCGCGCAAAGCGAAGGAGAACGCATCGCTGTTACAAGTGAAAAAAGAAGCATCAGCTATGCCGAACTGAATTTAAATGCGGATCGTATGGCCGCCGGATTCAAGGCACTGGGAATAAAAAAGGGGCATTGCGTTGTCGTACAGCTTCCTAATATTCCGGAATTCTTTGAAGTCTGTTTTGCCTTATTCCGGTTAGGTGCGTTGCCGGTCTTCGCGCTTCCCTCGCACAGGAGCAGTGAAATCACTTATTTCTGTGAATTCACCGAAGCGGTCGTATACATCATTCCAGATAAATATGCGGGATTTGACTATTGTCCGCTTGCGAGGAAAGTGAAAGAGAAAGTTTCGACCTTGCAGCATGTAATTGTGGCAGGAATCGCTGAGACATTTCTGCCCCTCAAGGATATGTATGCCGCTCCGCTTGAGAAGACGCCGGAAGTAAAATCCAGCGATGTCGCGTTCCTTCAGTTGTCTGGTGGAAGCACGGGATTATCCAAGCTGATTCCACGGACGCATGACGACTACATATACAGTTTGAGGAAAAGCAATGAAGTCTGTCGGATAAATCGTAAAAGCGTGTACCTCGCGGTTCTTCCGATCGCGCATAACTATCCGCTCAGTTCACCCGGCGTACTCGGGACGCTATATGCCGGCGGAAGAATCGTTTTATCCCCAGGCTCAAGCCCGGATGAGGCGTTCCCGCTTATTGCGCAGGAATGCGTGACAATCACTTCTCTTGTTCCTCCGCTCGCCATGATATGGACCGAAGCCGTCTCTTCCCGCAATTATGATTTGTCCAGCCTTGAGGTGCTGCAGGTCGGAGGGGCGAAATTTTCTGAGGAAGCTGCGAAAAAGATAATGCCCGCTTTTGACTGCACGCTGCAGCAGGTGTTTGGCATGGCGGAAGGACTCGTTAATTACACACGTCTTGATGATTCCGAAAAAACCATTGTCAGTACTCAGGGAAGGCCAATGTCGCCGTACGATGAAATCCGCGTTGTGGATGAGGACGACTGCGAAGTGAAACCGGGTGAGGTTGGAGAACTGTTGACAAGAGGACCTTACACCATCAGAGGGTATTACAAAGCAAAAGAACACAACGCCAAAGCGTTTACGCCGGACGGATTTTATCGCACAGGCGATTTGGTGAGGGTGAACGCTTCGGGTTATATCGTCGTGGAAGGTCGCGTGAAAGATCAGATTAACCGGGGAGGGGAAAAGATTGCGGCGGAAGAAGTTGAAAATCATCTTCTTGCACATGATGACGTATTTGACGTGGCGATCGTTTCAATGCCGGACAGATTTCTCGGTGAGCGGTCATGTGCTTTTGTAATTCCCCGTCATCGAACCCCCACAATCGGTGAACTTAAAAGTTTTTTAAGAAAACGGGGAATCTCTGACTATAAAATTCCCGATAGGATTGAATTTGTGGATTCCTTCCCGCTTACCCCCTTTGGAAAGGTCAGCAAGAAACTGCTTCGCGAGATCATTTCAGAAAAGCTTATATTATTCAACAAATAAAAATATTCGAAAAAGAAACGAGTGATTTTATGGCTATCTCCGCTGTTGTGCCGTATCCCATGCCAAAACCTTCGGATTTCCCGGAAAATAAGGTGTCGTGGAAACCCGAACCGAAACGTTCGGTTCTTCTCATCCATGATATGCAGCAATATTTTCTTGATGCCTATCTACCGGGTCGTCCACCAGTGTCAGAGCTTATCGAGAATATCGGTATGTTGAAAAGAGAATCTGAAAAACTCGGCATACCGGTTGTATATACAATGCAGCCGGGTGGGCAAAATCCTGCTGACCGGGCATTGCTCAGTGACTTTTGGGGGCCGGGGCTGTCCGACACGCCTGACGAAACAAGAATAGCGGACAATCTTGCACCCAGTGAGAAAGATACGATATTTGTCAAGTGGCGATACAGTGCGTTTAAAAAAACTAAGCTTCAGGATTTTCTGCAAAGCAATGGACGTGACCAAGTGATTTTGTGCGGGATTTATGCACATATCGGCTGTCTATTAACAGCATGCGACGCTTTTATGCAGGATTTGAAAGTGTTTTTTGTGGGAGATGCGATGGCAGACTTTTCTCCCGAACATCATAAAATGGCGATGGACTATGTCGCGAACCGCTGCGGTGTGACGATCTCGACTGAGCTTTTGCTTCATGACTTAAAAAGCCGGGATACCAATGAGCAGGGTCTGTCGTTAGAGCTTGTGCGCAAACAGATTTCCGAAATACTCGGAGAATCGTTGACAGATCAGGATGACGATGAGAATTTAATGGACAGGGGTTTCGATTCCATTCGGATGATGAATCTTGTGGAACAATGGCGCGTAATCGAGCCAGACATTAACTTTGTCAGGCTTGCGAAGGATCCGACGATTTCCGCATGGTGGAAGGCGCTGTCTTTGCACGAATAAACTATTTTTCCATTCATGCGCATTTTGAAAGGAGACGATGTGGAATGGTGACTTGTCAAAGTATACACCAAGCTTTGTCCGGAGCGCAGGCCGGCATCTGGTACTCCCAGCAGCTTGAACCGAAAAATCCGGTTTATAATGCAGGTGAATATGTAGAAATCAACGGAGCGATCGATGTGGAGCTTTTTGAATCGGCCCTTAGGCAGGCCGTAAAAGAAACTGAAGCCCTGCACGTTCAATTCGGTATGGATGAAAATGAACCCTGGCAGGAGATTTGTCCTCCCCGTGATTTTCCACTGTGTTTTATGGATGTCAGTGCCGAGGAAAATCCGGGGGAGGCCGCAAAAAGCTGGATGATGGAAGATATCGCAAAGCCGGTAAGTCTTTTTGACGATCCGCTTTTTTCTCAGGCTTTGTTTCGAATCGCGCCGGATCGGTATTACTGGTACCAGAGAATTCACCATATTGTGATGGATGGATTTGGTTTTTCACTTATCTCACAGCATGTCGCACATATGTATACCGCGCTTGTCCGTCAAAAGAACTGTGGGGAAGACGCTTTCGGATCGTTTCGTCAGGTTCTCGAGGAAGACGCGCATTACCGCGCATCGGAAAAATTTGAAAGAGACCGTAGTTTTTGGCGGGAACGCTTTTCAGATCATCCAGAGGTTATCAGCCTTTCAGGCGGATCGACCGTGCTTGCGAGTCATGTTCTTCGAAGAGCCGCAAATTTGTCGCCGGATGCCGAATATGCGCTGAAAAGAGAAGCGCAGAAAATAAAAGAACCTCTTCCTGTTCTGCTTATTGCGGCTGCGGCTGCATATGTGCACCGCATGACAGGTACGGAAGATGTCATTCTCAACCTGCCCATGATGGGACGGTTGGGTTCCGTTTCACTGAATGTTCCCGGTATGGTTATGAATCTGCTTCCGCTGCGTTTGTCTGTACAGAGTGAAATGAGTATTGCGGAACTGGCAAAGCAGGTCTCAGAAGAATTGCGCCGAATAAATGGCCATCAGCGTTACCGCCATGAAGAATTGCGGCGCGACCTTAAGTTGCTGGGGGGAAATAAAAGATTAGCCGGTTTGCTTATCAATATCCTCCCCTTCGATTATGGCCTTGATTTTGCAGGAATCAAAGGAGTCACACACAAGGTGGCAACAGGTCCCGTCGAGGATCTGTCAATCAGTGTTTATAATAAATCGGACGGCAACGGGTTATGTATTGATTTTGAAGCAAACGCGGATCTTTATAGTCAGCGTGAGGTTGCGACACATCAAAAACGCTTTTTACACATGCTTGAAGGAATCGCGGCGGACGCTGATGGAATCGGGAAGGTTGGGCGAATAGAAATTCTTTTTCCGGAAGAAAGGCACAAAATCCTTGTGGATTGGAATCCAGACTCCAAAGAAACGCCTTTTTCCTGTTTGCCTTCCCTGTTTGAGGAGCAAGTTGTCAGGACGCTCCACAATACCGCATTGGTGTTTCAAAACACTGCATGGAGCTATGAGGAACTGAATCTGCGCGCCAATCGGCTCGCCCA
>DBTI01000311.1:6003-20551 GCA_002306975.1 Ruminococcaceae bacterium UBA1320
CGCGTTGATATTGCCGCGATCCCCCGATATGATAGCGGCTTTGCTTGCGGTCGTTAAGACGGGGGCGGCATACCTGCCGATTGATCCGCAGTATCCGAATGACAGAATAGCATTCATTCTGGAAGACGCAAAACCCGCCTGCGTCCTCGCGGCAGGCAGTACAATAGAAAGACTGCCGAAAACGATGGTCGCGGCAAAAATTGTACTTGATGAAACGGACATACGCGAAGAAATACTGCATTTTCCTTCTATTAATCCGGTCGATGCGGACCGTACACAAGCATTGTCTCCTTCAAGTCCTGCTTACATCATTTATACCTCGGGCTCCACAGGCACGCCAAAAGGCGTTGTGATTTCGCATCAGAATGTCGCCCGGCTCTTTGGTGCCACGGAACACTGGTTCCATTTTAACGGCGGCGACGTGTGGACAATGTTCCATTCGTATGCGTTCGACTTTTCAGTTTGGGAAATTTGGGGTCCGCTGCTTTATGGTGGCCGTCTCGTGATCGTCCCCTTTTCCATCAGCCGCTTACCTTCAGAATTTCTGGAGCTTCTGGTAAAGGAGAAGGTAACGGTCCTCAATCAAACGCCGTCCGCATTTTACCAGCTCATGCAGGCGGATCGGGAAAATGAAGAGTTTGGTCGGAAACTTTCCTTGCGCTATATCATTTTCGGCGGTGAGGCGCTTGAATTCGGCAGATTAGAAGAATGGTACGTCCGCCACCCGGAAAACGCGCCGACCCTCATTAATATGTATGGAATTACCGAGACGACGGTGCATGTCAGTTATCTTGAGTTGAATCGAAAGGTCGCGGCCACGAAAGCGAAAAGTCTGATCGGACGCGGAATTGAAGACCTTAAGGTCTATGTGCTTGACGATTATTTGCAGCCCGTTCCGCCCGGCGTGGTGGGAGAACTTTATATTGCTGGCGCGGGGCTTGCTCTGGGGTATTTGGGACGCCCCGGACTGACTGCAACTCGTTTTGTTGCGAATCCGTTTGGCGCTCCGGGAACAAGGATGTACCGAACGGGCGATCTGGCGCGCTGGAATGAAAGCGGTTTTCTTGATTATATGGGGCGCTCAGATTTTCAGACAAAAATCCGCGGATTTCGTATCGAACTGGGCGAAATTTCCTCAGTTCTCACGGCTCATCCAGATATCGAACAGGCTGTTGCTGTTGTTCGTGAGGATCAGCCAGGAGACAAGCGGCTGGTAGCATATGTTATACCCGCACCCAACTCGGATTTCAGCCCGGCGATTTTGCGCAAGCACGCCGCCGATTTTCTTCCTGATTATATGGTTCCGTCCGCCCTTGTAAAAATTGCCGCATTTCCGCTGACACCCAACGGAAAGCTGAATTATAAAGCATTGCCAAAACCTGAGTGGAATGCCGTTTTGACAGGGCGAGGCCCCAGAACACCACAGGAGGAGATCTTGTGCTCTCTGTTTAAAGAAATTCTAAATGTGACGCGAGTTGGAATTGATGATAACTTTTTTGAACTAGGGGGACATTCTTTGCTGGCGGTAAAATTAATGAGCAGAGTCCGCGATTCGCTTGGGTCCAATTTGAATATGGGAAATCTTTTCGAGACGCCGACGATAGCCGGTCTTGCCGAACAATTGCAAATGGGCGGGCATAAAAACGCTTTGGACAGGCTTCTTCCTATTCGGCCAAAAGGGAAAAAGCCGCCGCTCTTTTGTGTGCATCCGGCAGGAGGATTGTGTTGGTGCTATGCGGGTTTGACGGCGTCTTTGGATGCTGAGTATCCCGTCTATGGAATACAGGCGCGCGGAATCGCACACGATGAGGATTTTCCGAAAACCGTCGACGAAATGGTTGACGATTATATCCAGTTGGTTCGTCAGGTTCAGCCGGAAGGCCCGTATCATTTGCTGGGCTGGTCCCTTGGGGGAAATCTTGTGCAGATCATGGCGGCGCGGCTGCAAAGCCAGGGAGAAAAATTGGACTTTGTTGCCTTTCTGGATTCTTATCCGGGTTATGACCTGCCAGAGGCCAAAGATGTTCCGGAGGCAGAAGAAGGGCTGGAGGCGCTGCTTGCTTTAGGGCGGTGTGATTTGCGCAGTTTAGAGGGGAAACCCAAAACGCTTGATGCTGTTATGAACGTATTTCGACAAAATGGCAGTGCGCTGGCAGATCTTGAGATGGAAACTGTTCGAAAAATGAAAGCGGTTCATTTAAATGCCATTCATATTTTAAGAGAATATCACCCGAAACCGTTCCGTGGAACTGTTCTGTTTTTCCGATCAATCCAGGCACTCGAGTGGATTGACTCCGCTGATCCCGAAGAAGCATGGAGCCCTTATATCCACGGGAAACTTGAACAATACAATATTGATTGTACCCATCTCGACATGTGCCAACCAAAACCGCTTGCCCAAATTGGACGAATCCTTACAGAAAAATTGAACAGAAAATAAATCGTGCAGGCACAAAAAGAGGGAAAATAATATGAATAATCCTTTCGAAAACAGAAATGGAACCTACTTCGTATTAACAAACGCGAAAAATCAGCATTCCATTTGGCCTTCCTTTATGGATGTGCCGCCAGGCTGGAAGGTTCTCTATGGAGAAGCAAATTATGTGCCATGTGTGGAGTACATAGACACCCACTGGTCTGACATGTGGTGACGGCGGCGTTAAAACGGATACCGCACCAAGCAAAGGCAACCTGTCATTATTATCCGGACCAGACGTTGTACTGAGGGAGATGCGACCGTAGCTTTGCGGGCAAGTTATATATAAATTTAGAAAAGCGAATATAAAAATATCATGCAGTATTAACTTTGTAAAAGTCATAATACATGTATGATAATGGCGGTAAGCTTTTAAATAACATCATATTTTAAAAGGACGATTATTAATAGGGTACTATGATTTGTAATAATATTTGTGGAGTGCGTTTCTTTTGTATTACCATTTCCCATTGGTCTCTTTTTTTACCTAACCGCCTATAACGCGAGCCCGCACACCGTCTAAGGCTGTGCGGGTTTTGCTTTTTCGCAATTTCTTTATTTTTGTGTTAAAAAACGATTTGAAAATGCCCGTTTGGGTTTAAAATATCATAAAGATTAGCGGTTGCGGCTGCCTGTGCAGACTGTATTGCATGACTATAAATATTAGTGTAGTTGTAGGCTTTGAGTGCCCAAGAATATCAGCCACAAGGCGAACATTTACTCCATCGGCAATTAGCAAGATGGCATGGAGATGGTATTTCCTGATAGGGGATCATCTTTTTGTTTTTCAAAGACAGCCTGAACTTAACTTCTAAAGCGTCACAGATTGATTTCGCACTTTTGCCATTTACACTTTTTCTTTTGCATGTGAAACCAACTGTGTTTTCAGATATATGAGCAGATTGTGTCGACTCCTGGCAGCAAATTGTTCAAAAATATGGGTAAATGTGTAATACCAGCTTTGCCTTTCGTAGCGAGAAAATATCTCCTCAGGCAGCTTGCTTTCAATGTGCTGTTATGGAAGGAAACAGAAGCATTCCAAAGGAAACCAGAGTAAAATATCATCTATTCTATATTATATCAAGAATATTCGGTAAAAACGCAGAATTTCAGAATAAATAGTTGACAGTTCGGGTTTCTGCATTTATTATTTGTTATGTTGCGCTTAGTCATACAACATCTCGCACAGATGCACAGCGTCTTTTTCTCCTGCGGCGATTTCGACTTTAACTTCGGTAAATTTGACACAATTACTCCGCATCAGGAACGACCGATTATGCATCGAGTGTAACATAAAAAGAAAAAGCGAGAGACTGCCCCGGCGTGATTCGTGTAAAAAATGCACCGACCAAAACGCCGGGTCGTGTGCGCAGACTTCATATACTATTTTACCGCAAGGGGGATGTACAAATTGGGAGAACCAGCCATTGTATCATTGCAGGACATCGCTGTATCATTTGACGGCGAAATAGTGCTCAAAGATTTCAACCTCAGCATCGGAGACGGCGAATTCGTCACGCTGCTCGGTCCCTCAGGTTGCGGAAAGACCACCACCCTTCGAATCATCGGAGGATTCGTCCGACCGGATTCCGGCAACGTCTTTTTCAACGGGAAAAAAATCAATGAGCTGCCGCCCCATAAGAGGGAGGTCAACACGATTTTCCAGAAATATGCGCTGTTTCCGCATCTGAACGTGTACGATAACGTTGCTTTTGGGATGCGCATACACAAAAAAAGCGAAAGCGAGGTGCGCGCTACCGTCCATGAAATGCTCGGTATGGTGAACCTTGGAAGATTCGAGCACCGTAACGTCAACCTTCTTTCCGGCGGACAACAACAGCGCGTAGCCATCGCGCGGGCCTTGGCGAACAACCCGAAGGTGCTGCTGCTCGACGAGCCTTTCGGCGCATTGGACCTGAAGCTGCGTAAGGACATGCAGGTGGAACTGAAAAAGATCCAGAAGCAAACCGGTATTACCTTCCTGTTCGTGACACACGACCAGGAAGAGGCGCTCTCGATGTCCGACACCGTCGTTGTGATGGACAAGGGTGCCATCCAGCAAATCGGCACGCCGCAGGACATCTACAACGAACCGAAAAACGCCTTTGTCGCGGAATTCATCGGCGAGAGCAACATCCTTGACGGGATAATGCGCGAGGACTTTCTCGTGGAATTCGCGGGCCGTAATTTCCGATGCGTCGACAAGGGCTTCACGCACAACGAGCCAGTGGACGTTGTCATACGCCCGGAAGACATCGACATCGTTCCGCCGGATGAAAATCACCTTACGGGCGTTGTAACGGACACGAATTTCAAAGGTGTATACTTTGAAATCATTGTGGACGTGCAGGGCTTCAAATGGATGATTCAAACTACGGACTACGAAAAGGTCGGCGCAAAGATAGGCCTGGCTATTCAGCCTGATGAAATCCATATCATGCACAAGTCTGAATACTCGGGCTCCTTTGGGGACTACAGCTCGTTCAGCGACGAAATGGACCCCGATGCGCTGCCGAAAGAAAAGGAGGACGTCTGAATGAAAGCAAAATCGGCGTCTTTTCCTTACCTTGTCTGGATGGCGGTCTTCATCATCGTGCCAACAGCGCTGGTGGTGATTTTTGCCTTCACCGACCGCAGCGGCAAGTTCACCCTGATGAATCTTGAGGAGGTCGGTCAGTATTCGAACGTGTTTCTCCGCTCCATTTGGCTTGGCGCAATCGCGACCGCTGTCTGCCTGATCCTCGGATATCCTCTGGCCTACCTGATTGCTAAGACGCGCGCGCGGCAGCAGAACGTTCTGATCCTGCTCGTTATGCTGCCGATGTGGATGAACTTTCTGCTGCGAACCTACGCGTGGATGACCCTTCTCGAAGACAGTGGCCTCATCAACCGAGCACTTGAGGGACTCGGCCTGCCGGCAATGCACATGATAAACACGCAAGGCGCGGTGGTGCTCGGCATGGTGTACAATTACATTCCTTACATGATTCTACCGCTCTACTCCATACTGACGAAAATCGACGGTAGCGTGATTGAGGCGGCCGAGGACCTCGGCGCAAATGCGCGCACGGTATTTTTCCGCGTGACCATGCCGATGAGCATGCCCGGAATAATCTCGGGCGTGACGATGGTGTTTGTGCCGGCCGTCTCCACCTTCATTATTTCGAAGATGCTCGGTGGCGGCGGAAACCTCTTAGTCGGCGACCTCATCGATATGCAGTTCCTCGGCAGCGCCTACAACCCGAACCTCGGCTCCGCGATTTCGTTGGTGCTGATGGTACTGATTCTTATATGCATGGGAATCATGAACCAGTTCGATGAAAACGGCGCGATGGAAGGGGGCGTCATGGTATGAAGGCGCTTTCCCGCGTGTATCTGTTTTTGATTTTTCTATTCCTGTATGCGCCGATTGCGGTGCTGATCGTTTTTTCGTTCAACGCTTCCACCACCATGAGTCGCTCGGTTTGGTCCGGCTTTTCGTTCCGGTGGTACTCCATCCTGTTTCAAGACCAGATGCTGCTGGACGCGCTGCGGAATACCATGCTCATTGCCGCAACGGCGGCGATTGTTTCCACGGTGCTCGGCACGGCGGCGGCCATCGGCATCTTCGGCATGAAAAAGTGGACAAAGCGGGTCGTGATGAACGTCACTAACTTACCAATGGTGAACCCGGACATCGTCACCGGCGTTTCGCTGATGCTGCTGTTCACGTTCGCCGCGCGAATTCTCGGGGGCTCGCTAGGCATGTTCTCTCTTGTTCTCGCACACATCACGTTCTGCCTGCCGTATGTCATCCTCTCGATACTGCCGAAGCTTGGGCAGATGAACCCGAACCTCTTTGAAGCGGCGCAGGACCTCGGGTGCAACCCGCTCTCCGCTTTTTTTCGGGTGGTGCTGCCCGAAATCTTCCCCGGCATCGTGACCGGGATGATCATGGCCTTCACTCTTTCAATCGATGATTTCGTCATCAGTTATTTCACCAGCGGCACCACGCAGACGCTGCCTATTTTCATCTATTCGATGACGCGAAAGCGCGTCAGCCCGGAAATCAACGCGCTTTCCACCCTGCTGTTCGGCACGATCATCGTGCTTTTGCTGCTCATAAATCTGCGCAATTCGAAGGATAAAAAGCCCTCCCGAGCGCCCCAGATGGAGGTGTGAGCCGTGAGGAAAAAATGGTTTTCAATAATTTTAGCCGCGGCGATCGTGGCTTCGTTTCCGGCTGGGCCCGCGACGGCGGCTTCCGTGCCCTCGACCGGCGTGACCATCAACGTTTACAACTGGGGCGAATACATTTCGCCGGGCGCGGACGGCTCGATGAACGTCAATGAGGAATTCACGAAGCGCACCGGAATCAAGGTCAACTACACGACCTACGAGGACAACGAATCAATGTATTCGAAGCTTGTCAGCGGCGGCGCTAGCTACGACGTCATCTTTCCGTCGGACTATATGATTGCGAAGATGATTCAAGAAAAGCTGGTTCAAAAACTCGACTTTTCGAATATTCCGAATTATAAATACATCGACCAATCATACCGCAACGAGGTATACGACCCGAAGAACGAGTATTCCGTGCCCTACACGTGGGGAGTGGTCGGCATCTTCTACAATAAAAAATACGTCAAGGAAAAGGTGGACGACTGGAAGATCCTGTGGGATCCGAAATACGCGGGGAAAATTCTGATGTTCGACAACCCACGCGATGCGTTCGGCATCGCGCAGAAAATTCTCGGTTTCTCCTACAACTCGACGAAAACGGAGGAATGGACGCAGTCGGCAAAGCTGCTGGAGCAACAAAAGCCGCTGGTGCAGGCGTACGTCATGGATCAAATCTTCGACAAGATGTCAAGCGGTGAAGCTTGGCTCGCCCCGTATTACGCCGGCGATGCTGCGACACTCGTGAGCCAGGATCCCAATATCGGGTTTGCAATCCCCACGAGGGAGGGCACGAACTTCTTCGTCGACGCTATGTGCATACCAAAGAACGCCCAGCACAAGAAGGAAGCCGAGGAGTACATCAACTTTCTCTGCGAGCCGGACATTGCCGCTGCGAACATGGATTACGTCGGCTATTCATCACCGGAGACCGCGGCAAAAAAGCTTCTGCCGAAGGAAACACAGGAAAACCCTATCATCTACCCTCCGCAGAGCGTCCTCAAAAACTCCGAGACCTACACGAACCTGCCCGACGACACCAGCCTGATGATCGACACGCTCTGGGCGCAGGTGAAGATGGGCGGTCCGGGGAAGACGGCGACGCTCGCCGCCGTGCTGGCCGGCTTTTTGCTCCTTTATATCTGCATCGTCGTGTTCAAGAAAATTAAAAAGAAGCGGGAGCTGCAATAGCGGTTAGCGGGATGCTTCGATTTGCTCACGCAGAGCGTTGCGGGGATTTCCACTTTAATCAGCCGGTCGCACAGCCGCTCCGGCTTCAAAAGTATGGGCCTTGAGCTGCAATATTCTCAGCAGCAATCATGATACGGCCGGGTTGGTCCGTCTCCACCAATCGAAAAGGTTTCGTGGTGAAAACCATGGAGCTTTCTTTGCCGTATAGGGGATTAACACGCTTGGTTTAGAATTTGAACCTGTGTTCAACATCCTGTTACCCGCACCAGTTGCACTGGAGGCACGACACACTCATAGCTTTGTGGGCGCGTCAGTTTTTATGCCTGCGCTTTTTACTGCACATGGATTTTTCTTTTTGTTTATGATAAACTTCATATATAATCTATAGTAAATACTGCACGATGTTGAAGGGCGGGGACTCTATGATAACGGAATCATTCGATGATAAAACAAAAGCCATTATCAATCCGGATAGCTGTTATGGGAAGCGGGATAAAATCTGTGACATTTGTATTATTACTTTTTCAAATATTGTGGTCGGAAATATCCTGAAGGAGTTCAACTGCACACAGGTTGCCGCAATCGCATCGGTTAATGGTAATATTCCTATTTTTAAGTTTACATATAAGGGTAAAGAAATAGCGTTTTATATGACGATGTTATCTTCGGCAGGGGCGGGAACATGTATTGAAGAATCACATTGCCTGATTGGTGCCACAAAATATATTATGTTTGGATCCTGTGGAACGTTAGATCAAGCCATCACCGCTGGAAAATTGATCGTACCCACGTATGCATACCGTGATGAAGGCTTTTCTTATCACTATGCCAAAGCAGAGGATTATATCAAAATCAGGAATGCAGAGAAGATTGCTCGGTTTTTTGATGAGCTTGGTCTGCCGTATGTCATGGGAAAGACATGGACGACTGATGGGATTTATCGAGAAACGAGAGGCAACATGGAAAAGAGAAAATCGGAAGGCTGTATAGCTGTAGACATGGAATGTGCAGGCATTCAGGCAGTATGCAACTTCAGGAAGCTGGAGCTCTACAATTTTCTGATTAGCACAGACCTGCTTGATGCCCCTGATTGGGACAGAAGGATACTGGGAAATAACGAAGAAGCTAACCACCAGCTTAGCAATTTTTATATTGCGCTTGAGCTTGCGGCGAGGCTATAATATGCACAGCATTACAACCTTTTTGCATAAGGTTCAGAACTTAAATCGCCACTCGGAGCATCAAAAAAAGCAATGTACAGGAGTTGAACCTGCACATTGCTTTTAATCTTTTCTATACAGAAGTTTTATTTACCGTGATGCGGTTGATCTATTATGATATTGATGCAACACGTTTAAAATAAATACACATGGCAATAGACTCTGTAATAATTGCCGCACCTAACCCGGCGAACATAAAAAGTGCTTGAAGAATGGTGACGCTAAAAATATATGCAATGGTTGAAGAAAACATCATGACAGCATTTACAAGCAAAGAATATTTTATTATGCATTCAATATGGATATTACTCATTGCCACAGAAGCGAAAAGACATGCCATACCCAAAAACGCCGTCCATCCAAGCAGATTAACGGCACTAATAAATGAATTCGGATTTGATTGTACAAATTGACTGATTCCTTCCGCTTGATTCGCGGCAATTTGCAACCTGATTGCACTGATCTGCACAAAGTAGTTTATGCTGATTAGCGTTGAAAAAGCGATGGCAAAATGGGTTGCTACTCTAATAAAAAACTTCTTCTTTTCACAGACTGTTTCCCTTAGGCATTCTAATTGAATAAGGAAACTAAAACTAAAAACAGGCATTAAGAACATCGCAATATATTTGAACAGTTGTGAGTGTGTATTGGAATAATTGATAAAATCACTTGAATTAGTCCATGAAAAGGATGAATTAATGAAATAGTTTGCCACGAAACATATAGTATATAGTAAAAAAGTAAATAAACTAACAGCCGAAGCCCAAAAGCCCAGTTTACGAATTGCCATAATATTTAATCTCCATTCTATTCTAATCTAAATTTGAATAAAAGAATGGAAATATTAATTCAGTAATTGAACACAGAGCTTTTCTTTAAAAAAACCAACGAGAAGATATAAAAAAATAAGGCACTCACTCAAAGCGGCCATATAAATGAAAGCAATAAAAAACGTATACGTTGGGTGATAAAATCCGCAAACCAGCATTAGCAAGTAAAATCCCAACAATAATACGGTTATAAGTTTTGTTTTCTTAAAACACAGTTTCATTTAATCACCAATTATAGGATACTATAAAGATGCTGTGATTTCAAGCGATGCATCTTGCATCTTCTTGTGTGAGAACCAGAATTTGAGCCTTTTGTTTTGTGTGGTTTAGGCAAATAATGATTAAAAAATCTACTAAGAGTTAAATGTATACGTCACTTAATACGTCGCCGGTTTTATAGGATCAACTAAGTCATGACCACCACTTCAAGTGGTGGTTTGAAATCAGCCCTATAAGGGCTAAAAGTAGCTGAGCTTGTTGGCATTGAATAAATGGATAGATATTTTTCCGGATATACGAATTCCCCAGCCATAGTTTATTATTCTATGGCTGGGGATTCTTAGCAGCATCCATTATGTAGGTTTGGTTCATATGCGGGTGTCTGACTTTACATTTCTATTTGATAGGCGAAATAACGCATATTCTTTTCTTCCCAAGAGAAAGGCTTGTCTTCAAAAAGGTATTCTAGTATGATGTGATAAATGTAAATTCAGCGGTGTTACGGAAAGTATCTGCAAATATAATTTTGCATTCCAATAAGCATATAGCGACCGGCAACTGCCCCCTGGTCAGGTGTACCAATTGCTTTTGCAGCAAAAACAGCTGATTTACCAAACACTGGCGTCATATTTTTGGTAGCCTCAACGCCCTCATCCGCACCTAGAACAGCTGCGTTTATAATATCTGTAAGGTTTGCTGCTGGATTATTGGCAAGAAGCTCAGCCGCTTTATCGGCAGCAGCACCGACTGCATCCAAAATTGTACGATTCCCTCTTTCACATTTCCCGCGGTTTCGTATACCGACTGCAAATCCGGTTAGATAGGCAGAAAGCCCTGTAGCGTCAATTTCCTTTGCGCCTTTTAAAGTCTTTCCTCCCTCCATAATACCAGAAGACATCAGAGTGCCCATCGTAGAAGGAACAACAGAAGACATCTTAAGTGCTGCTTTCATAAGAGTTTTGCCCACATCGTCATCCTGCCTATTTGCTTGAAGCAAAGCAGGCAGTGCGCTAAAACCCTTGCTCATGGTAAGCCCTAAATCGCCATCACCCACTTTTGCATCCATATCACATAACTCAATTTTTTTTTCGTTGAAAATCAGGCTGACAGCTTGGAAAAGGGCCGGCAACTGTGTACAGGTAATCGTATTCAAATTCAACAGCTCCTTACTTTTGACAATAGAAAGGCGTACAAACTGGCATATCAATCTGCTGTTTCATTTCATCATCAGCCATTTTGCAAATAGAGATTGATGCACCGGCCATTTCCATTGAAGTTGCGTATTCACCGACAAACGTACGGTAAATTTTAATGCCTTTTATTTCAAGAATTTTTGAAACTGAACCGCTGAGAATATATAATTCTTCCAAAGAAGTTGCCCCGAGACCGTTAATGAGTATGCATACTTCTTCTCCTGAAGCTACGGGCATATCGTCAAGGAGGGTTTTCAGTGACTCTTCTGCGATTTTGTCAGCTGTTTTAATTGGGCCGTTCCAAATGCCGGGTTCTCCGTGAATCCCCATTCCCATTGCCATTTCATCATCTGCCAAGGTGAAATTTGAATGACCAATCTCAGGGATAATACAGGGCGTTAACGCAAAACCAACAGTACGAGTATTATCCTTAGCTTTTTGAGCGGAAGTTAAAACTTCATCAAGTGTTCCATTTTGAGCAGCTTTCGCACCGGCACATTTATACATAAAATAGATGCCCGCAACACCACGGCGAAGCTTTAAGTCATGATGAGAATTTACATCATCCGCACCGACTATAGAACGTGTCTGAATATCATCCATTTCACACATTTCTACAGCCATGTCGAAATTCATTATATCACCAGTGTAATTACCATAAAGATATAGAACGCCGGAACCGTCTTCAACTTCTTTGCTGATATTATAAATTTGTTCTGCAGAAGGTGACTGAAATACACCGCCCACGCCGCAGCCATCCAGCATATTTTCACCTACGTAACCAAGAAACAGAGGTAGATGACCGGTTCCGCCACCTGTAACAATGGCTACTTTGCCCGGCTTTTTGTTGGCTACGCAGTAACAGCGCAGATCGCTTTCTACGTACTTCACTTGATTAGCATGGGCAGCATAAATACCACGAAGCATGTCATCCGTATAATCTTGCGGATTGTTGATTACTTTTTTCATTAATGTGACACTCTCCCTTTATTCACCATAACAACAGTATGAGTTTGAATTTAAGAACCCAATTTACATTAATAATATTTTGATTTATTTGAAAAGTCAAGCAAAAAGCAAAGAAAAACAACAAATCGCATATAAATCAAACATTTAGTTTGATTTATATAAAATATAGTGCTATATTTGAAATTAGTATTAAGTTACAAATCAATCAGTGAGGTGATGCAATATGTTAAAAGGAATTCCAGCATGCTTGTCCCCGGAATTATTAAAAGTTATTGCTGAAATGGGTCATGGTGATACATTGGTTATAGGTGATGCCAACTTTCCTGCTGCCTCCTGCGCCAAAGAAAATATTCTAATTCGTGCGGATGGCGTTAGTGCAACAGAATTATTGGACGCTATACTTCAGCTGTTGCCATTGGATTCTGTTGAGAATCCTGTGCTTATTATGGATAAGCAGGAATGCCACAAAGATTTGGAAACCCCAATATGGGAAGATTTTAAGAAAATTGTTGCTAAATATGATGACCGCGGCGCTGAATGCTGTGGTATGATAGAAAGGTTTTCTTTCTATGCTGCTGCAAAACGTGCCTATGCAGTGGTGGCTACAACAGAGATATCGTTTTATTCATGTCTGATTATACAAAAAGGATGTCTATAAAAACACATAAACGGACATTTTTTCAACATATTCGGCAGTTAAAATTGCACAAACAGAAATCCACTAATTGCTTATTTGAAATTGGTGGATTTTTTATTTTCGTAGAAATCAATAAAAATTAGCCAAAATATTGTTAAGTATAAGACAATTTATTTATTAAGTGACTAAAATTATATGTAAAAATACGTAAAATGATACATGGAATATTGCACAAAAAGAAATTTGCTATTTGTAAGTGTAAACAAAAATAGAAAAATAACAACAAAAAAGCAACAAAAGTGTTTACAAACGCAAATCCACATGATAAATTGATATAGTAATCAGAACCAGAGTATGGTCTGAAAAAATACAATTTTAGAGGAGGAAAAACATGAAAAGATTCATTGCAATGCTTCTAGCTGGTGTGATGGCCGTTTCCCTTGCTGGCTGCAGTACAAGCTCATCTAGCGTTCCTTCAACCTCAAGCACAGCAGCCACCTCTACATCAACTTCACAATCACCTGTTGCAGGTAAGAAAGTTGCGTACATTCTTAACCTTGCATCCAGCGACATCTTTCAGCTTTGTGCTGATCAATGCGTAAAAACTGCAAAAGCATTGGGTATGACATGCGACGTGTATTTCACAGGCGGTGACGATTCCAAATGGCAGGATGATATTAGCACTTGTGCGGCTGCAGGCTACGATGGTCTGTTTGTTTCGCATGGCGGTCAAAACTACGCCTATACTTTCTTGAGCGACATCGTCAAGAAATATCCGAAACTCAAGATCGCTACCTTTGACACTCAGTTTAAGGATGAAAACGGCAATACAAGAACCATTGACGGCATCACACAGTTCTTCCAGAGTGATGCTGATTATTCCAGAAACCTACTCGCTTACATAGGCACACTTGTTCCTGATAAAAAACCGGTTAAAGTTCTGAAAGTATGGGTTGGCCCTAACTACATATCACCGTTTGACCGTCGTGAAGTAGGATATGCAGAATATGAAAAGAAAGGTCTCATTAAGACAGTTGAGACAATTGGCCCGACCGATTTAAACAATGCTGAAAGTTCCATGTATGATGTTATGACCGCTACTCTTGCAAAATATAAAGAGGGAGATATTGATGCAATCTGGGTAACGTACGATGCATATGCACGTGGTTGCTACAAGGCACTCAAGGAATCAGGCAAGAAAATTCCTATGGTGTCGGTTGATATTTGTAATACAGACATTCAGGATATGCTCGAACCCGATTCTCAATGGAAAGCTTGCGCTTGCGCTGACTTCTCTCAGATCGGCGATGAAGGCATCCGTTTAGTCTCTCTTGAAATGAATAATCAATATGATAAAATTATTGACCTTAAGACCAAAGATAAGACTTCTTGGGTTGAGATGCCTGCATCTTTGATAAAGCAGAGTTCCCTGAAACCTGATACTACTCTTGCGAATTTGAAGACCGTAGCTGATGCAACCTATGGCAACCCTGATAATTTATCTACCAGCGATTGGTTGAAATCTTGCATCGGTTATTGATATTTTGACATTTAAATGAAGTAGGTTATCAAAAATCCAGGAGCGTTGGAGTTTTAGCTCCGACGCTTCTGGCATGATATGGTTTATGCATCAGAAAAGAGGGAATCCATGGATA
>DBTI01000118.1 GCA_002306975.1 Ruminococcaceae bacterium UBA1320
GACAATTTATTTGACGCTTACGTTTGAATGGAATACGGTCTAGACTTATCCCCAATTTCATTCGCATACTGTTCCAGGTAATTCAAGAAAAAACGCAAATGTTCTTTCCCTGTTATGACATGGCTGATTACAAGATTACTCCATACATTTGCCTGGCTATATAATGATGATGCTTTAAAGGCTGTAATCAGTGCGTTCCTATCATAATACACATGACGTTCATCAACCTTTATAGAATCGGCTTCAACCTTAAGAATCGTATATGGAGCACCCATCACCGAAAAATCGAGAGCCTCGCCACATGAGCCTGCATTAATGAAAATTTTATTCTTGAACTGCACATGCCACTGAATATGGGTATGCCCGAATATGTAAATACCGTCCGACATGGCATCAAGGTGTTCCTGAAATTCATTGTCGCTTGATAAATAACGATGAATGTCATTCAATAAGATGTCACGCGAGAATTGTTTACTTGAATATTTCATTGCTACTTTTGAAGAGGAAAACTCTTTGTGCTCAGCCTTTCCGATAAAATCCGCTGACGAATGGGCAACATAAACATTTCTATTGCCCTCCGAAAAGTTTATTTGTTGCGGCAGATGCATGAGATAGTCTCTGTTTTCTTTGCTCAAAGTTTTATAGCTCCAATATAATACGCTGAATTGGCCATCCGTCCACATAGACTCATCTTGCGTGGAAATATTACTAAAATAATCTTCTCCATTTCCATGGATAACATAGCTGTTTTTGCAGATTTTTATTGCTTCGACAACTTCATTTGGATACGGCATATCGGTTGCATAATCGCCTACAAAAATATATTTATCAACTTTAGCCTGCTCTGCATCTTTTAAAACAGCGGCAAGTGCGGGGTAATTCCCGTGAACGTCAGAAATAATTGCGTATTTCATCTATGTACCTCTTTATCTACACATTTAAAACTTAATTTTGAAAAAAGAAAATATCCCCTAATGTGCCGTCATCGTACTTTGCATCAGGATAACCATTTACCAATCTGTAATTTCCATTTGTATACTCTGAGATGACTTTGTCCCAGAAGTAAACCGAAGGTGTATTTTTAGGATGTCTTTTTAACTGCCATCTGCCATGAAACTTATCGAACAATTGCGTTGCAACAAATTTTCCTACACCAAAGCGGCGGTATTTATACATAACGAAAAATTCAGCCATAGAATAATCCGTCTCTTCTTTTGCTTCTGGATAATCATTTATCAATGCAAAGCCTGCAAGATTACCGTCCACAATGATAAAATATGCCCATCTGTTCTTTTCAGTCCAGTAGCAGTCAAGATAATCACAACCAAACAATCCCAGTTTATTTACATCCCGATTATCCCACTGTGAAAATTCATAATCATATTTTTCCAACAGGTTTCTCAATATTTCTTTGTCGTCAGCTTTCGCTTGTCTTAGTTCTATATCCATATCTGCCTCTCTTTAGTTGTTATTTCCGCATCAGCTCAATCATCTGACAAACAGGTCTTTATTCTTTATAAAATCTTCTGCAAATTGGTTGCCACAGCGGCTTAGTTCGCCCATAACCCGCTGGATTCCGTAATCATTTTTGTACCAGTTCTCTTTTGAAATGTCATAACCGTTTACCGTTGAAATATTAAATGTCACGTTGGGGAACGCCATCTGATAGAACATCATGCTGCGCCGTGCGTGAAACGCTTTGCATACAAGTATCGCTTGATGTATGTGAAATCCGTTCTCATCTGCAACCAACTTTGTATAAAGAGCATTCTCTTTTGTATATGACGACTTGTCCTCTCCGTAGATAGCCGATTGCGGCACACCGTTTTTCAAGAGCACGTCGGTAAAAAACGCATACTCTGTTTTATAGTCCTTATCATAGATGTCAGTTTTGGATTTCGGGCCTGGAAATTTCCCCGTCTTTATGCTGACGCCACCCGAAGCCAATATCACAGGTGCGTAGCCCTGTTTCCATAATTCCGCCGCCTTTTCTCCCAACTCTGGATGGGAGCCGCCCACAATCATTATTGCGTCAGCCTTGTGCGGCGCATCTTCAACAAAAATGAAGTTGCTGATATCCACAATCATTCTGTTTGTCATCTTGCACTCCATACATATTTATCAAAATCAAACAACCATCGTATACAGGATATTTTTCATAAATTAACATTGTTGTCGTGTTCCTTCTATTTAAACTTAATAGCAATATTATACATCTACCTACGCACCCCGTAAAGCGGCTTCGATGAAACAACAAGCATTCAGTGATATTGCATACAGCAAGCATAAAAAGAAAAGCGACCTGATGATTTTTCATCAAGCCGCTTTTATATGTTCATTTAAAAATCAAATTCCTGCATCACAAAAATTATACATTGAAGCGGAACAGGACAATGTCGCCATCCTGCATCACATAGTCTTTTCCCTCACTGCGGATAAGACCCTTTTCTTTGGCGGCGGCCATCGAACCGCAGTCCATCAGGTCTTTATAGGCGACGACCTCGGCGCGGATAAAACCGCGCTCAAAATCCGAGTGAATCTTACCGGCGGACTGCGGCGCTTTTGTGCCTTTTTTGATCGTCCAGGCGCGCACTTCCGGCGCACCCGCCGTCAGATACGAAATCAGCCCAAGAAGACTGTAGCTCGCGCGAATCAACCGATCAAGACCCGATTCCGCAAGACCCAAGTCTTCGAGAAAAACACTTTTTTCGTCATCCGGCATACCGGAAAGGTCTTCCTCGATTTTCGCGCAGATGGGCAGCACCTCCGCGCCTTCTTTTTTTGCCTCGTCAATCAGCTTTTTATAGTGCGGATTGTTCTCATAGCCGTTTTTAAAATCGTTCTCGCTCATATTGGCGGCGTAGATAACCGGCTTTTCGGTCAACAGCGCCATTGTGGAGATCAGCTCCGCTTCGCTGTCGGTTCGCTCGACCGCGCGCGCCGGTGTTCCGTTATCCAGCGCCTCTTTCAGCCGTTCGAGCAGCGCAAGCTCGTTTTCAAATTTCTTGTCGCCCTTCATCGCCTTTTTTG
>DBTI01000306.1 GCA_002306975.1 Ruminococcaceae bacterium UBA1320
TTTGTGTGACACGAGGTCACTGGATTGAATGTTCTCAGTAAGAGAACCTGTTGTTCCGTCAGCAGAGCCTAACATCCCCGAAGTAGCTGGAAACGGCCATGAGGAAACAGAATGTGACACAGTAGCCCTATCCGTAAGGATGAAGCCGGAAATGTGAGAGACTGGCAGACTTCCAGCAACAAGAGGTCAGGGAGCAGGCGGGGGCAGTATGGCCAAGATAACTGAACTGCTGATAAACGTCGTTATTACGCGAACAGGCCAAAGTTGCTGAAAGGCCTGACCCAAAATGGGAACGAAGCCGGTTTATCCTCTGAATGCATAGGATGACACGGACAAAACGACTTCCGACGAAAAGGCAGGGCCTAAGCTGTCAGCTTCAATCAAGTGGAACGTGGTAAGCCTAAATATTCTCCGCGCAAGCGGAAAGCCGACCGTATCATCATGCTCAATGAGGCATTGAATTTTCAGAATCGCCCGATACGTTCAGCGGAATTTCCTATATTGGCACACATAAAAATGTTCTCGCTTTACGCACTTTTTCAAAGCTGTACGGTTTTGCATCCTTTAGAGTCGGATATGGAATCGCTTCACCTGAGCTCTGAGCTGATTACTTATATGGTAAAAGCGCGCAGGTGCCGACAGGTCTCAGTCAACTGTCGCAGGTCGCGGCACATGCAAACCTTGACGATGAAGATTTTGTAACGCGTGTGCTCGACAATGCAAAACGCAGCAAAGAATTTTATTACAAAACGCTTGACGAGCTCTCACTTAGATACATAAAGAGCAACACGAACTTCATTATATTCGATACAGGCAGTGATTCCGATTATTATGTGCTCGAATTGCTGAAAAAAGGTATTCTGGTGCGCGGGGGCAAAGAATTCGGTATGCCGACATGGCTTCGGGTTACAATTGGTTCATATGAAGAGAATCAGTTGGTGCTTGAGCTTGTAAAGCGTTGCACATAGCCCAAAAAGTATAAAGACTTTATTTGACCGGCTTAGGTTCATGATCCCTGCTTTTGATGCCGAATGATGGCAGAGATGGCTGTAAATCCCAATAAAGCTAGGAATTACCTCGATATCTGGCGGGGTTTACACCGGTGGCCGCTTTGAAAACTCTGCTAAAATAGTATTGGTTCTCGTACCCCACCAAAGCGCCTACCTCTTTGATTGATAGATCCTGATTTCTGGCCAATAGATATTTGGCTTTATTTATTCGAAGATTTGTCAGGTATTTTAGGGGGTTTTCGCCCATGCGCTTGGTGAATATCTTCGAAAGGTAGGACGAATTAAAGTTCAAGCTGCTCGCAATCGAATCCATGCTGATTTCCTGCGAAAAATTTTCCTGTAAATAGGTTATGACCATATCGACAATCTGATCCGTCGAATATTTATGTACATCACTACCCGCCAATGCAAGCATTTTTGTGTTTTGCCTTTGCGCGTCCAAGTAAATTTTCATTTTGCTTAACATGTTTTGAAGCTCAACTTCTTTTAATGGCTTAAGGAGGTAATCCTTAACTTGAAATTTCAAGGCTTGTTGTGCATATACAAAATCATCATATCCACTGATAATAATTTTGACGATGAACGGATATTTTTCGTTGATGATACTCATTAATTCAAGCCCGCTCATAACGGGCATTTTTATATCGGACAGCACAATTTCTGGAGTGTATTTTTCAATCAGGTCAAGCGCGATTTTTCCATTTTCTGCGGTTGCGACGATGTCAAATCCCATATTTAATTGTTGAATATTCCGCACAATACTCTTTGCAATTAGCTCAACATCCTCTACAACAATTATTTTATAGGAGAAGTCATTATTCACTCTTTTTCCCCCTTATCGCACGCAAAAAAAATCATCCGTGTAAATCAAATATTTCCGCCAATTGAAACTTTTGAACCGCCTGTTTTAACATTTTCAATATGAAATATTGTTTCATTGCCGTACTGCATTTTTAGTCGGATATAGGTATTAAGCAAGCCCATTCCTTCGATCTCAAGACTTGGAAGAAGCCCTGTTTTATCAATCTCACGGATTTTTTGATTGAGATCGTAAAGCTTTTTTAGATCGAAGCCCGAACCATTGTCCAATACGTCAATTTGCCATAAACCATCCTTAATAAATCCCTTTACCGCGACAGTCCAGGGTGGAGTGTTTTTTGTTCCATGCTTTACGGCGTTCTCTACCAATGGTTGTACCAAAAGCTTCGGAATCTTCAGTGTATACATAGCGCGGTCAACTACAATTGAATAGGACAGTTTATCCCCGTAAAAATATTTAATACAGGCGATATACTGGTCGATATATTGTATTTCATTATCAAGCGTTATCAAAGATGTGTCTGACGAGATATACCGGAGCATATCAGAAACATTCATGCATATGCTCTTGATCTGTTTACACATTTCTTCTTCCGCCATCGCATTGATGATCGAAAGCGTATTGAAAAGAAAATGCGGATTCATTTTTGACTGTAGCGCTAATATTCTCGATTGCATCTCGCTTTGATGGGACAGCATCGCTTCTTCTACCGATTTTTTCACTCGCGCATCCATTCTTATAAAAGCGTGATTCAGCTCTTCAAGTTCAATAAATCCGCTGTTCAATTCACCGATAGAATCGGACGGCTCAGCGTTATAATCAATATTTTTTACAGTTCTGCGCAGTTTGGAAATGGGCGCGGTGATTTTCTTGGCGGTTAAAAAAGATAAAAAAAATGCTAGAGCCAGTAAAGCAATTGTAGATAGTAAAATCGCGAGTGAAAAAAAGTAGATGGGCTGCAGAAAGGCCTGCTCGGAAATTGCGACAACTGTCGTCCAACCGGTGTCATCGGACTTCACATAGCTAAGCAGGTCACTCTGTTTAGTCAAACTGTTTGTGATTGTCACAATACCCTTTTGGGAAGTGGTAGCGGCATAATACTTAGAATAAATACCGGCTTCTTTTGGTGAAAGATTGTCGGGATAAATGATATCCCCGGAGGTGTTGAAGACGTAAACCTGTTCCCGCTTTGTGCCGCTATTTTTTAATATGCTGAAAAGTGTATTATAATCCTGTTCAATCTCGACGATACCCTGCGGATTATAATTTTTATCGTAATATTCACGGCAAAGCGATATATATTTTCCATGCAAATTGGCATCGATAAGCTTTGAGACCTGCATGTCCTCATGTGGCGATGTTATGTACTTTTTTCCTGCATTGCTCAATACCTCCCTGTACCAGAATCGGTTGTGAAAAGAATATTGTATATCGGTGTTGTATGTACCCGTAGCAAACATATGTCCGTTGAAGTCATAAAGGTTAATCTGCTTAACCGGCATATTTGGACCAAGTATGCCCATAAGCACATCCGTCAGCTGCTTTGTGTTATACAGTTTTTCTGCTGCCGAATGAACGTCAGTCCTGCCTTTGCCGAGGGTGATGTAGTCAGAGAATGTCTGTTTGACAAGATTTAAATAGACGACGTTCAGAGACACAGAGTCCATAATGCCGACTTGATTTGATAAAGCCTGCGAGTAGGTGCTGGAAAGACCGCTAATATCTGATTTGGCCTGCGCTTTCAGCGAAGTGTTTCCCCATATGTAGATTGATGCGCAAAAAAGCAGAATCAGGGTGCTTATAATCAAAAAATAGGTAATGAACATACTGGATTGAATCGATCTGTTTTTATGCATAGAATCTTCACTTTCAGCTCGGTTAAAAATGTGCAAATTTCAAATCGAGTTTGTGTATTGTCTATTCTACTAAAAATTCGTAGAATAAACACTGTTGATATGTTGATGATAACACGACAACATAGGCATGTCAACCCGAGGCTAACTTTACGGAGGAGGAAGAATATGAAAAAAGTCATTGCGCTATTATCAGCTTTTTGTCTCGCAGCAGGATCTTCAGTC
>DBTI01000055.1 GCA_002306975.1 Ruminococcaceae bacterium UBA1320
ACGGCGAAAACATTGGCGTTATGGCGATAACCAAGGTTTACAGTGTGCAGGTTATCGGCGGCGCGGCGATCTTTTCAATGGCGTTCGCTTTTATCGGTAAAATCTCCGCTGCAATTCAATCTATCCCGGCGCCGGTCATGGGCGGCGTAAGTTTCCTCCTCTACGGCATGATCGCCGCTTCCGGTATCAGAGTTCTTGTTGACTCCAAGGTTGATTACAGCAAATCCAAGAACCTTGCCCTTACATCGATTGTTTTTGTCACGGGTCTTAGCGGCGCATTCATTCAGATTGGTTCTGTTCAGCTTAAGGGCATGGCTCTTGCCACAATAGTCGGCATGGTGCTCAGCCTTCTGTTCTATTTGATCGACCGCTTCCACCTTGCAAACGACAACGACTAATCATACAATACAAAAGAGCTGCCTTAAATGTACTGCATTAAGGCGGCTCTTTTTGTTTGCAATCAACGCATATAACCTTATGGCTGCACATTTTTCTTGTTTAAAGCTATTAACTGCGTTAAGCGTTTGCCGCAGGAGGTTAGGGTACGGTAGTAATACTATTTTCGTATTCTGTCCACTACAAATCGCAAAAAATCCCGTCTGTAATACAGACGGGATTTTGATTGACCTCTTAAATCAATCAATAATTCATCTTTGATTTAGACTCAATCTCACCGATGCTTATATTTCTCATGTGGACGATTGGTTTCCACTCTACTTTTTTCTTAAAGAGGCACATTACATAAATAACAACCCAAAGCATATTGAATATCGGATAAGTCGCAACTGCCTTAATCATATCCTTTGTAAGTTTCTTTTCGGTTAATAGCGTTAGGAGCCCGACACCCCAGAAACTCACGAAAGCTCCGGCACCCAAAAGCCCGAGATTAACAATTGTCCCCATTGGGTCGAATATTCGGAAAACGACAAAGAAAGCGCTCATTACACCTGCGACCATTCCGAATATCATAATCGGGAAAGAAACAAGGTACATAAACATATCAATCGTAACCCAATCGGGTTTTTCAATTGCTTTTTTAGCAAGAGGACCCATATACCGCCTGTAGCACTGGATAAGACCGTTGGTCCATCTTAAACGCTGCCTCATTGACTGGCTGAGTGTAACCGGCTGCTCGTCATATACGATTGCTTTAGGCACCCAGCCCACACGCCTGCCGGCGAGCACACACTGGAGGCTGTATTCAATATCCTCTGTGCAGGTAGTGGTGCGATATCCAATCTCTTTAACCAGATTCGAAGTAACCATAAACCCTGTTCCGTTGATTGTTGCGGAAAGACCGAGATAGCTGCGCGCGGAATTGAAAAACCTGTTTTCCATCCAGTAAAACAGCGCATGACCGCCCGAAACCCATGTGTCGGACGCATTTTTCATATCACGGTAACCCTGAGCAACCTCAAACCCCGCTTCGATCGCACCGTTCATCTCATTGAAGAAGTTGCGGTCTACAACGTTATCGGCGTCAAAAATGCAGAATGCGTCATATATATCGCGTTCTTCAAATATTTTTTCAAAAACAAAATTTAATACAAAGCCCTTGCCTACCTCGGCTTTGTTAAAGCGCTTGTAAACTATCGCTCCCGCCTTTTCGGCAACATCCGCCGTTGCATCTGTGCAGTTGTCGGCGATTACGATTATATCAAAAAGCTCCTTCGGGTAATTTTGAAGCTTTATGCTCTTAATTAAATTTTCAATAACCGCTTCTTCATTTCTTGCGGCGATAATAGCGGCGAATCTACGTTTATGCTCGCATTCCGCATACTTTTTATTCTTATGTAGACCCGCAATACCGATTACCACATGATAAAGGCAAAATGTAGTAGTAAAGAAGTTTAATATGAGCCATATCTGTATAAACAAATTATACATTATCATTACATTCACCTCATTCGTGATAATTCGTATTAAAAATACATATTCTAGTTTTGCACCAAAAATGATTTTACCATATCTGAAGTAAAAAGTCCATAACAAAATTGTAAGGTTGAGTAATTTTTACCTTTACCGCGAACAAATACTATATTAACTATATTGCTATAAATTCAGGCTTTCTGCTTCTATAAACGCAGTATTTATTAAACCCTGCCAATTTTGCAAGCTCTATGCCCTGCGGTATTCCTGCACAGATATCCTCGGCCTTGTGTGAATCCGAGCCAAGTGTTATGATCTCACCGCCAAGTGATTTGTAGAGCTCTACGCAGAATAAATCGGGCATTGTCGATTTTATCTTCTGCCGAAGCCCAGATGTGTTGATTTCAAGCGCAATTCCGCGCTTAATGATTTCTTTGAGAACCAATTCAATTTCATCCCCAAAGTCTTCTGTCTTTAAATTATAGCCCTGCTCTCCGTTAATATACCTGAGTGGATAGGTAAGATGCGTCAAAATGTCAAAGCCGCCCCAGTTTACAAGGCGCAGCAGCTCGTATAAATAATCTGAAAAGAGTTTCTTAACGTCAGCGGTTTCATATTGAAGAAAGGCGAAATCTTCCTTGCCCGGCAGACAGTGCATCGAACCGAGAACAACATCGTATGGCAGCCTTGTTACAGACTCGGCGACGTCGGTATTTACCGTCGCCTGGCCAAGCTCTATGCCGGCGCAAACAAAAATCTGCCTGTTAAAAACTGATACTGCTTTTTTCACTTCGATATAAGACTGCCGAAAACCTATATTGTAGCGGTCTTTATAAAAAGTGTCAATCTCACAGTGATCCGTAATGGCAAGATATGAAAGCCCCTTGTTAATAGCACTCTCACAAAGCTCAATTACAGAATTTTCCCCGTCGGGAGAATTGTCGCTATGAACATGGAAATCGGCGAGTATCAATTAATCAGCCTCCTAAATAAACATGTTTTTGACTAAAAATATTTTCATATCTATAATAACACGTTATCTGTAATTTTTACATCATATTGTTGTAAAAATATTCACAACCATATATATTGAGTAGAATTATCCAAAAATCTATGTCATTTTTAATATAATATTTTTAGTTTTACCCACAAAATTATATGAATTATTCTATTTTTAATTCTCTATATACGATATTGCGATTTTAAGTATTGCTATTTTTTTATTTTTAGCATACTATAATAAACTAAGATACTATGCGAACTCTAATTCTGGATTTACTGGAAAAATCACCGAAAATTTTTTGCGGTTTATTTTACATTTATGGCTATAATTTTTAGCGTGGAGTTTCAGTATAAATAGAACAAACTATCCCGGTTTAAGCACATGGTTTACGATCTGATTTTCAAACAAAACCTTTTATCTGGAGGTAGCCAATGAAAGCCGTCATTACAGTTATCGGCAAGGACATGGTTGGTATTCTGGCTCGTGTCAGCAGCATTTGCTACGACAATAATATTAATATTACCGAAGTCACTCAATCAGTGCTTCAGGATTTGTTCGCGATGATTATGCTCGTCGATATTTCTTCTTCAAAAATCACTTGCGCCGAGCTTTCGGACAAGATGAATGTGCTTGGAGAAAGCCTCGGTTTAAACATTCATGTCATGCATGAAAATCTTTTCAACAGCATGCACAAAATTTGATTTTGCGGGTTGGTTTTGCGGCGCCGCTTTAACATTTTCTTTCATATATTTATAATGCCGCCAAAATTTACATATTCCATTCATCAGATTTATGATTTTACCGCAAACGTGGAGGCTAATCATGCTTAATGTAAACGATATTCTTGAGACAGTCACAATGATTGATCAGGAAAACCTGGATATACGCACCATTACCCTCGGAATATCGCTGCTTGACTGCTGCGATCCCGATATCGACGCGTCTTGTCAAAAGGTTTATGATAAAATCGCCAAAAAAGCCGAAGACCTCGTTAAAACCGGCGAGCAGATAGAAAAGGAATTCGGCATTCCTATCATTCACAAAAGGATTTCAGTTACCCCTATTTCAATGATTGCATCTTCCTGCCTGTCGCATGATTATGTGAAATATGCGCTGGCGCTTGACCGCGCCGCTAAAACCGTCGGCGTAAATTTTATAGGCGGTTATACTGCGCTTGTCCACAAAGGCTTTGCCGGAGCGGACGAGCATTTTCTTTCCACAATACCCGAGGCTCTGTCGACAACCGACCTTGTCTGCTCCTCAGTTAACGTAGCCACCACGCGCACAGGCATTAATATGGACGCCGTGGCGACAATGGGCAAAATAGTCAAGGAGTGCGCAAACCGCACGGCAGACCGCGACAGCATCGCCTGCGCAAAGCTTGTCGTTTTTGCCAACGCGCCGGAAGACAACCCCTTTAGGGCGGGCGCTTTCCACGGCCCCGGCGAACCGGAGAGCGTTATAAACGTCGGCGTTTCCGGTCCCGGCGTTGTGCGCGCCGCTCTTGCAAAAGCCGGTGACTGCGACCTAACAGGCGTCGCTGATATCGTTAAAAAGACTGCGTTTAAAATAACCCGCGTCGGGCAGCTTGTCGCTCTTGAAGCGTCAAAAAGGCTTGGCATACCGTTCGGTATTGTCGACCTTTCGCTTGCTCCGACACCGGCAATCGGCGACTCGGTCGCTCATATTCTTGAAGAGATGGGTCTCGAAAAATGCGGCTGCTGCGGAACAACCGCGACACTCGCTCTCTTAAACGACGCTGTGAAAAAAGGCGGCGTTATGGCTTCTTCACATGTCGGCGGGCTTTCCGGCGCGTTTATTCCTGTTTCGGAAGACGCGGGAATGATTGAAGCGGCAAGATGCGGCTCGCTCAGAATTGAAAAGCTTGAAGCGATGACCGCCGTTTGCTCCGTCGGGCTTGACATGATCCCGATCCCCGGCGACACACCGGCAGACGTTATCTCCGCGATTATTGCGGACGAGGCGTCAATCGGCGTCGTCAACAGCAAGACCACCGCTGTCAGAGTTATCCCCGCCATTGGCAAAAAAGCGGGCGACGAGCTTAACTTCGGCGGGCTTTTGGGCGGCGGCCCTGTTATGGAAGTCAACCGCTATTCTCCATCCAAGTTTATCGCCCGCGGAGGGCGTATTCCCGCCCCTATGCAAAGCCTTAAAAATTAAGTTCATCCAGCCTCTTGAAATATAATTAAAAATGATTATTATATATCAAGTAGGCATTATGACGAACAAAGTTAATTTTTGTCATAATTATTATTCCGGTTAGCGTTCAGCTTCTGCCGGAACAATAATTGGCGGATGCAAAAGCGCCGCCACCCCATACTTATGTTTTAAGAATTGGGGCATAGATTTTCACGGGGAATAATCACCCAGCGCGATCACCGTGATTCAGCTTTTAATAAAAGGGGGGACAGCAGTGCAGGATATTATCAAGAAGATTATAGAAATTGACCACATGGCTCAAAAAATGACTGACGACGCTCTTGCTTTAAAAGGCGAAGCGGAATCATCAATTGAGCAGGACAAAAAGGCTCTGCGTGAAAAATATATTCAACGCGCGAAAAGAAGAATTGATGTGACAGCCGGTACCGAGGAAAAATTCCTCGAAGAAGCACTTGAAGACATTAAAAACAAGTATTCCGGTGTCGCAACGCTGCTTAACGAAAACTACGAGAAAAACCACGAGCAATGGGCCAAAGAAATATATAAGAGAGTTATTGGCGGGTGATGATTCATGGCTTATAACACAGGAAGCAAGGCTCTGACCGCTAAGGTTCACGCAATGTATGGCAACAAGCTGACACAGCAAAACTATCGTGAGCTTGTGCGAAAGCAAACGGTAAGTGAGCTGGCGTCATATTTAAAACAGCAGACGGCTTATGCCCCGCTGTTGCGCGAAGTCAACGAAAATCTCGTCCACCGCGGTCAGCTTGAAAACATTCTGAAGCGTGACCTTTTTGACCAGTACATGAAGGTTTTTCATTACATTCAAAGAGGCGAGCTCCGGTTTTACAGATTTCTCATTATGAAAATGGAAATCGCAGAGGTTTTAAGCTGCATCCGGCTTCTCAACGCCGGGCGCGCGGACGAATATCTTCTGACACTTCCGTCATTTTTTGCAAAGCACTCATCCTTTGACTTGTATGAGCTTGCTAAAGTCAAAAACTTTGATGAGTTGCTAAAGCTGCTGAAACCGACGGCGTACTATGAAATACTCAAAAAGTACGACCCAACGGAGGGCGATAAGATAGATATCATAAAAATAGAGATTGAATTCAACAAGCTCTATTACAGCAAAATCCTTGATATTATCGAAAACACCTTCAGCGGCGAAGTCAAAACCCAAATCAGAAATTCCTTCGGCATTCAGATTGACCTTTCCAACATCACAGACATCATTAGGCTCAAAAAGTACTTTAACGCCAAAAGCGAATATATCCGCACTCTTCTTCTTCCCTATTACTTCAAGGTAAACAAGAACGACCTTGAAAGCATAATGGATGCGGCAGACGCAGCAGGCGCTTGGCAGGCGGCATGCGAAACCTATTACGGCAGGTCGTTTAAAAAGCAGGATTATGAGTTTATTGAGAATTACGCACAGCGAATCATGTTCCAATACCACAAGCAGCTCTTTGCTTTTACAACATCGGCGCCGGTGGCTGTAGCGTCTTTCCTTCAGCTTAAGGATATTGAAATTCAAAACATTATCCATATCATCGAAGGCATACGCTATGAACTGGCACCCGCGGAAATAAGCAAACTGCTCGTGGGGGTTGAAACTTGATGAGATCCCCTGCACATTATAACGATATTTTTAAGGTGGTGGCTTTGTTATGGCAATAGCCAAAATGAAGCTGGTCAACATTGTGGGCAGGCTAAAGAATTTTGACACCGTGGTTCGAAGCTGCTGTTTAAACGGCGACTTTCACCCGGAACAGTCATCCATTGCCCTTGACGACGTTGAGGAGTTTATACCCATTGAGGATTTCAATCCCTATACGCGAACATTGCAAAGAGCGGTCGACATCGGGGTCCACTCCGATATAATGCTGCATTTCAGCAGCTTTGACAAGCTTAACATGTCCGACGTGGAACTTGAGGATTATATTGAAAAAACCGAAACGGAAATAAACGTGCTCGGCGGAAAGGTCAGAGATCTGACCCATGATATTGCACGGCTTGAGCAGGGATTAACACAACTTTCACACATCAGAAGTTTAAAAATCAGCCTTGACGATGTTTTTTCCTGCAAGTTCTTCCATTTCAGGTTCGGAAGGCTGCCTAAAGACAGTTACCCGAAGCTTGAAATATGCGACGACAGTGAATCGGTTTTCTTTTTCCCTCTTGAAGAAGACAAGGAATACTACTGGGGCTTCTATGTTGTGCTTACGGATGTATGCGATAAGATAGACGAGCTGTTTACATCGCTATACTTTGAACGTATCAACATTCTTGAAGAAGCTCACGGCACTCCCGATGAAGCTATGACTGCCATTCGCAGAACGCTGGCAGAAAAAAATGCTGTTCTGGTGGATGCCAAAGCCGAAGTCAGTAAATACTGGCGGGAGCATCAGGAAAAATTCCTTACCGCTTACTCAAAAATCAAGTATCTTTCCGATTCCTTTGATTTGCGTAAATACGCGTCAAAGTGCGGAGATAACTTCTATGTCTTCGGCTGGGTGCCCGAAAGCGGCGCGGAAAGTTTCGCAAAGCGTTTTCAAAAGCTGCCCGACGTAGACTGTGTCTTAGAATCCTCTAAAGAGGCGGAGAACGTAACGCCCCCCACGCATCTTATCAACAACAAGATTTCTAAGCCGTTTGAAATGTTCACAGGCATGTACGGGCTTCCGTCATACGACGAGATCGACCCCACGTCTTTCATGGCGATCGCCTATACGCTTTTCTTCGGCATCATGTTCGGCGATCTCGGGCAGGGCTTATGCATCTTCCTTATCGGTCTTTTCTGCAAATACAGAAAGATGCTCGGCGCCATGTCAGGCATTCTGGTGCGAATCGGCATCTCTTCCGCAATATTCGGCTTCTTGTATAACTCGGTGTTCGGCTATGAAGGCAAGTTGCCGATTACGATTCTTCCGGTACACGAGAACAAAAATGTCGGAATACTGCTTATCGCCGCAGTTGCGCTCGGCGTTATTATCATTATCATCTGCATGCTGCTTAACATAACAAACGCCATAAGGCAGAAAAAATTCGACAAGCTTTGGTTTGACGCGAACGGTGTCGCCGGTCTTGCGTTTTACGTTTCGATTCTCGTTGCCGGCGGCCTTTTGGTCGGGCTTCAGAAGAATATTTTATCGCCTCTGTTTATCGCGTTTCTTATTGTACTTCCCCTTTTGCTCATCTTTTTCAAGGAACCGCTCATGCGGCTTATTGAACGCAAAAAAGAGATCATTCCCGGTTCTAAGCCCGAATTTTTCATGACCGCGTTCTTTGAAGTGTTTGAAGTGCTGCTTTCCTATATGTCAAACACCATATCCTTCATGAGAGTCGGGGCATATATACTCAGCCACGCCGGCATGATGACCGCGGTGTTCGCCATCGGCAAGATTTGCGGAAACGGCAACATTGTCGCGGTGATAATCGGCAATATCTTTGTTTTGGCGCTTGAAGGCCTTGTTGTAGGTATTCAGGGCATAAGACTTCATTTCTATGAAATGTTCAGCAGGTTCTATGAAGGCGATGGAAAGCCTTATGAGCCCGCGAAAATCGACTATTAACTGCGCATAATTTTTTAACATATCATTTTTATTTGGAGGAATTAATTTATGAACTATCTATTAGCTTTAGTACTTGTAGCTGCTGTTGTATCCCCGCTGTTTTTTGCTTATCGTCAAAAGGTTGCAGGCAAAGAGTCAAGCCGCATTAAGAGAACCCTTATCCTCAACATTTCCGCATTCGCTCTTGTTCTTCTTGCCGGCCTTGTTATCCCTATGGGTGGCTTTGTTTCCGCTGCAGGCACAGCAACAGACGGCATAAGCGTTGGTAAAGGCCTCGCCTGCCTCGCTGCCGCACTTGGCACCGGTATTTCCGGCATCGGCGGCGGTATCGCCGTTGCAAGTGGTTCTTCCGCTGCTATCGGTGCAATCACCGAGGATCCGAAGGTTTTCGGTAAATCACTTTTGTTCGTCGGTCTTGGCGAAGGCGTTGCGCTTTACGGCTTCGTTATCGGCCTGATGATCTTTACCTCTCTTTGATCCACCGATAAAAATCTCTTTAGAAATCAGGTGAAGCCAAGTGCGCTTTTACCTCATAAGCGACAATCTTGACACGCTCGTCGGCATGAGGCTTGCCGGTATTGAAGGCACCGTAGTGCATGAATCCGCAGATGTGCGAAATTCTCTTAAATCCGCTATGGATGACACGAATATCGGCGTTGTGTTAATAACCGAAAAGCTTGTGCAGTTGTGCCCCGATCTCGTATATGAACTAAAACTGAACTGCAAGCGCCCGCTTATCGTAGAAATTCCCGACCGACACGGCTCGGGCAGGGCAAATGATTCCATTACCCGCTACGTTAAAGAAGCAATTGGAGTGAAGATTTGAGGTGTGCCCTATGTCTGTGCCGGAAAAAAAGCTAGATAAATTCAGTTCGGCCGTTTTGAAAGATGCCGAGGAACAGCGCTCAAAGATCCTCGAAGAAATCGAAGAATTCCGTAAAAGCGAAATGGAAAAGGCCGAAGAAGAAATACTTCACGAAGCATATATCATGATTCAAAATGAGATTGCTTCAATCAAAAACATGCACAGCCGCAAAATTTCATTATCGGAGCTTGAAGGCCGCAGAAATCTGCTCATGCTCCGTGAGGAACTGACCGGTAAGGTGTTTAAAGAGGCCGCCTCGCACATTGCCGATTTCACAAAAACCGAAGGCTACGCGAAGTATATGTGCGATCTGGTCAAAAAATGCTGTGATGTCGTTCCCGTAGGCAGTGTCGAAATTCGAGTTAAGAAAGACGACCTTGCTCTTAGCGATTCACTCGTCGCGGCAAGCGGCCGGGACGCTAAGGTTGCAGAGGATGTTACCATAAAACTCGGCGGCGTCATTGTAAGCAACCCGTCAAAGGGAATTGTAGTCGATGAAACGCTCGATTCGAAGATCAGCGGCCAGAAGGACTGGTTCGCGTCAGAATCCGGCCTTTCTATCGGGATGTAAGCGCGGTTTTTAACCTTGCGGCAGGTGACATAAGTGTATTTCTTATGTGGACAGCCGCAGTAATCGCTTTTAAAATTACCTGGCGACTACTTTTCAAACAGTTGATAAAGTGCCGTCAAGTTCAAAGCAGGTGAATAAATGAGTTCCAACGATCTGATTTTTGGCATCAACGGCCCTGTTGTTACAATTAAAGAAACCAAATCATTTTCTATGAATGAGATGGTTCATGTCGGTGACGCCCATCTTATCGGTGAAGTCATCGGTATAACCGACAGATTTACCACCATACAGGTTTATGAGAACACCACCGGTCTTAGACCCGGCGAACCTGTTTTCACAACCGGACACCCCATGTCGGTAACTCTCGGCCCCGGCATTCTTTCCAACATTTATGACGGAATTGAAAGGCCGCTGAAGCTTATAGAGAAAAAATCCGGCGCCTTTATCGAAAAAGGCATCAACATAGCCGCTCTTGACGACGAAAAAGAGTGGGATGTTACCATTCTCGCAAAGGTCGGCGACAAGATCGTGACAGGCGACGTATACGCTACCTGCCCTGAAACCTCGCTGATCCTGCATAAATGCATGGTGCCTCCCGGAATTTCCGGCGAGGTTGTAACCGCCGCTCCGAGCGGTAAATACAGAGTAAACGACACGGTTGTAGAACTGCGCGACGAGCTTGGCAAAACCCACAAGCTCTCACTTTGCCATGTATGGCCTATCCGCCAGCCGCGTCCGTTTGAAAAGCGTATTCCGATTGACCGTCCGCTCTTAACCGGGCAGAGAGTCATCGACACCCTGTTCCCGATAGCCAAGGGCGGCACTGCCGCAATCCCAGGCGGTTTCGGAACAGGCAAGACCATGACGCAGCATCAGCTCGCGAAATGGTGCGACGCAGACATCATCGTTTATATCGGCTGCGGTGAGCGCGGTAATGAGATGACAGACGTTCTTATGGAGTTCCCGGAACTTAAAGACCCGCGCACCGGCGAGCCTTTAATGAAGAGGACGGTATTGATAGCCAATACTTCAGATATGCCAGTGGCGGCGCGCGAAGCGTCCATCTACACGGGCATAACGATTGCAGAATATTTCCGTGATATGGGCTATGATGTGGCGGTCATTGCCGATTCGACTTCACGCTGGGCGGAAGCGCTGCGCGAGATGTCGGGACGTCTGGAAGAGATGCCCGGCGAAGAGGGCTACCCCGCGTATCTCAGCTCACGTCTTGCACAGTTTTATGAGCGTGCCGGCTGCGTCGAATGCCTGGGCAGCGACGGCAGACGCGGCTCTCTTACCGCGATCGGCGCGGTCTCGCCTCCGGGCGGTGACACCTCCGAGCCGGTTTCGCAGGCTACGATGCGTATTGTAAAGGTGTTCTGGGGTCTGGACGCCGGTCTTGCCTATGCGCGCCATTTTCCGGCTATAAACTGGCTGAACAGTTATTCGCTGTACCTTACAAATCTCAAGGGATGGTATGATAAGACGCTCGGAAAAGAATTTTTGCAGCACCGAGAGCGGGCTATGGCTGTCTTGCAGGAGGAGTCGGAGCTTCAGGAAATAGTCAAACTTGTCGGACAGGATTCGCTCTCCGCACCCGACCGACTCACGCTGGAAACGGCGCGTATGATACGTGAAGACTTCCTGCAGCAAAATGCATTCATAGACGTGGACAACTATTCGACATATAACAGACAGAGGTTCCTTCTCGGAATTATTTTAAAATACGATGAGCTCTGCCGCGAGGCTCTTGAAATCGGGGCGGATACGGGTGCATTGTTCAGCATTGAAGCGCGCAGCAGGATAGGCCGCGCGAAGTCCATTGCGGAAAATGAATATGAAGCCGCCTATAAACTGATATTATCAGATATGACAGCACAGATAGAATCCGCGAAGACGGGAGGCGACGAGCTGTGATAAAGGAATATAAAACGATACAGGAAGTATCCGGACCGCTTATGGTGGTTCGAAACGTGCAGGGCGTAACTTATGACGAGCTTGCTGAGATAGAACTGCCGGACGGCTCGACAAGACGCTGCAAGGTACTGGAAGTCGACGAAGACCGCGCAGTGGTTCAGCTTTTTGAAAGCTCAGCCGGAATCAATCTTGCAAACAGCAAGGTGCGTTTTCTGGGCCACGGCATACAGCTCGCGGTGTCCGAGGATATGCTAGGCCGCGTCTTTGACGGTGTTGGGCGCCCGATAGACGGAGGCCCGGAGATACTTGCCGACGCTTATATGGATATCAACGGCCTGCCGATGAATCCCGCGGCGAGAGATTACCCGTCGGAGTTTATCCAGACCGGCATCTCGTCGATCGACGGACTGAACACGCTTGTCCGCGGCCAGAAGCTGCCGATATTTTCTGGCTCCGGTCTTCCGCATGCGGCACTTGCGGCCCAGATAGCGCGTCAGGCGAAGGTGCTCAGTGCGGACAGCAGCTTTGCGGTCGTGTTCGCGGCTATCGGAATAACCTTTGAGGAATCGGAGTATTTCGTGCAGGAGTTTAAGCGCACAGGCGCCATCGACAGAACGGTACTGTTTACCAATCTTGCGGACGATCCCGCGGTCGAGCGTATATCGACGCCGCGCATGGCGCTTACCGCAGCCGAATATCTGGCATTTGAAAAGGATATGCAGGTGCTTGTCATCCTGACAGATATAACGAACTATGCAGAGGCTCTGCGCGAGGTTTCCGCCGCGC
>DBTI01000090.1 GCA_002306975.1 Ruminococcaceae bacterium UBA1320
GATCATAAGAAAAGGCATTAGGAACATTGTAAACTGGGAAAGCTTTGGATGTGAAGTCTGTGGTGAAGCCGGGGACGGGCTTTCCGGTAAGGAACTTATTACAAAAGAACTGCCGGAAATCATTATTACAGATTTAAAAATGCCAGAGGTTGACGGGCTTACTATGATTAGTGATATCAAGGATGTAGTCCCGGACAGCAAGGTGATTATACTAACTGGTTACAGGGATTTCGAATATGCCCGCGAGGCAATTAAGCTTGGTGCTTTTGATTATATACTAAAGCCAACAAAGATAGAGGAGCTTAACGCAGTAATTGCACGGGCAATTAAAGAGCTGCGCTTTAAATACGACAAAGCGTCCGAGATGGAAAAGATGAGGCACATGTATGAAAAGAATCTGCCTTTCATCAAGGAAAAGCTGCTTTACAACATGATTTACGGAACTTGTAATGACGATGAGGTAACCTTATCACAGGCAGATTCACTGGGTATGAATATTGATAAATTTGTTCTTGGCGTTGTCGAAAGCGACGAGGGTAACATACAGGAAGATCATAACAGCAGTAAAGATACTGATGAAAACTCAATTCAAGACGCGCAGCTTTATCAGTTTGGTATAATAAGTACACTCGAAGAAGTATTTTCAGACAAATTCGGGGTTCTTTGCGTTTCGATAAGCAGCCGCAGGGTGGCTTTTGTGCTTAAAATTGACGTAGATTGTAAAAGTGAACAGGAAGAAATAAATTCTAAGTGTACATATTTGCAAAAGATTATACAAAATTGTTTTGGTTTCACCATTTCCGTCTCAATCAGCACACAAGGGGAAGGGTATAAGCAGCTTCCCGACAAATTAAAGGAATGTAAAGAGGCGCTGGAGCATAAGTTTTACCTTGGCGTAAATTGCGTAATATTTTACAACGACCTCAGCAATTTCTTCAAATATACCGACTATTCAACGCTGACAGATAAACAAAAGCAGCTTATAGACAATGTAAAAGCGGGAAATTCGGATGAAGTAACAGTCAGTCTCGCAGAGCTGACCGAAGCTGTAAACAGTCTCGGAAATTCCGACAAGGAATATATCAAAAATTTCTATTTTAACACAATATCGCTTATAAACTCTATACGGGTTTCGATAGGGGCAGGGGAAAAGCAGTCAGATGAGTTAACGCTGACAAACCTGTATCAAATGGTAGAAAAGTGCGACAATCTGTCAGACCTCAACTCCGTTCTTGAAAACGCCGCAAAGCATACGGTGGCGAAAATACATGATTTCAACAACAATAATATGAAGCTGCTTATGCGCCGCGCTGTTGATTATATAGAAAGTCACTATGCCGAGCAGGTTACACTGAATCAGGTGGCGGAAAAATTATATGTAAGCAACTTTTATCTCAGCCGCATGTTTAAAAAGGAACTGGGCATAAATTTTATCGATTACCTTAACGAGCTTAGGATTAAAAACGCAAAGGAAATGCTCGCAAATGCAAAATATAAGACCTATCAGGTAGCAGAGGCGGTTGGCGTTCCGAATTCACATTATTTTTCAAAACTGTTTCGAAAATATGTAGGAATGACAGCTTCTGAGTTCAGAGAATCAATTGTAAATGCACCAGAAGAGACAGATTCGGAGTAAATTTGGTTCATAAATAACAAAATAATGCACTATAATGGAAGTTGAATTTCACAAAAAGCCGCAATTCGAAGTAATATTCGGGTTACGGCTTTTTTGTGCACTATTTTGTTGTACTTAAAAAATTCGAAGTGTGTCAATTTTGACTACGATTTAACAAGTTAGTCTATTTAGTTGTTTTGTGAAAAATAGTACTATATATGAGCAACGATATAGCAAATATCAATAATTATTGCATCGGCTATAAAGAGAAACTTTAAAAAGTATAACAGGCAGATGTGATTTTTGAAAAATCCTCTAAAGAGAAAAGGAGAGTTGTGGAATGGCGACGGAACAGACTGTCGGAATCAACCCAAGCATCGGTGCCAGTACCCCGGACAATCTGACCGAACAAAAGAGATTGGGAAAACGCAGAAAAAGTAAGGGCGCAATGGCAAGGGACCTTGCATTTTATGTAATGTTGCTGCCAGGTGTTATAGTCCTTTTAGTAAACAACTATTTGCCGATGATCGGCGTAATTATCCCGTTTGAAGATTACAGATTTCAGGATAATTTCTTTTCAAGTTTAGTTACCAGTAAGTTTACCGGATTCCAAAATTTCGTGTTTTTGTTTACAACAAGTGATGCGCTTAACGCAATGAAGAATACGATTTTGTATAACATTGTGTTTATCTCGCTTGACGTTATTGTACCGGTTGCTCTTGCAATCGCAATGTCTCAGATGTGGAACAAACACATAGGGAACTTCTACCAGAGTGCAATGTTCCTACCCTATTTTATTTCTTGGGTGGCAGTAAGCTACGTTGTATATGCCTTTTTTGTTTCCCAGAATGGTTTTATTGACACCAGTATATTGAAAACTTTCGGTATCGATCAGATAGATTTTTATTCCGAACCGAAATTCTGGCCGTTTATCTTGACTTTCTTCCATCTGTGGAAATATACAGGTTATAACTTAATTGTTTACATAGCATCCCTTTCCGGCATCAGCGGAGAGTATTACGAAGCTGCTTCGCTTGACGGAGCAACAAAATGGCAGCAGGTAAAATATATTACCCTGCCGCTGCTTAAAACAACAATGATAATTTTGGCGCTTCTCGCCGTAGGACGCATATTCAACGGTGACTTCGACTTGTTCTTTAATGTTCCGAAAGATACAAGCATGTTGTACGATGTGTCGGATGTTCTTGATACCTATGTTTACAGATGTCTGATTAACCTCAACGATGTCGGCATGTCGGCCGCGGCCGGCTTGTTCCAGGCTGTAGTGGGATGCGTCGTCGTTCTGCTGGCTAACGTAGGTGTCAGAAGGTTTGATCCTGACTCGGCTTTGTTTTAATCAACTAGCCTGTGTAATTAATATTATGCCGATTTACTACGGCAGGGAGGTCAACGATGGAAAACGCAGTTCGCAAAAAAAAATTCGATTTCAACAGGATTTCATTACCTTCAAATATAATCATCAATGTAATATTCATATTAGTGATTCTTTTGTTTTTGTTGCCTTTGCTTCTTGTCGTGATGGTATCTATCAGCTCTGAAAAAACCATTTTGACAAATGGATATCAATACTGGCCCGCGCAATTTGATATATCTGCGTATGAATTTATTTTCAAAAGCGGCAAAGACATATTGAACGCATACGGGACTTCAATAATTGTAACGGGTATAGGTTCAGTTGCAGCAACGTTGATAATAGCGTTGTATGCATACCCACTGTCGAGGAGTAGTTTTGCACCGAGAAATAAATTTGCATTTTTTGCATTTTTTACAACCATCTTTGGCGGCGGTCTTGTGCCGTGGGTTTTTATTTACTCACAGCTCTTCAAAATTGACGGCACCTTATGGATATTGATCGTTCCATACCTCATGAATGCATGGTGGGTAATTATCATGCGCACATTTATGAAAAGTTCGGTGCCCGATGAACTTATTGAGGCGGCAAGAATAGACGGTGCCGGAGAGTTTAGGATATTCTTTCAGATAGTAATACCACTTTGTAAAGCAGGACTTGCGACAATCTTCCTGTTCTGTTTGCTGAGATTCTGGAACGACTATTATCTGGCCTTGATATTTGTAAAAGATCATCACTTGTATACAATACAGTACTATATGTTCCAAATGCTTAGTAATATTTCTTATCTAACGAGCAACAGCAACATTCCTGCTGAAGCACGCCGCAATCTTCCGAGTGAAACAGCCCGTATGGCAATAGCGGTTATCGCAGTAGGTCCTGTTATCTTTGCATATCCGTTCTTCCAGAGATATTTTGTTTCAGGTTTAACAATAGGCGCGGTTAAAGGCTAATACCGAGAAATCGGTTAGTATAAATATTAAAGAGGAGGCTATTAACAATGTACAGTGGAAAAAAGATTTTAGCTTTTGCGTTAGCAACAGCTACAGCAGTTCCAATGATGTTCACAGGTTGCTCAACTACAACCAGCAGCACCGCTTCGGGATCAAGCACAGAAGCTCCTAAGGAAACGGTTACACTCACAGTGTTTTCCGGAGACAAGGCAATACAGGGAATTGACCGTGTAACCACAGCGGTAAATGACTATCTCAAAAAACAAAACACTGGTCTTGCAATCAAGTGGGAAGCTCTTAGCTGGGACGATCTTGGCAAGAAAGAGACCACCATGCTGTCAACCGGCCAAGAAGCAGATGTTATGAACTCTTCAAGCTGGCTTAGCAGCAGCTATGTTGGCAATTCAACCAAAGGCTATTTTAAAGATTTGACACCTTATCTTACCGATGCAAAGAATAAAGACTTAGTTGATCTTATCGGCCAAGATTTCCTTGACGGCACAAAAGTCGCTGGTAAATATTACGGCTTGCCGACAAACAAGGAAAAGGCTCATAACTTTGGCTTCCTTGCACAGACAGATGAGCTGAAAAAGCTCAATATTGACCCAACCTCCATCAAGACAATGGATGATATGGCAAAATACTTCGATCAGGTTAAGAAAGACGGCCTTATCCCAGTTTGCGCAGCAAAGATGGATAATCCGTATAAATTACTTGACTGGGATGCTTTTGAATCCGACACCTCTCCGTTTGCATTCGATCCGACAGATGAGAAGACAGTCGTTGATCCGTTCACAGCAGACAAGACAGTTGCTTTCTACAAGGAAATGAAAGATTGGCATGACAAGGGTTATTTCTCACCGAATGCTTCAACAGCTTCCAATCAGGAAACTGAAATGAAGACAGGTAAATACTTCTGCGGTTCATGGTCATTAATGCCAGGAAAAGCTGATACAGAAGCAACTTCACTGGGCTTAAACCTTACGCAGATTGACATTACTCCTTATGAAAAGACAAATCGCGAGACATTAGGCGCTTTGACTGTTATTCCTGCAGCTTCAAAGCATCCAGATCAAGCATTCCAGTTTATTAAACTCCTTTACACCGACAAGACATTGATTAACCTCATGACTTATGGCGTTGAAGGCACTGACTATACGAAGAAATCCGACAATGTTATCGAAGTTGCCAAAACAACCGATTTCTCATCCGCTGGTGGATGGATTTGGGGCAATACGTTCAACAACTTCCTCACAACTAATCAAAAATCGACATACTATACCGACATTGATGCATACAACAAAGCTGCTAAGCCTTTGGATAACCTCGGATTCATTTTTGACAACACACCTGTTAAGACTGAGTATGCAAACTGCGGTGCAGTTGTCACAAAGTACTATCCGCAGCTCTTCTATGGCACAGCTAAGGATGTTGATGCAACAGTTAAAGAGTTTAAGGATAAACTCGATGCTGCCGGCGAAGTAAAATTACTCGCTGAAGTTCAGAAGCAGTATGACGCATGGAAAGCAAGCAAATAATCAGTTAACTAATTTGTCATGGATAAACCTCCATTTTGCCGGTGTCGCATTAGCGACACCGGTTTTCTTTTTGCCTTATGGTAAAAAGAAAATATAAATAACACAATATAACAATTGACAAATACATAAATATCCTATATAATAACTCAAGCGAGCAAGTCAGGCAGCCGCGGGTGCAGTGCCGAAAGGCCGTATCTGAGGAAAGTCCGAGCTTCATAGGGCAGGATAGCGGGTAACGCCCGCCGGAGGCGACTCCAGGGAAAGTGCAACAGAGATATACCGCCGGAAACGGCAAGGGTGGAAAGGCGAGGTAAGAGCTCACCGGCATGCAGGAGACTGTGTGGCCATGCAAACCCTATCCGGAGCAACACCGCATAGAGGAACATCATACGCTTGCCCGGCGTGTTCCGGGAAGGTGGCTGGAGCCACGTGGCGACACGTGGTCGAGATAGATGGTTGCCAAATACAGAACTCGGCTTATAGACTTACTCGCTACCACAAAAAGCCCGCATAACTGCTACAAATGTAGTGATTATGCGGGCTTTTTATTTTATTAATCAGATTATAAAAAATCAAACATGAGTAAATATGATGTATTTTCGTGTACTAATGTGTACTACTTTTGTTTTAAAAAAGCGTCCAGCTTATTACCGGCGCTTGTAATCATTTGCGGTTTCAATGACATATAAACTTCGTGGATCATCTTTGCGTTTGCGTGCCCGACAAGCTGAATCGCTATTTCTTCTGATACATCAGCCATACAGAGCATACATACATACTCATGCCGGAACTGGTGAGCAACAACATCAGACCGCCAACGCACAATATGGCATTCATAATATTTTCCATTTTGTTTTTTTTGTTTTTCAATTTTCTCTATTTTATGAGCAAAACCGTATTTTTTCCAAAATTCATTCCACTTTTTATCATACTGTGAAAATGTTAAAGGGTTCTCTGTTCCGCTTAATATATATATATTTGGATTTAAATTTCTCATTGGATCTAAAGCTTTTTCAAGCATTAACAGCAATGGAATTTTGCGCACTCCTGCCAACGTTTTTGTGGATGTAATATAAGGCTGATTACTTTTAAATCCAATAGCTTCAGATATGCTGATTGTTTTATTTTCAAAGTCAATATCTTTTATTCGTATTCCACATGCCTCTCCTCGCCTCTCTCCGGTGCAGAGATATGTAACAGCAAGTAATGCGTCGGTATCAAGGTAATGCTGCTTAACGACGTTTACCTGTTCTTCTGTAGGCGGATTGCGCTTAGTCTTTTTTAATCCGCGCGGTAAGGATGTCATTTTCGCCGGGTTAACGTCACCGCGCCATGTTGGACTGTCTATCCATAGTTGAAATATTGCGTTAAGAATCGTTTTATGATTACTTACGGTAGTATGTGCCATGCCCGAAAGGGATTTTAAAAACTCTGATATCATGTACGGTTCAATCTCTCTCATATGTTTGCCCTCAAAGCGGTCATGAGCGCGTTTTACGGCGGGCAAATAGGTTCGTTGTGTACCGTACTTCATTTTATATACTTGTTCCTTGTAGGCATCACAGACTGTCTCAAACAGTGGGCCCCTATCAGCGATAATTTTTTCTTCATTGGCGGTAGATATTGCGGTATTTCGCTTATCCCATACTTTTTGTGGGTCGTTTGAATAAAAAAAGCATCGTTTATCATTTATAATTTCTGCTCTGCTCCATGTTTTACCATTTGGCATAAGTCGTAAACCGTCTGTTATTTTATTTTTACTCATAAAATTCACCACCTGTATAATTTTAAAGAATTTCCCCACTGCCTATTAAAAGCGGTGGGGATTTACATTGTTTCAATCTTTTCAATAGATTCATCAATTTTATAGAAATCATCTCGACAAGCGTGAGTTAACTCATGAATTATTGCTTTTTGCTGAGCTTCATAATTTAGTTTTGCGTTTACATAAATATTATAAAATCCGTTTTCATCCATGGTTGTAGTAGCGTTTATATGGCATGGCAAGTCAATATATGTAACGAGATAATCCAAACATTATTCGCCCTCTTTGTTGCCCTTTAGTGCTTCAATTATTTTGACAGTTTGTAAAATATCTTCTTTGGTTGCTTTTTTGCTTACTGAGAATAACATTTTCATATCAGGACGTTTTCTAAGGCTGTCTATAATATCGAGCGTTTCATTGTCTAAAACTATGATATTATCCTTTTCATCATATACCTTAATGTTATCTGATCTTTCATTTTCCAAAAGATATTCAATTGTTACATTAAAATAGTCAGCTATTTTTGAAAGAGTTTCACCATTAGGAACAGTACCACGATTCTTCCAATCAATAATTGAATTTTTAGAAAGCTTTAAATCAGTAAGCATTTTATTTTTGGTTATTTCTTTTTTGCTGATTAGACTTAAAATTTTCTCAATGAAATTCATATTAATAATAACTCCTATTTACATTCAGCATATGCTGAACTATAATATACTTATAAAAAATTTTTTATGAGAGGAAGTGAGAAAATGCCAGAAACCGTCGCTAAAATGCTTAAACTTGCTAATAATTTTCCACCAAATGAAAAAGCCTTTATTTATGCTTCTTGTCAACTTCGTCTTGAAATTGAGAATAAAGCTTCTCGGCAGCAAGGCCAATCAAACGTATAGTAGAATTTATTGCCATTAGTTCAGCACAATAATCTCCATTTTCATCTTTTCCAAACGATTCCGGGATTTTAGCGTTATGGGATTCGTTGATTATGTCTCCTAGATGGTTGTCAAAGAAGTCTTTATAAAGTTCGTTTTCAAATTTCTCTCTGTTAAATTTCATAATATAATCCGTCCTTTTATGCAGCCTTTATAACAAGGCTGCTTTTTTCTTGTCATAAATTAAACACTTTTCACAATAATTATTAACAATTATTAGAAAATATGTATATAGTTCTAAAGTTCAGCAAATGCTGAAAAATCAATTGACTTTCCGCAAACGCTGAACTATAATAATATCACAACGTAAAACAACGTAACGAAATACTGACCCCCTTGACAAAGGGAGCTACAGAAAAATTATTACGTTTTGTTTTTTCACAACGTTGTAAATTATATCATATTCAAAAAATTATGTCAAGAAACGGAGGGAATTTTTTAATTTTTTTATTAAATGAAAGTGAGGTGAAACAATGTATACCAAATGGGAACTGACCGAATGGGGAAAGCAAATCGAGAAAATGCGTTCTGATATCGGCATGACAAAAACAGCACTGGCCAAGCGTGTAGGCATTACAACCACATATTATGATTTTATTATCCACGGTCAGCGCACCGGATATTGTCAGCGTGAAAAGATTCTTGCAATTCTTTCTAATCCTATTAAGGAGGCATCTTGAATGCCACGTGAAAAAGAACTTTACCGCGATACACTTGAACGTATTCGTAAACGGGCTGATGAAAAATTTCCAGACAAACTGCTATATCGGCAGGAAGAAGCTGCTGAAATCATGGGAGTATGCACTAGGACGTTATATTGCAAAGGATTAGGCACATTAATCACAGCAGAGCAGCTCGCCCGTGCGTTTGCCTAACCCAATTAGATGAAAGCGAGGTGAAAAAAGAATTAACAAATTTATTCAGAATGTTAAGTCGCAAGGCATTCTTTCTTTTGTTGCATTACTCATTTCAATAGTTCTTTTGATACTCTCTTTTTTTAAGCATTAAAGAAAAACGATTTTATGAAAGCTGCAATTGAAATGGTAATAGCTGCAATAGCAACCCAATTATTCCTCATGTATTGCTTAAATGCCATCCATGAAAATTCTTTCTTATGGTTGCCTTTATAAGTAAGACGTACACCGACATTATTACCGGTTGGGGATTTTGCAAATTCTAAATATTCTTGATTTGCTAAGCAATTTACGCACCCTTTAGCGTCTGATTCTGAAATATTTAGTTTGTCATTTACCATTTTATACAGGTATTCAAATTTTATATATCCATCTTTGCCTCGTAAGTGCTTATAAACCACCTTAAACAGCTTTTTACTGTATCTATCGAGCATTATATCTCACCACCTTTCCCCGAAAATTATACCACATTACAAGGAGTGAAAAAATTGAATGATTTAATCCCTTTTGATTATCACGGTAAAGAGGTACGCACTGTAACAGTGAACGATGAACCTTGGTTTGTTGCTAAAGATGTTTGCGAGATACTAGACATTCAAAATGTTACGCAAGCGGTTGATCGTCTTGATTCTGATGAAGTGACTATGTTCAACATAGGCAGTCAATCCGGAGAAACAAATATAGTCAGCGAATCCGGTTTATATTCTCTTACTCTCGGAAGTAAGAAACCCGAAGCTAAGCCGTTTAAGCGTTGGGTAACACATGAGGTTATTCCAGCAATCCGAAAAACAGGTTCATACACCGCAAAGCCAATGTCACAAGCGGAAATAATTGCGGCACAGGCAAATTTACTTGTTGAGGTCGAACGTAAGTCAAACGCCGCCCTTGAAACAGCAAATAAGGCAAATAACAGGCTGACAACTGCTCTTGATGTATTTACAAAACCCACTGGTGATGATTGGCAGCAATGCATGTGTGCAAGAGTCCGCAAAATTTGTGCAGAGAATCAGTTACCGCATATAAAGTTTTTTGGCGAACTTTACCGAGAGGTTGATCGTACTGCCCATGTTGATTTAAAGTCACGCCAATCGCGCAAAAAGACAAGGCTTAAATCAGCAGGAGCAAAGTCAGTCGAAATTAAAGCTGTGTCTGAATTATCTATCATTGACGGTGACCCACAGCTCCGTTTGATTTTTGATGGTCTTGTTAGAAAATATGAAGCCAGATATGCGGCTGAAAGGATGCCAAAAGAATAATTAGGACGTTTAAACGAATCCCCAAAATTTAATTAAGGTGGAATCGTTATGAACGAAT
>DBTI01000015.1:0-3165 GCA_002306975.1 Ruminococcaceae bacterium UBA1320
AAAATCAGACTTTTTCAGTGCCCTTATTTAATGCGGGTTCCCGAGTTTGTCGTTATGAACACTCGTACCAAAATCGTTTCTATAGGATCTGAGCAATAATTGTGTTGAAACGATTTTTATTTTGTGCTATATATAATAGAATAGTGTGCCAACATAAAGGAGACACTGTCACTGATACCATAGCAGGGATTTGAAAGGATTAAGAAAAATGAGATACTATAATGTTGGAAGGCTCGTTTGTGGAAAAACTTCCTGAACAGAGAGCGCTACAAAAGGCAATCGACGCACATCTTGAATATTTGCAAATTGGCTTTAATGATGGCTCGATTCTTGTATCAGGACCTAAAGTAGGAGCAGGTGGTGGTATTATTGTTGTAAAATGTGATGATATTGAAAAATTTTGCAATGATGATCCACTGGTTAAATCAGGTGTCCAAAAATATCGAATTACAGAGTTCAAACTGCATAATTGCCAGGAATATCTTAATGATTGGTTTCAGCAGCAGTGTGACTAAATCAAACCAATTTGCTTTTGTATGCGAGTATAGGAACGTAATGTTGCCTAATTCCGAAAAAAACTTTATTTTATGAGTGTTTCCGCGTTCGTCGTTATGAACACTTCATCTTTTATCCGGCTTTTGCTTGGGAGTAGCTTTGTGCTACTCCTCATTTTTTAAGCGTACATCCGTTTCCGGGATACTCTCGCGCTCTGGTATGGTAAGCTCCAATGCAGTTTTAAAAATCGTCATCTGCTGGACGGTCTGTACTCCGACTTTTTCGGCGTTATATCTGCTTAAGCGCTTCATCGATTATAAGATAGTGACTCTTCTTAAGCTATACTTTTCTGCGTGAATTGGCTATTATAAATGTCGGCATAGACCCCATTCTTTGCAATGAGCTCCTTGTGGTTTCCGGTTTCAGCAATATCGCCCTTATCCATAACCAAAATCCGATCGGCATCGTAAATCGTTGACAACCGATGGGCAACCACAAAGCTTGTACGCCCTTTGAGCAGCCGCTTCATCGCGCTTTGAATGATGAGTTCCGTGCGGCTGTCCACATTAGAGGTTGCTTCATCAAGAATAAGGATTTCCGGATCGGACACAAAGGCTCTTGCTATTGTGATAAGCTGCCGCTGCCCCTGAGAAATATTTTCGGCGTCCTCGTTCAATATTGTATTGTAGCCGTCGGGAAGCTTCTGGATAAAATCATCAGCGTAGGCGGCCTTTGCGGCTGCGTATATCTGCTCTTTGGTCGCGTCTTCATTGCCATAACGAATGTTATCGTAGATTGTACCGTAGAAAAGCCAAGTATCCTGTAACACCATTCCAATTCGCTGCCGAACCGCCTGCCGGTCTACATTTCGGATATCTATGCCGTCAATGCGTATGCCCCCGTCCTGAATCTCATAGAACCGTTCAAGCAGGTTAATAAGCGTTGTCTTTCCTGCGCCGGTATGCCCGACGATGGCCACCATTTGCCCATTCTGAACATCTATGCTGAAATCTTTCATTAATGGTTCATCGGTATACCCAAACTTCACATGGTCAAAGGCCACCTTTGCTGTTTCGTCACGATGATTTGCAAATTTCTTGATGTATTCCACCATTTCCTCTGCGTCCAACAACTCAAATGCCCGTTCTGCTGACGCAATCATGGCGATGAAATTACCCCAACTCTGCAATATCTGCATAATTGGGTTTGCAAATTGGCCTGAATATTGAAGGAACGCTGTCATATCACCGATAAGAATCGTTCCTGCCACAACATGGACGGAACCGATAACAGCAATCAGGACATATACAACATTTTGTACAAGAGTCATACTGGGCATCATGAGACCGCCAAAGAACCGCGCTTTCCATCCGGTTTTCACCATATTTTCATTGACTGAGTCGAATTTTCGGGTTGCTTTATCCTCCCCGTTAAAGCTCTTAACAACTGAAAATCCCTGATAGGTTTCTTCAATTTGCGTATTAAGTTCACCCAAAGATTTGTAATATCCCTTGGTGTATTTTTTTGTTTTAGGCGTTGTAATGAGCATGATTATGACAGTGCCGGGGATTATCAGGCAAGCAAGCCCGGTTAAAAGCGGGCTGATGGAAATCATCATCCAGAAAAAGCCCACGAGAAGAACGACGCTGGAAACCAAACTGGTTAGGCTTTGCTGTAAATTCGTTACGATGTTGTCAATATCGTTGGCTGCTATCGACATAAGATTCCCGTTTGAATTTTTATCGAAATACGAGGCCGGGACCTTATTCATTTTCGCTTTTAGCTCGTTTCTGAGCGTATATGTGGTTTTTTGAGCGACAACGACCATAATCCGCTGCTGCAAAAAGGTTGTGATGGATATACCCACGTACATGGCGGCAACGGTAAGCAGTATAACCCCAACTTGGTTAAAGTTGATCGCGGTGCCGTGGCGAAGCCCGTCAAAAACCAGAGTAATGGCGGTTCCCAGTTTTTTGGGGCTGTATACCTGCATCACTGTCCCTACAATTGTCGCGATAAGCGCTAAAACAATCAGGAAACTGCTTGTTTTCAGATAAGTCACAAGCCGCTTAATCGTCCCCAACATATTTTTGGGTTTTTGAACAATTTTACCTTTAAAGCCTACACTTTCGGTATCTTTCTCTTTCTTTTTCATACCGCTTTCTCCTCCCTATAAAACTGAGAATCGATAATTTCCTGATAGACAGGATTTGTTTCTTTGAGTGTTTCGTGATTACCAAGGCCGGCAATCTTCCCATTGTCAAGAACGACAATCACATCGGCATCCATGACAGTGCTGATGCGCTGTGCCACGATGATGGTGATGACGTCCCTAAGCTTTGCGCTCATCGCAGATCGTACCGCCCCTTCGGTTTTGAAATCGAGTGCCGAAAAAGAGTCGTCAAATACATAGATAAAGGCGTTTTTAAGGAGCGTCCTCGCTATGCAAAGCCGTTGCTTTTGTCCGCCGGAAAAATTGCCGCCACCTTTTTCTACCGCACTATCAAGGCCTTCTGGCAATGTCCGGATAAATTCCGTGGCTTGCGCCATTTCGAGCGCCGCCCATATTTCATCATCAGTGGCGTCTGCTTTGCCTTCCTGCATATTGGAACGGACAGTGCCAAAGAATAACGTGGATTTTTGAGGGGCAAAACTGACGAGATCACGGAG
>DBTI01000015.1:3497-11272 GCA_002306975.1 Ruminococcaceae bacterium UBA1320
AGCCGTGATATCAGGTTGACAAGCGAGGATTTTCCGTCTCCCGTGCTGCCGATAATCGCCAGTGTTTGCCCTTCCTTTACTGTAAAGCTAATGTCCTCAAGAGTCTTTTTCTCAGCGCCATGATACCTGAAATCAACGTTTTCAAAGGTAAGCGACGTTTTGTCCGGGCTTGCCGCTTTATCCGCTTCTTTGACGCTGAGCGGCATATCAAGCACTTCATAGATGCGCTTTGCTGAAATCTGTCCGCGCGGAATACTTAAAATGACATTCGTCAGCATGCCGAAGCCCATCAGAATTTGTACAGAATAACTGATTGCCGCCATGATCGCGCCGGTTTGAATTGTACCATTCCCGACGCCTTTACCGCCAACCCATGCGATGAGCACTGTTGCTAAGCTGACAAGCATCGTAACAAGCGGAATAGAAACACTCATGATTGTTCCCGCTTTCACATAGTTGCGGGTATATTCTTGATTTACGTTTTTATACTTTTCATACTCCTGATTTTCTTTTCCGAACGCGCGGATCACCTTGACGCCCGTCAGACCTTCTCTGAAGAAGAGATTCAAAGTGTCTAACAGTTTTTGCATCTTTGCGTACAATGGGCTTGCGTATTTATATATCACAAAATACGAGACGCCTATAATCGGAACTGTACATAAAAAAATCAGTCCCAGAGTTGGGCTAAGCACCCATGTCATGATAATTCCGCCGATGAGCATTGCAGGCGCGAGTATTAGAAATTTGAGTCCGCCTTCCACTAAGGTTTGCACTTGAGTCACATCGTTGGTATTACGTGTTATGAGAGATGAAGTGCCGATTTTATCAAATTCATTTTTTGAAAAGCTGAGTACCTTACAGTAAATATCCGACCGCAGCTCGCCGCCAAGCTTGTATGATATTTGAGAAAACAGATACGTGTTGCACAGCGCACCTAAAAGGCTTAATACAGACAGTGCGATCATCAAATATCCTTTAGACCAGATATAAGAGATATTTGATGTCTGCACTCCAACATCAACGATATCCGCCGTAACCTTTGGCAGATACAAAGCGCAGACGATCTGTATGATTAAAAACCCAATGGCAATTGTCGACAGAACAAGTGGCAACCTTTTGATGATTTTAAACACGCATATACCCTCCTTTATAGATTCTTGCTTTTTTGTATTGCTTTGTTAACTGCTCCGCAGTCATCATGCTGTTCATAAAATCCCTCCATTTGTTTCATGAGCTTATCTTAGAGGAGAAATTCAAACGGAGTTTAAACGAGATAATATTTTAGAAATTAAACAGGCAGCAGGAAGAATACCCCGCTGCCTTTATAGTGGACAGATATGCCGAGCTTATATAGAACTGGTGCCTTTAATTATTCAGGCTTACCCTTGGGCTGCGAGTTGGACACCGCGGTGCCACACGGAACAAATGGACAGCGTGTCGGAAATGTTGGTCAGTGGATCGCCGTCTACCAGCAGTAAATCCGCGAGCGCTCCAGACATTATCCGACCACGGTCGGTGAGCCCGAACCTGCGCGCAGGGGTTGAGGTGGCTGCCCGCAGTGCTTCTACAGGCGACAATCCCGCTGCAACCAGCAACCGCAATTCGTGATGTAAGCTGGCACCGTGAGCAAGCCCGCCAAGAATTGGTATGGGCTCCGACACATCAGATCCTGCTAAAATGTCCACACCCGCGTCGCGGAGAGTTCGGATCGTGGCATAAGCTTCTTCGAGCTTGCCTTGCGGATAGACGTTCATGCTGCGCGAGAGGGATTCGAGCCACTTTTTGCTCAGTTTTGAGCTGACCCGTTCGTCGGCGGCCAGCCAAGCCGCGTTGTTGCCGAAAGCCGTAGAGAGCGTCACCAGGGTAGGTATGATAAATATATCGGATGCTAAAATATCGGCAAGAAGCTTTGGGGTGGGTGCACCGTCAAAAAACAAATGCCCCAAACAATCCACTCCGGCATCGACAGCCCGCTGTGTCGCTTCGACGGTCGTAGAGTGGACAATGACAAGCTTATGTTGGCGATGCGCTTCCTTAACGGCCGCCTTAAGCGTTTTATCATCCAGTACAGGGAGTCCTGGGAAACCGACACAAGTGCCGTCCTCGATAAAGACTTTGATGTAGTCTGCACCCCCGGCGATCTGATCGTCGACGAATTTGACCGCCTCATCAGGAGTCCCGACAGTCCGGAAAACAAACGGTAAACGGCAGAGCAAGCGTATCAGCAGATTGCCGCTTGAACTTATATATTCAGATGGGTGTCCGCCTTTAGCGGTAACGCCCATTCCGGGGGAACGCAAATCAGCGATATCATTCCGCTCCGCTATTTCTTGGCGCTGTTTTTTAGACCAACGGCCCTGCATCTCGAGCTCGGTGGTTACACCAAATTTCAGCGCGTCGTGCAGGCCGTCCATGTCGGTATGCACATGGGAGTCGATAAGGCCCGGCAACAGTGTTTTGCCACGGCCATCAAGGACTGTTGCACCCGCGGGCACCGCACCGCCTACAGCCTTGATAAGTGCCCCTTCGATTACCACGGTCTGATTATCGGTAACACCCTCGCCGTCAAAAATCCTTGCGTTGGTAATGGCGGTAATCCGATTTGTTATCAATTTGTTATCCATAAAGTACACCTCCATTTATTTATGTACTCATCTTAGAAAAGAAAATTAAACGGAGCTTAAACGAAAATCATATTTCCCAAAATTTATTAATACAAAAAGGGATGTATCGATCCTCCGCCGCATTTTAGTATCGATTTTATGTTTACTCATTGATTGGCAATGTAACCTTGAAAGCAGTCCCTTTTTCTAATGCGCTTTCCACGGTGACATTGCCCTCATGCATGCTTACAATTTTTTTTACGAGCGCAAGCCCCAGCCCGTTTCCACCCAATGAACGGTCGCGCGATTTGTCCACCTTATAAAACCGCTCGAAAATGTGCATTTGATCTGACGGAGCTATCCCGATACCGTTATCAGAGATTACGCATACTGCGGTATTCCCGATCTGTTTTAAGCTGACGTTTATCTCTCCATTTTCAGGTGTAAATTTTATAGCATTCACTATGAGATTAATCCAGACCTGTTTCAACAGATCTTCGTTGCCACATATGGTTGTTTTAGGCAACGATGTTTCGGGAATAATGTTCTTTGCCTTCCATTGCGGTTCTAAGAGCAGCACGACATTTTCAAGCTGTCTGTCCAGGCGGAACGCGGCTTTATTGGTAGCGTTATCCTCCGCTTCCAATGCCGACAACCGTAAGAGATTATCCGAGAGCTTTGACAGTCTCTTGCTTTCTTCTTCAATAATTGTGGCGTATTCCAGCTGCTTGAGCGTTGCGCCGTCCTTCCTCAGCAGTGATGCATAACCGCTGATTGATGTAAGGGGCGATTGAAACTCATGAGAAATATTGGAGATAAAATCCTGCCGCAACTGTTCCATTGAGCCGAGGTCTTTTGCCATTTTGTTAATGCTGTCGGTGAGCATATTGTAATGCCCGCGCTCATCCTGCTCAAGAAAGACATCAAAATCGCCCTGTGCCATTTTCTCTAAAGCGTCAAGAATTGCCCTCTGAAAGCTTGGCTGGTTGTTAAAGTCGTTTATCTTAGCGCCTGCGCCAATCATTCCGACAATGAGCACTAAATTTATAGCGCTGTAAATGATATACCTCCACGGTTCGGGTGGCCTGCCAGTAAACCTGTAAATCAACAGCATAAGCACATAGCTTACAGCAAAACATGCCCCAAGTACGCATACGCAAAAACACAGCCAGAGCACGTTTTGAAACCAGCTTTTCTTTTTCAAGAAATCACCTCCAGGCGATAGCCAAGGCTACGGATAGTTAGAATTTGAAAGCCAAATTGTTCGGGCGGAAACCGATTGCGCAGCCGTCCTACATGAACATCCAAAGTGCGTTCGTTACCATCAAAATCAAAACCCCACAGTTCCTCAATAAGCTGATTGCGGGATAAGGTTTTTCCGGGAAAGCTGCCAAGTTTAAAAAGCAGTTCAAGTTCACGCAATGGTATACTCATGCGTTCTCCTTGGACGGAAACCGTATTACTGGTGCTGTCCACTGTAAGAGTGCCTATCGTAATGGTTTGCTGCGAAGCGATTTTATAACGTTTCAGCAGCGCTCTGATACGAAGCAGCAATTCTTCGGCTTCAAAAGGTTTTGTCAGGTAATCGTCTGCGCCCAATCCATAGCTTTCTATTTTTGAACCTATTTCGCTTTTCGCCGTCAGCATAAGGATGGGCATTTCCTCATAATATTTGCGGGCATTACGACAAAAATCCAAGCCGTCCATATATGGCATCATAATATCAACAACGCAGAGGTCTATTTTACTTTCGTCGAGTTTCAAAAGCGCATCGCGCCCGTCTGTGGCTTCACAAACATCAAAACCAGCATCATTCAATATAGTGACTACCAGTCTGCAAATATTAACGTCGTCATCAACCACCAATATTTTATTCACAACCGCACCCTCTTTGCATGAAAAAAGTACATTCTAATAGCTAAGATAATAAATGTTTTTAAACAGAGTGTAAACAGGTCAGTGAAATTAAGGATTATTGCTTATACCTTGCATCTGTATATTTTAAGTCTGCCCTCACACGGCTTTCCGGTATCCTTTGGGATCGCCAAACACAGCTAAAAAGTATAACTCCGTCAAATGGAGCTTTAAAATAATTCTTGCAGCTTCACAAAAAATTTGATCCATTACTAATTACTATCTGCAACGATAGTTCGATTATTCATTTATTTACCATCATTCATTTCTAAAGCAGATGTTACGTTTTATCCACATTCGGGGAAAATCGAATTCATTATTGATGGCCAGCCGAATACAATTTTTGAATCAGAAAACAGCGTGAATTACTACAAAGGAAATAATAAATTCTTGACTGAGCAGCTATGTTTTATATCTTTTCTGACCACACTTGCCAAGATAAGTGGCTGTTGCAAAATAGCCCCGCAAAAAAAGCGGAAGAACCTGCCCAAAGAGGTTTGGACTGCTCTGTCTTTTTGCTTTAGACATTAGTTGTGACACAAAATCAAAAGCTCTTAGAGCATAACAAATTCGACCGGAAAATTGATAAGGTATTAAAAAATGTCTCCGCGTTTCTAAATCCTATGGGTTGTCTTTCCATGTCCGCTCTCCTTTCGGTTCTCCTGCTATTTTACTTATGTCCGTTTAATGGGGTTAGATCCCTCGCCTTATAGGCGAAACCTTTAGGTCAACATTTCTGAAAAGACTATAGAATATCATGAGTCTATCAAAAATGGTTACCAGTAGGTTAAATGAAAGGCGGCGTTCCCCATACTTTAGGCGGCTTTTAGCCGCAAATCGAACCCACCGGCTTCTAGCCGGTGGTGGTTCAGTTCATATTATCATAAGATCATAGAGAAATAAACATTGGCACGAAGTAACGCTGTCCTTCCCTTCGACTTCGGGCCAACTTGGCCCGAAGTGACTTTTACCATATATAAAAGCGCCGCCCACAGTCTCACTTGGGCGATGCTTTAACGCCTTAACGGCTTAAATTGGATGTAATATTCGTTTGTCTGATACCGAAAGCCCTTATTTTATGTGGGTTCCCGAGTTTGTCGTTATGAACACTCGTACCACATCGATAATTGAGGGCAAAAGCATTAAGCTTTTGCCCTCAATTATCATAAAAACATATATTGCAAAGGTTCTCATTGGGAGAGATCGTCTTTCCCAGCCTTTCATTCGTCGGGGCCTGCCCAATGCTGTGAAGCGTTCCAGGCAGAAGTATCATTATCTCTTGCCGGGATCGTCGCACGACATGCAGTGAATCGCTACAGCGTCTGTGTCGGCTTTGCGGTTTCGGATGTGTCCGCCCCTCGGCAAGTAACGTCTTTGCAATTTCTCCAATCGGTAGGACGATTGGTAGAAATATTTTCAAAGTGCGCCAACCTCGCGCACCGGTTGCTTTTCAGGCATTGCCGGAACATGAGGTACACAAGGTTTTCCTTGTGTAGTGTAGTAGTGGGAAAAAAAAGTCTGCACCCTCACCATCACATAAGGGCACAGACTTGACATGTATCCGTTGAACGCAGTACAATAGACCACGTACAATCGGCATTCACAAGTCATAATGGGGTGTGTCCCTTTATGGCGGATGAGGGCAAATCGTTTCGTAGACGGTTTGCTCTCTGTGGATGCTTTTTTCTTTATCCACTTATTGAAGAGTAGATGCCATGTCCTTCCAAATTGCAACTTTATTTTTAATTGAAATACTAATATGAAATCATGGAAAACCGGAATCGGTTCCGGTTTATATAAAAATCACACGGCCAACATATACCGTGTGATTTTTTCGTTAGATTACTTTCATTATATTAATTAGGATTTTGTATCAAGTTTATGCCTGTGTTGCATAAGAGATAGCAAAAATATCACCCCAGTGCATGTCCAAAACCAAATCCAATCTCCATTTGAAATGCCCCATACAATACCGCCGCCAGCTGCAGCCCATATGGCGCTATAGATGATGGATATGATCCACCAACCAATTCTGGTTTGAAAAAGGCCCGCCAGAATAATTGCAAACACTATTCCAAGTAAAATGCTGATTGCAAGGTGGATATGCAAAAAGCCATTTAAGACTGTTGCTACTATTGCAATAGCCAACAAAGAGTCTATGATGGGAATATCTTTTCTCCTTTCCGGTTGCGGCGGAGCGATATCCGAATCAAAATTATAAACATATGGATGATGGTCAGAGTAATCTGTTTGATCTTCCTGATCCGACTCCTGTTCATCGTCAGAATCATTATGGTCATATCGCTCGCGTTTCTGTGGATCGCTAAGCGTCTCATAAGCCTCTTGAATAAGTCTGAAACCAGCTGCCGCATTTGGTGCGTCATTGACATCAGGATGATATTTCTTAGCTAATGTCCTGTATGCCGCCTTGATCTGCTCCTGTGTTGCATTTTCATCAACACCCAATGCCTCATAATAGTCCATCGTTTAGCACCCCTCTTGCTAATTCGACATTATAGTCCAACATTAGCACCGGTTAAGAAATATATCAAGATAAAATTTCATAAAACCGGAACCGGTTCCGGTTTTGAGGCTCGCATGTTTGTGCGAGCTTTTCTTTTGCTCCCACAAATTCCCCTTGATATCTCCGAACTAATGTTCTATACTATTGTAACAAGAACGTGTGTTTGTGAGGTGACGGGAATGGAGCGGTCGATTCTTCATGTTGATTTCAACTCGTTTTATGCGTCGGTCGAATGCCTTCATCATCCGGAAATACGGAATAAGCCGGTTGCAGTCGGCGGTGACGTAGAGCAGCGGCACGGCATTATTCTGGCAAAAAATCAGATTGCCAAACAGTATCATGTTTCAACCGGCGAGGCTCTTTGGCAGGCTCGTCTGAAATGCCCCGATCTGGTCATCGTTCCGCCTCATTATGAGTTATATATACGCTTTTCCCGGATGGCCCGCGAGATCTATCTTGACTATACCGATCAGGTTGAACCGTTCGGCCTCGACGAAAGTTGGCTTGATGTAACCGGCGATGCTGCAGGCCGCGACGGAATGACCATTGCACGGGAAATCAGTAGGCGGATCAAATATGAGCTTGGAATTACTGTGTCGATCGGGGTCAGCTATAATGAGTAGAGAGTTATCCGAAGTTAGGCGCAAAAAAACGCTCAGCCCCAGTAAAGAGCATGAGCGTTCTGAAAAATCAAGGCTGCGCATAACTTTGGATAATTCCATAGCACGAAACCG
>DBTI01000175.1:0-14611 GCA_002306975.1 Ruminococcaceae bacterium UBA1320
CCGCTTGGCACATTTACCATTAATATGATTTGGGCTTCTTCGGCGGAGGATGCGACGAGCCCGCCTGCCGCCATAATCTGATACTTGATTGATTCGCTTACTATACGATCCTCGTATAGCGGAATAACCGAATTCCCGATACTGCTCGAATATTTTACATAGACCAGAGGACGTTTCTCCTCAAGGCAATTAATTGTTCTTGCAACAAGCGTATTTGCCACCGCATCAGCGTCAGGATACATATAAACCTTAAGATTGACATTCAGGCTGTCAATTAAATCCCTCATAATCTGCTGATCTTTCGCGGTCAGGCCATATGGTGAAGAATCATCCTGCGGTATAATTACAAAATCCAAAATGCCTTCGGCGGCTAATTTAACAACTGCTTGATTCACTTGAATATTTGTCGCGCGCCTGATTAAATAATCTTCTAAATAATTTTGGGGTAACCGCTTTTCTATATCTTCGAGATCAAGCAATTCTTGATCTGTCGCAATCCCCAATTCCTTTTTGTGATTTATATAACCGTATAAATGTATTTCCCTTCCCCATTCGCCATAATAATCAGGTTCCTCTTCATCGCTGGAATATATCGGATTCCGCATAATTAAATTGAATGCATACAGCGTGAGTTTTTTATTTTTTTCTTTAAGCATTTTTAAGTTTTCAAGTTTTTCCAGAAGATATTCCGGTTTATATTGATGAAGGCGGGAAGGAACAATACCGGAATATAAAAGCGTGTCAATTGATATAATCGCGTTGTCACAGTTCGAAATGTTATCAAAAAGCCAATTCCAAATTGCTTCGGTATCGCCGGTATGCTTCTTTTTTCCGAGAATATCACGAGGAGGCATAACCAGCTCATAATTGGTACCTTGCACTAACATTTTGGGAAAATCATAGTTGCAGGGTCTTTCATCAAGCGGCACAAGCAAAACTTTTTTCAAATTGAGATTCCTCCCTGATCTTATTTAAAGCGCATAAAAAAAATAATTTCCAATACTGAAGTGCCGATTTTACATTTTGAATTAAATATTGAGAAATTTTAATCTTTTTTCATCTAATTTAATTGAAAAGTATTCGTTGATTAGATTATAACACATAGAAAATAATTTTCAATACTTTCAAAATAAAAAATATTTTTATTTTTATTTTGCCGTTTTCATTGTATTTTACAAATTTTATTACAATTATCTACAAAATTTTTGTTGTAGAACGACCTTGGAACTTGAAAATATACAAAAAACAAGACCCGATTAAGCGTTTTTAACGCCTTTTCGGGCCTTTTTCTTGCCTATTTAAAAATCATTTGTGTAACTTCGTTTTGCAACAGCCCCTTAAAGAAAGGAAATTGTTGATTAGTACATTTTTTCAATTATCGCGCTTGCTGTCTTTTCTCTGTTAACCATTGAAATCTCCCGCGTATTATTCAAATATTCAGTATAGAGGATATCCATCATATAAAGCTGGGCTATTTTCGCTGAAAGAGACCCGCCTTGCAATGGCCCTTCATTTGAACCGCACAATAATGTTAGATCCGCATAGCTTTTAAGAGGGGATTTTAAGAAATGGGTTATGCAGATGACTTGTACAGAATTTTCTTTACATATTTTCGCTATTTCAATTACATCCTTCGTTGAACCTGAATACGAAATAACAATAGCCAGATCCTGCGGTTTCATAAGCGAGGCCTGCATTGCCTGTAAATGAGAATCAAATGCGCATTCTACATTAGGTGTTATGCGCATAAATTTGCTTTGCGCTTCCATCGCTGTAATCAGCGATGAGCCCACTCCAAAAAAACATATTTTATTCGCTTCTACCATGAGGCTTGCCGCTTTTTTTATATCTTCGTATTTTAGCAGAGAATAAGTTTCATTTAACGCACTAATATCTGTGTTAAGGATTTTTAAAGCAACATTTTTTGAATTATCAGTTTCATCTGTTTTGTCAGCATTCGATGAATAATCATCATTTATATCAATGCTTTGAGCCAGATACATTTTGAATTCCTGGTAACCCTGAAACTTTAACGTTTTGCAAAATCTGAAAACACTTGTATCCCCAACATTGCAAGCAGCTGCCAGGTCTGTTATTGACATATATAAAACCTTTTGCGAATTCTCTAAAATATAGTTTGCAATACGTTGTTCAACCTTGGTGAAAGCGTTGCGATTCATGTTTATTTTTGAGAATATGTCAATCTTAGACATGTAATTCCTCCAGTTGAAATATTCGATTTCTTTCCACTCATTATATTACCAATAAAAATTTTTTTCAATATCATGTTTGTAGAATAATCGCTTCAAAATAATGCAAATTGCCATAACTCCTAACTGTTTCCGCTTCTATATTACCATATATCCAATTAATCTTATTGACAAGAAAATAATAAAAGTATATATTATTTTTAATGAAAAAAATTTCTTTTATTCGGTGCAATTGATTCCCATTTGAAAATTTTATTTTATTGGGTTAGAGGGTGATTAAAATTATGACCTATGAGCCAATGGATATTTCCTTTATTAAGGAAATTAATTCTCTTTGGAACAGAATTTTTGATTCGGCCTATTGGATTACGGAACAACTGCTTAATCAAAAGCTGTTTTATGATTCGGATTATTTTGCAAAGGGTTCTTTTATATGCAGGGATAAAGATAAAACAATCGCTTTTATCGCCTCAAAAATATCAAACAACACTTTGCCGGAATATAAAAGCGCAGGATGGATCAGTCTTTTTGTTGTTGATAACGAATATCAGGGCAATGGTATCGGCAAAAAGCTTTACCAAATGGCTGAATCAGAATTTAAAAAAGCCGGAATTAATAACGTCATTATCTCCGGAGAAATGCGTAATTTCTTTTCCGGTATTCCACAGCCTACCGCTTTATCTATTGATTTTTTTAAAAAAGCAGGCTTCATTTTAAATGATAGTGTGCATTACGACCTTACAAATGATTTGTCAAAAACAAATTATTCAATAATGCAAGGCAAGATAAACACAGATACCAATTACGTTACCGCACCTGCAAAAAAGGATGACTTTTCAAAACTTTCAGATTTTCTTAAAGCGGAATTCCCCGGCAGATGGGAATTTGAAGTTTTGCAAAGTTTCAGCAAAGGCAATGAGTTTGAACATGTTCTGCTATTATGGAACAAAGATAAGATAAAAGGCTTTTGCAGAATCAGATATGGCGATGACACCGATGGAATTGAAGCATATATGGGTAAAAATTGCGGGGCATTAGGGCCTATCGGTATCGCTAAAGATATCAGAGGCGAAAGGCTTGGCAAACGAATCTTATATGATTCATTGGTGCATCTGCAAGAATTGGGCGCTCATAAGACAAACATTGACTGGACGGTACTTATCGAATATTACGGCGACTTTGGCTTTACTCCCTGGAGGATATATCTTTACGCATATAAAAAGCTTGGCTGATCTGCGCCCTGTTTAGTGAATTGGAGGATTAATATGCAGTCCATAAAAGATAAAACACGTGAATTTTTTAAAAGTCATTCCCTTGATTGCGGTACAGTAGACATTGAAAAAAGCTGCGAACTGTTCATTGAGGAAATGAAAATTGGTCTTGACGGAGAAAGCAGCAGTTTGGCGATGATTCCTACCTATATAGAAATGGGTAAAAAAATCCCTGTTAACAAACCTGTTATCGTAATCGATGCGGGCGGAACCAGCCTGAGAAGGGCTGTCGTTTCTTTTAATGATAATTATGAACCAATAATAGAAGACTATGAAAAATGTCCGATGCCGGGAACTGACAAAGCCATTACCGACGACGAATTTTTCAATATTATCGCAGCTTATTTGCAGCCTGTGATTCATAAAAGCGACACAATCGCATTCTGTTTTTCATTTACAACCGAAAGCCTCCCAAATAAAGACGCAAGGGTCACAATGCTTGGAAAGCAAATAAAAATTGACGGACTTCTCGGAGAGATGTTGGGCGAAAGGCTTGTAAAGGAGTTAGGCGTAGAAAAAAAAGTGATTATTCTGAACGACTCGGTCGCTTCTTTGCTTGGAGGCACCGGCCTTGAGATCACACAGAATCTTTATGACTATTATATCGGCTTTATCCTTGGAACAGGAACGAATACATGCTATCTTGAAAGCTGTAAAAATATCGGCAAACTAAAGCCTTATGAGAACGATGGTCAAATGATCATCAGCATGGAATCCGGCGGCTACGCGAATTTCAAAAGGAGTGACATTGATAAGGAGTTCGACGATACCACAAATGACCCGGGTGTATTCAAGTTTGAAAAAATAATAGGCGGCAAATATGAGGGCGGTCTATTCTTAACGATTCTTAACAAAGCGGTAGAAGAAGGTCTGTTTTCAGAGAATTTCAGGGTCTGTCAGAAAAAAATAGAGACATTGCCATCAGCCGGTATAGACAGCTTCATCTCATCGCCCTTTGGAGAGAATATATTGGCTAAATGCTGTGAATCAAGCATTTCAGGTGATGACGACCGCGCCACACTCTATTATCTTATTGATCTGTTCTACGAGCGAAGCGCATTACTAATTTTTATAAATTTCGCATCTATAATGATTAAATCAGGAAGAGGCAAAAATCCATGCCGCCCCGTTTGTATTGTCATTGAAGGTTCAACTATTCTTAATTCTGAGATGTTAAAACAAAAACTTAACTATTTCATAAAGAAGTATTTAAACGACCGATTCAATATTTACTGCAAATTTGTAAAGGTAGATAATGTGAATATGATTGGTACTGCAATTGCCGGACTGACCAATTAATGTGATTTGGCAGCGTTAAGTATTCAACTAAACGGATAGAGATAAGCGAAAACTAAATATATAAAAACTTGGAGGAATCATAATGACAAACATGTGGAATGAGATAATGGAACAGCCTTCGGTCCTTAAAAAGTGCCTTTCAAATAACGAAGATACTCTGAACCGGATTGTGAATGAAATAAAAGAAAGAAAACCGGAATTTGTAATCATCGCCGCCAGAGGAACATCTGACCACGCCGCGGTTTACGCCAAATATATGTTTGAAACGCTCACAGGGCTGCCCGTAGTTTTGGCGGCGCCTTCAGTTGTTACGACTTACAAAAGCAAACTTGAAATGAAGAACGCTTTGGTAATCGGCGTTTCCCAGTCAGGCGAAGCTAAAGATGTTACAGCGATACTCGATGAAGCAAAGCGGAATAATGCCTTAACGGTAAGTATTACAAATTTTGAAAATTCACTTCTTGCCACAACCTCAAAGTATTCCCTGCTTTGCAGCGCAGGCGTTGAAAAAAGTGTTGCCGCCACAAAAACCTTTACAACACAATTGATTCTGCTCGGAATGTTAGCCGCAAAATTGGCAGATCATGCTGAAGTCCAAAATCTCTTGAAAAACGCGCCTGAATATGTTGAGAAAACAATAGCCATGGTAAAAGACCAGATAAAAGAAGTGGCTTTGCGATACCGCTTTATTGATGAGTGCATCATTTTGGCACGTGGACTCAACTACGCGGTTGCGCTTGAAAGCGCTTTAAAAATTGAAGAGACCACATATGTTCGTGCAAAGGCATTCGCTGCGTCAGATTTTCATCACGGCCCCATGGCGATCCTTCAAAAAGACATGCCTGTAATCGTATACGCACCTTCGGGGCCATCTTTAAACGATATGCTTGAAATGATATCGCTTCTTAAAGAAGCGCAGGCGGACGTGCTCATTGTATCTGATGATGACAGTTTATGTATGCTGGGGAACTGCCATATAAAAATACCCAATGTCGGAAGCGACTTTGTTTCGCCATTTGTAAACAGCGTTGTTGCTCAAATGCTGGCCTGTGAGCTTGCAAGTGTAAAGGGGCTCAACCCTGACGCACCGAGAATGCTCCATAAGGTGACCATTACTGTTTGACGACAGACAATCAAACTTAAAAGAAGGAAATTCTGATGATTGTTTTAAAAAGCGGAAAATATTTAACGCCAAACGGCGGATTTGAAGACGGAGATATCGTTCTGCATGGCTCCGAAATTGCTTCGGTTTCTAAAAATTTCGATGCACGCAGTGACGATGAAGTAATAGATATTAGGGACTGTCTTGTTATACCCGGCCTTATTGATATTCATACGCACGGAGCGATCGGATATGATGTATCGATCAATAAGCCCTCAGAAATTGTTGAACTGTCTAAATTTTACGCCAAAAACGGCGTGACATCTTTTATGCCCACCACGATGACGGATACGGATGTAAATATTCATCAATCACTAAAAAACATAAAAGCAGCGTCTGAATCCGGTGAACTCGGGGCATCAATTGTCGGGGTTCACACCGAAGGACCATATATCAGCCCTGCGCGCAGAGGCTGCCATCAGGCCAATCTGATCCGTACACCAAAGCCGGAAGACGCCGACAAAATTAAAGAAATATTGGGTACTACACTTAAATGGCGCATAACCGTTGCCCCTGAGCTGCCGGGCATGATGGAATTTATTAAATATGTAATAAAAAAAGGCGGATACGTTTCATTAGGGCACAGTGATGCCGATGCGCAAACTGCATATAAAGCTGTCGCCGCAGGTGCAAATTCTTTCACTCATCTTTTCAACGCCATGAAGGGAATCCATCACCGGGAACCCGGAATTGCGGGTGCAGCGCTGCTTTGCGATTCATTTGCAGAGATTATCTGCGATGGTATTCACGTTAACCCTGATATCGTAAAGCTGATTTACAAAGCCAAGGGCGCCGGACAAATCATTTTGATAACGGATTCAATGCCGGCGACCGGAATGAAAGATTGCAGTTTGATTTTCGGCGGCATAAACGTTATTGTTAAGGACGGTACAGCCCGAACCGAAGACGGAACTCTTGCCGGCAGTACACTGCTGCTGAAAAACGCAGTGGAGAATATTTCAAAGTTTACCGGAATGCCCTTTGAGGACGCCGTCAGAACAGCAAGTATTAATCCGGCAAAGGCAATCGGCATTGATCATGTTACCGGATCTATCGCGCCGGGGAAATGTGCTGATTTTGTTATTATGGACAGCGGCCACAATATTCTGGGAACCTATTGCCGCGGCAAAAAAGTATATTCAGTCTTGTGATTGATATTCTGGCAAACTTCTAACTTCGGAAAGAAATCTCGTTACAGCTATTCCTGTTAAGATTGAAACCCAATAACTTTTTCGGTGAAGTCGGGAATAAGAAAATTATCCTTTCCCTATCTTAATTGGAATTGCTGTAGTTATATTTAGTCAAAAGGAGTTATTTTGATTGGATATTAGAAATAAAAAAATAAATTTTCTGGGTGACAGTATTACAGAAGGATTCGGTGTTTCCTGTAGTGAGCATATCTATCTTAATTTGCTTAAAAAGGATGTTCCCCTTGCAGCGGCAAGAAATTACGGAGTCGGCGGCACAAGGATTGCCGCTCAGAAAGTACCGACAAACCCGGAATGGGACAGAGATTTTATTTCAAGGGTCGACGAAATGGACAAAAACGCCGACATTGTGGTTGTTTTCGGAGGGACCAATGATTTTGGGCGTGGAGATGCACCGATAGGTTCCTTTAGTGACAGAACTGCTTATACGTTCTATGGCGCCTGTCATATCCTGATGGAAAAATTGGTGGATAGATATCCTCACTCTACTATTGTGTTTATGACACCACTACATAGGGACAATGAAAACAACCCTAGGGGCGACGGTTTCAAAGAAGCAGGAATCGCAGTCCTGTCAATTTACGTGGATATCATTAAAGAGGTGGCAAGATATTATTCAATTTCTGTGCTGGATTTATTCGCCACGAGCGGCATACAGCCATGCGTGCCTATTATCAAAAAGCTTTATTGTCCTGACGGCTTGCACCCAAATGACGAAGGGCAAAAGATAATAGCTGCCCGGCTTAAAGGATTTTTGAGTTCGCTTTAAATTTATAATTGCATCTATTGTTTTGCCAAATCCAATTAATTTGTAATATAAACCTCTCCCACAAAAAATTAACCGTCGAAATCCTCCTGACGGTTAATTTTTTATGCCTATATTGTTGTATCATAGACTGCGGGAAATAATTCAAATAAAAATGCAATTGATTTTTAATCGTAATTTATCACAATTATAGTCCGGATTATTTATGCAATGGGGATGATGTTAATGAAAAAAGTACTCTTATTGGGAGACTCAATTCGAATGGGTTACGATGACTACGTCAGGGATCTTTTAAAAGACAGGTGTATGGTTTATTACGACGATCTTGATAATGGGCGTTTCGCTGCCTATACCCTTTGGCAAGCAAATCAATTTTTCAAAAATTATGGCAAATTTGATGTTGTTCACTGGAATAATGGCTACTGGGACATGAACGTAGAATCTCCCATGGTTGATGCAATGCATCCTGTTGACGAATATGTCCATTTTCTTAAGAGGATCATCAAAGAGATTCGCCGCAATGGTGCGGAAATCATATTTGCCACGACTACACCTATTTTAACAAGCGGAACTGCCATCGACAATACCGGAACCGGCATGGAAATAAGTTATAATAACGATTGGGTCGTTAAATATAATGAGGCAGCAAAAGGTCTTATGGCTGAGCAAAATGTAACGGTTAATGATTTATATGCATTAATGCTCAAGGACGAAAACTACTTCAAGTGTGAAGATATGCTTCACCTGACGGAAAAGGGCTACAAAATCTGTGCAGAACAGGCAGCAAGGCTGATTGAGGAAAAGCTCTGAAATGAAAAATCGCACGAGCAATTAAGCTTTACCCAACGGGAATTTGCTGCTTTGCTTAATGTCGGGCAAAAAACGATCAGCAAATGGGAAAGTGATCAAAGAACACCTTTTTAAAAAAATGTCGAAGCTATATTGTCTCTTCTGAATAAATGATGAAAACCATGGACAGTAAGCCCTGCTGCCCATGGTTTTGTTCTATGGAGAAGCTCATGAAATTATTGAAACGCTGATTCATTACAGCTTCAACTGCAAACAATATTATGAATTAAAGAAGAAATTCAGCTTCCATCGGAGAGCAGCTTTCTGAATATTCGGAGAAAAAGACTTTATAACGGTCACACGCACGTCTTCCATTTTTACGACCGCTTATAAATGTTTCACGTTTCAGAATCTATGGCTATGTGCCTGCCTGTCAAACCGGGGCGGAAAGTGGTATAATAATTAGTACTATATACGTTGATACTGAAGTGTGAGGCATAAAAAATTCTTGCCTGCCCACATGATGATCTGGTCGGCATGACTTTTAAGCCCTGTGTCCAGTAAAATGAGGGGGTGCTGATCCAGATGGCAATCAATCCATTGATGCGGGCTGTGCTAAATGCCCTTTCTTATAGAAAAACTGATGTAAAAATGAATTATCATATTGATCGAATCATCAACAGTGTCATGCATCCCTCTTTTAAACTTCGATATAAAGTGTGGGATCGCAAGATTATGGCAGGTGGATACGAATTGCCCGTCCGTGCCTTTACGCCCAAACACCTGCGCACACAGGAAGTTATTCTGTTTTTTCACGGCGGAGGCTGGGTATCCGGGAACATCGAAAGTTATACAAAAACCTGTGCCGACCTGGCCGAGCAGACCGGTCGGCGGGTGCTTTCTGTGGATTACCGCCGCGCACCCGAATATCCATTTCCACGTGCGGCAGAGGATTGTTATCTAATTGCCCGGGAACTGTTCCTGCACAGTACGCCGACTGAGACTGCTGGGAACAGGATTATTCTGATGGGCGACAGCGCCGGAGGAAACCTTGCCGCCGCAGTCAGCCTTATGGCGGCTGACCGCAAAGAATTCCGGATCAAAAAACAAATACTGCTCTATCCGTCGACCTTCAACGACCACAGCGAAACCTCCCCGTTCCCCTCGATCATCGAAAACGGCAAGGGGTTTTTGCTGACATCAAAAAGGTTGTGTGCTTATCAGGACCTGTATATCCAGAATAAAGCGGATCTGTGTAATCCTTATTTCGCGCCGCTGATGTCGGATCATCTGGAGCACCAACCGAAGACCCTGATTGTTACGGCAGAATACGACCCGCTGCGGGACGAGGGCGAAGCGTATGGGGAAAAATTGAGAAAATTTGGGAACTACGTACTCATCCATAGGATGAAAGATGCTCTGCACGGCTTTTTCTCGCTGCCATTGCCATTCACACAGGTGAAGCAGTGTTACAGGTGGATCAATGAATTTCTGGACGGGGTGAATGAAAACGAGCAATAGCTGGAATAGCTTGGATAATGCCGCACTCATATTTCCTGCCGCCTCGGGCAGGGCGGATACGCAGGTTTTCAGGATATCCTGTGAACTGTATGACAAGGTCGAGCCCGCTCACCTGCAAAGCGCACTTGATGATACAATCAGGATTTTCGGGGTATATCAGTCGGTACTAAAGCGGGGATTTTTCTGGTACTACCTCGAAAGCACCGATATTATGCCCGTCGTTCATGAAGAAAGCGCACAGCCCTGCGGTCCAATTTACAGCTGGAACCGAAAAAGGCTGCTCTTTGATGTGAGCTATTATAAAAGCCGGGTGAATCTGGAGGTATACCATGTCCTGTCGGATGGGACAGGGGCGGTCCATTTTCTACGGACATTGATATCCAAATACCTGTCCATTTGTCATCATATATGCGGTGTTTCCCTGTCCTATGACGCTTCCGCCATGCAGATGAGCGATGACAGCTTTCGCAAATATTACACCGGCTCCTCAAATGCAAAACAGGACAAGCGGGGTATTGCCTTCCGGCTGCACGGTTCAAGATATCCGGAGGACAGGCTGAAAATCATCAACGGCCTTGTGGGTATCCAGCCGCTGCTTGATGCGGCGCACAGGTACCATACGACGTTGACGGGATTTCTCTGTGCCTGTCTGATGAATGCCATCAGTGAAACGATGTCTGTCAGGGCAAAGAAAAAGCTGGTTGTTTTAGCCGTTCCGGTCGATCTTCGCAAGCATTTTCCATCCGTCTCGGCGCGGAATTTTTTCAGTATCCTGCCGGTTGACTACGATTACGGGAAAAACGAGGGCACTTTTGAAGACGTCGTTAAAAAAATCAGTGACGATTTCAGCGTCGGCTTGGCAAATAAGAGTTTGTCAAACTGCATCGATGCCTATGCCGCTGTGGAGAACAATGTTTTCGCGCGGATCACGCCGCTTTTTCTCAAAGACCGCTTTTTAAAGGCTGCATACGATTACTCCATGCGTCAGGATACGGCGGGGTTCTCAAATATCGGGATTATTTCCATGCCGCCGGAGCTTGAGCCCTTTATCCGAGCCTTCGATATTTGTTCCGGCACCAACAAGCTGCAAGTCTGTGTGTGCTCATTTAAGAACCTGCTAAGCATCAGTTTCTCGTCGCCATTTGTCAGCTCCGAAATTCAGAGGCGGTTTTTTCGCAGCTTGACGGCTCTGGGCGCGGAAATTGAGATTACTACGAATCCGACCGGAGACGGGAAGGAGAATCAATGAAATACTGCGACAAATGCAAGGTCACCATCCGCAGTAACGAGGCTGTCTGCCCGTTATGCCAAAACAGACTAGTGGGCACTGAAGGGGAAGAAATCTACCCGGAAGTTCCCACCATATACAGGCAGTTTGAAATGTTTTTTAAACTGTTGATTTTGTCGACCATTTTAGCGGGTGTCGGCTGCGTCGCCGTCAACCTCATTCTTCCACAAGGCGGATACTGGTCCGTTTTTGTCGTGTTGGGAATCCTTTGCTTCTGGATCAGTCTTGCGTATGCGGTAAAGAAAAAAGATAATATTCCGAAAAATATTACCGTTCAGGTTGTAATTTTGTCCTTGTTAAGTATTGGCTGGGACTGGTTAACCGGGTGGCGCGGATGGTCGCTGGATTTTGTGCTTCCCATTACCTGCATTGCCGCAATGATTTCCTTGTCCATTATTGCAAGGGTGACTAAAATGCCTGCAGGGGATTATATCGTCTATTTGATCGTGGACATTGTGTTCGGGATTGTCCCGCTTATCTTCTATTTGACAGGCCTTGTCGGCATTGTCATCCCTTCCGTCATTTGCATCGCTTTAAGCCTCCTGTCGCTTTCCGTATTGATTTTGTTTGAAGGGAAGAACATGCTACAGGAGATTGAGCGGAACTTCCATTTATAATGGCCAGCTGAAACATTCAACCCATTCAGCCAAGTGCCTGAAAGCTGACGGCTTTTATTATGCGAAAGATTATGAGAAACTTAATTGGAAATCAATTAAAAATAGATCTAAATGTTGACGTAAAAATCGAATAATCGGATGAAACATCAGAAAAATTCCCTCAAACAGCAGCGATGTTAACGTGTTTATTTTAAGCAAACACTAGACTTAGATTCAGAACCTTCTCTGTTATATAAAAACGGAGTTAAAGCATGTTTTTGGGATAATCTATAAAAAGTCAAGATAAATCTGATGCATATGAACTACAGCAATTCCAATTAAGATAGAGAGCGGATAATTTTCAATCTTAACCGGAATAGCTGCAAAGGATTGTTTGTGAAAGGAATTAAGATGGAACTTGCAATAATCGGCACATCGAAAAAGGAAAATGAAAAAAGAGTGCCTATTCATCCGAATCATATCAGTCAAATGCCTGTAAAAATACGAAAACATTTGTTTTTTGAAAAAGGCTATGGCGAGCCTTTTGACATCGAAGATGAAACAATATATTCTTTAACGGGTAATCACCCGATAGAGCGTGAAAAACTTCTCAGCGGCTTTAAAGCGATTTTAATTACAAAACCCGTGGCAGAAGATATCAAAGCTGTACGGGAAGGGGCTCTTGTATGGGGCTGGTTGCATAGCGTACAGCAGAGTGTGATTACCCAGATTGCTATTGATAGAAAGTTAACGCTTGTTGCATGGGAAAACATGTACTATCAGGGTGAGCGCGACCTGACTCATATTTTCAACAAGAATAACGAATTGGCGGGATACTGTGGAGTACAGCATGCCCTGCAATTGACGGGAATAGACGGCAATTTCGGGCCGCCGCGAAAGGCGGTTGTAATCAGCTTGGGTTCGGTGAGCCGTGGGGGTATATATGCTTTACAGGGACATGGGTTTAATGATATAACAGTATACACACAACGTCCGTCGTTTTTAGCTTCAAACAAATTACCGGGAGTCAAGTACAGACAAATCATAAAAAACAATGCGGGTCTGATTGAAAGCGTCCATTCAGATGGAGAGAAAATCCCCTTTATTGATGAACTTGCCACGGCGGATATCATTGTCAACGGTATTTTGCAGAACCCCAATGATCCGGTTATCTTTATTACCGACAATGATATTTTTAAATTTAAAAAAGCATGTCTGGTGGTGGATATCAGCTGTGCTTTGGGCATGGGCTTCAGTTTCGCCCGCCCCACAGATTTCGTAGATCCCATCATTAAAGTTGGAAATATCCGATACTACGCAGTTGATCATACGCCTTCGCTTCTTTGGGACAGCGCTTCGTGGGAGATATCAAATTGTATTCTGCCTTATCTGCCATATATCGTTGAGGAAACGGAGAACAAGGTTTTAGAGGCTGCGATTGATATCAAGGATGGCAGAATATTAAACAAGGATATCCTGTCTTTCCAAAACCGTTCAGTGGTTTATCCCTACAGGCAGCTGCCCTTGGGACCGTTATGATATTCCGGAAGGATGGGGCAGCTGATAAGCCTCTTTCCAATTTTCAAAACGCTTTGTTTCCGGGTTAAGGCGGTTACAGGTTTCCTTAGCCAAAATATACAACATATCGTTTGTTTAGACCCATGCTACGCCAAGATGCTGCTGCAAAATGAATTTGCAGCAGCATCTTGTTCGGACATTCTCTGAAACAGACAAGAAACAAGCCCAAAAAACGTTGAGAAGCGTTCTTTCGGGCTTGTTTTTATGCAATTTTGAATAATAGCTGTATATAACACAATAAGTTTTTGGTATGCCTAACAATATCACAAGACTATTGTGATATTGTTGCCCTTGTGCGTTCGCAAAGCGAAAAACCGCACGTGCCATGGCGTTTAGCCGCTGGCCACAGCCACGCTATATACAACTGCTCATCTATTAATTTCTTATTTAGTTGTATATAGTGGTTTCCTGCATTTAAACGGCGGCCGCCTTGCAGTTTATTTACGCTTGCTTTCGAGTATAGGCTTTATCGCTCGTTTTTCAATGGGCAGGACGCCCGACATTTCGCCGATGACATTAATCAGTTCTGTCTCAGAGGGAATAACAATTTTAGCGTTGTTTTGCAGCGCTGTTTCGGTAGCCTGTAATTTTCTCAAAAGTTGCGCATTCCCCACAAAATAAGCCTCGGCCGCTTCGTTAACAAGCTTAATCGCCTGCGCTTCGCCTTCAGCCTCCAGAATCTTTGCCTGCTTGATGCCCTCGGCCTTTTTGATTTCCGCTCTCTTCACGCCGTCTGCATTCGTTTCGGCGGCAGTTGCAAAATCCACGGCCGCGATCTTCTCGTTCTCGGCCTTGACAACCTTGTTCATTGTCTCCTGAACATCCTTCGGAGGATCGATTTCCTTGAGTTCCGTCCGGACGATCTCAATGCCCCACTTCTGGGTCTCAGCTTCAAGCGTATGGTGAAGATCGGTGTTGATGAT
>DBTI01000175.1:14856-15573 GCA_002306975.1 Ruminococcaceae bacterium UBA1320
TATGGTGAAGATCGGTGTTGATGATACCTCTTTCGCTGTTGGCGGACCGAAGGGACATTGTGCCGATAATATTTCTCAAGGTTGTCCGGGCAAGGTTGACGATCTGATATTTATAATTTGCAGCATTGTATTGTGAGCCTTTGACGCTCTCTTCGTCGTCTTTCACCTTGAAATAAACCTGTGCGTCCACCGTGGCATTCAGGTTATCATTCGTGATAATCTCCTGCGGTTCGGCGTTGATCATCTGCTCGGTGATATTAATTTGATACAGCTTCATAATTCCGGGAATGACCCAGTGGTACCCCGGCAGTGCGAACTTTGTATATTTCCCCAGCGTTTCGATCAAACCGCGCTCTGTCGGTCGTACGATCCGTATGCCCGATAAGAAAACTACGAATATGATGACAAGGATAATGATAATCGAAATTGTTAATCCCATCTTTACCGCCCCTTAAATTTAATTTGTTATAAAAGCCTTTTATAAATGGTTATATCTGTCATGGTTAGAGACATGACTTATGCTTAAGTCTCCGTCACATAAATATCGAAGGCAGTGGCATATTGCCGAAAATAGAAAATTTCCAATGCAGGCGGGAAGCAGAACCGTCGCGCCGAAGTTGATTTTGCGGCTTCCGCTGCCGATGTTTGTAGATCAGTGCGGAATTTAACGGTTACAACAAATCGGGCGTCCCTTAAAACGATTGTATTTTATGGGTT
>DBTI01000176.1 GCA_002306975.1 Ruminococcaceae bacterium UBA1320
CGAAACCTGCAATAACACCCTTCTGACTCCCTTCACAAAGTTTTCTCTTGCATCCAACGTCAGCGGTGAATTTTACCTTAATCAGTCGGTTGTGGACAAGCTAAAGGCCGACAGCGATATTGACCGTCTTGTTCCCTGCGATATCGACGAGACCAGCATAAGCCTCGCCATAGGCGGCAACACAGACGTGCCCGGCGTTTTTGCGGACAAATCGGATATCGATTTTTTCCTTGACAAGAACGGCGACACTTTGAAAGAAGGACGGATGCCCGAAAACAACACCAACGAAATCGCTGTCCACTGGCGGGTTATGGCGAACAAGCACTGGAAAATCGGGCAGGAAGTCGGTAACGACAAGGACTCTGACGAATGGCTGACCGGCACCTACAAGATTGTAGGCACACTCGACGGCCCCGACATTGCCCTTGTGGGCACACAAACAAGCCGTGAACGGCAGTATATGAAAAACAAGCTTGACCTGTCAAAACCCATTGCCTACGCCATCTTTCCAAAGGATGGCAAGCTTGAAGCGGTCAATAAAACGCTTGACGGTTTCGACAAAAGTGACGCGGTTATCAATAACTACTCACAGATGAAAAAGATATTTGACAAAAGCCTTTCATCGCTCGACACCACCATGCTCGCCATTATCCTGATTGTAACCTTAATTCTTTCAATATCGGTAGGCGCGCTGATGTACCTTATTTATTTGCAGCGTTCCGACGAATTCGGGATTCTCACCGCCATGGGCTACCGCAAAGGATTTATCTATCGCCTTATTTTTAAAGAGGTCTTGTCGCTTGATCTTATCGGCTGGGCGGTTGGCATCATCTTCACCTATTTCGTCGTCGATTTGCTCAACTCGCTTGTCTATATTCCGCAGGGAACCACGTTGGACTTTTTCACTCCCAAGGTTTTTGAATACACCCTTGCCATTCCGCTCATGGTTGCGCTTTTCAGCATACTCCCCATTTTGACAAAGATGCGCAAACAGGATCCCATTACAATTATAGAAAGGCGTGACTGAGGATGGTTGAATGCAAGGAACTGACGCTTAAATATAAAGATGGGCACAAAGAAAACCTCGTTCTCGACAATGTTGATCTGCAGATTCAAAACGGCGAAAACGTAGTTTTGCTCGGACCTTCCGGCAGCGGCAAAAGCTCGCTGATCTATCTTTTTTCAGGCCTAAAAAAGCCTACGTCCGGTCAGATTTTGTATGACGGGGTCGATATTGAAAATTTCAATCAAAAGCAGTTTTCAGACCTGCGCCGCAAAAAATTCGGATACATCTTTCAAATGCATTTTCTTGTTCCCTATCTTCGCGTGCTGGAAAATGTGCTTGTGGGCGCACCAAAGATGACCGCGAAATATAAAAACAGAGCGCAGTCGCTGCTTGACGAGCTTGGCATCGGTCAATACTCGGGCAAAAGGATCTATGAGCTTTCCGGTGGCGAACGTCAGCGCGTGGCTATTGCAAGGGCGCTTGTCTCGGAGCCACAGATTATTTTTGCCGACGAACCAACAGCCTCACTTGATCACGATACCGCGGTAGAAATTTTGAAGCTGCTCAAGCAGTTTAAAGAATCAACCACTCTCATGATCGCGACGCATGACATATCAATCCTTGACGGCGATGAGTCAATTGTAAGAATCGAACATCATAAGGCGGTCAGGGAACACGGAAAAATCTCATAAATATATGTTGAAAGGGCAGGCCAAAGCGGTCTGCCCTTTATTGCACGTGATTTCTGTTTACATGAGCCCGCTCTCTTCAAGAGCAAGCGCCGCCGCCGGGAACGGTTTCAGCGCGCGCGGCAAAATTCCAAGCACATAGGCGATAAGCATTCCGTAATTGGTTATGCCCACCCCGTTTTCCTTTGCAACGCTCATGCGATAGAGCATTTCACGGCGGTTGAGCATACAGCCGCCGCAATGGACGATGACGGCATATTTTGATAAATCGCGCGGGAACGCCGCTCCCGAAGCCCACTCAAATTCCACACCGCCGCCCGCAATCTGGCGAATCCAGCGCGGAATTTTTACCTTGCCGATATCGTCGGACTGACGGTGATGGGTGCAGCCCTCCGCAATCAGCACACGGTCTCCCGATTTAAGCGACGCTATGCGCCCGATGCCGCGAACCATCTCGGCAAGGTCGCCCTTTTGCCGCGCAAATAAGATTGAAAACGATGTCAGCGGAATATCATTCGGCGTGTCTGCGGAAACTTTCAAAAACGCCTGCGAATCGGTTATTACGATATCGGGTCTTCTGCGCAGGCTGTCGAGCGTTTCTCTCAACTCCTGCTCTTTTGTCACTACCGCCGCGGCGTCGCACTCGATAACGTCGCGAATCACCTGCTGCTGCGGCAGAATAAGCCGCCCCTTTGGAGCCGCCTTGTCAATTGGCGTAACGAGCACAGCCATGCCGCCCGGGCTTACAAGCCCGCCCACCAGTGAAAGCTCGGTATCGTCAAATTTTGCGTATTTTCCGATAAGCCCTTTCAGCTCTTCAATGCCCTCGCCTGTGCGTGCACAGGCTTTTGCCACAGGTATGCCAAGACTTTTACTAAGCGCTTCAATTTCATTTTGCGTCACATCTTTTATATCACATTTGTTAAGCACCAAAAGTTGCGGAATCTTTCTGCCGCGCGTTTCTTCGATAAAACTGCGCTCAAAATCGGTCACGCCATCCTCTGCTGCCGCGACGACAATCGCCATATTGGTGCGGTGCAGCACCTCATAGGCTTTTTCCACTCTCATGCGCCCAAGCTCGCCCTCGTCGTCAAGCCCCGGCGTGTCGATAAACACGACAGGCCCAAGCGGCAAAAGCTCCATCGTTTTGTGAACCGGGTCGGTTGTTGTGCCCGCAACATCGGATGTTACCGCGACGGGCTGACCGGTTATCGCGTTGATCAGCGAAGATTTTCCAGCGTTGCGTTTGCCGAATATTGAAATGGCGATTCGGTTCGCCAATGGAGTCGTATCCAATGCTTAACCTCTTTCCCGCCCCGGAATGCCGGGGCTTGTCATTATTTCAGGGCGCAGCAGCCTGTCTATCAGCTCATCGTCCATAATTTTTTGTTCGGTGAGCACCTGCCGCACTGTTTTATTATAGCAAACACAATCTTTAGCCACCTGCGACGCCCTGTCGTACCCGATGTAGCCCGTCAGCGCCGTCACTGTTGAAAGGCTGTTCATCAAAAGGCTCTCGCACTTTTCTCTGTCTGCTTCTATGCCCTTTATGCACTTTTCGGTAAAAACCGTGAGCGTGTTGTTAAAAAGGTCAAGCATCTCAAAAAGATTTTTTGCGATCAACGGCAAAAAGGCGTTAAGTTCTAATTGCCCCGCCTGCGCCGCCAGTGTTATGGCAAAATCGTCCGCCATAATCTGAAAAGCCGCCTGATTTGCCGCTTCGGCAATAACGGGGTTGACCTTGCCGGGCATAATTGATGAGCCGGACTGCACAGCAGGCAGCCGTATCTCACCAAAACCTGCCCGCGGGCCTGAGGATAAAAGCCGCAAATCTGACGATATCTTCGCGATATTAACCGCCGCAGCCTTTAAAAGCCCCGAAACCTCAACAAACACGTCGCAGTTCTGCGTCGGGTCCATCATATATTCAGCGCGTGCAAGACCAATGCCGGTGAGCGCGCGCAATTTTTCAATAACCCCAAAAACATAGGCCTTTGGCGCGTTTAAACCGGTGCCCACCGCCGTGCCGCCGATACCTACCTGCCGCAGCCGTTCCTCGACCTTATAAAGCCGCCAGCGGTCACGCGAGATTGCCTGCGCCCATGCGCCAAACTCCTGCCCCAAAGTTACCGGCACCGCGTCTTGAAGCTCGGTGCGCCCAACCTTTAAAATTGCCGAAAACTGCTCCTCTTTTTCCTGAAGCGCCGTTTGTAACTCTGCGAAACGTTCAGTAACCGGTCTTAGCATCCTTATCGCCGCAATGCGCACCGCAGTTGGAAAAACGTCGTTGGTTGACTGAGACATATTAACGTGATCAATTGGGTGAACAATCGAGTAATCGCCCTTTTTGCCGCCCAAAATTTCAATGGCGCGGTTTGCAATCACCTCGTTTGCGTTCATGTTGGCGGAGGTGCCGGCTCCGCCCTGCATGCAGTCAACGACAAACTGCCCGTCAAGCTCTCCGCTCTCTATCTCGTCACAGGCGGCGATTATTGCACGTGCAATTTCAGGTTCAAGGCGGCCGATATCAAGGTTAGTTGAAGCGGCGGCTTTTTTGACGGCCGCAAGCGCACGCACAAGCTGCGGATGAATCGGCGTTCCGCTAATCGGGAAATTGCGCCTCGCCCTTTGTGTATTCACGCCGTAATAGCAGCTGTCGTCAATCTCCACTTCACCGAGCATATCCCGCTCAATCCTCAATTTCTTTGCCCCCTGTTTTTTTCTTATATTATATCATTTATTATAACATGAATTCAAAAGAAGGTGTATGTTGTAAGCGATGTGTTTCACATGCATCGAATACAACACAACTCAGTCGGCACATTTATGGTAAAATGCTCGTACAATTGAGGGAAAGGCGGTGAGGTATAACCTTGATTAAACTTTCTGGTATATGCGCTCTATTTCAGATTGATAAAAATCAATCTTCTTGTCCAATTTTTGTAAGTGCTCTTGGGACTGAAAAATTCTTTTTTTCAAGTCTGATCTATGCTTTATTAACATGGCCATACGTTCACGGAGTGTAGAATTGCCCATAGCCCGCAACGCAGCATATTTCTTGATTTCCTTGATAGGCATGCCGGTATCCTTCAAGCGCTTGATAAATTCAACCCATTTTACATCGTTTTCCGAGTACATGCGTCTACCATTTTCTTTACGATCTGGAGTAATCAAAACCTCTTTCTCATAATAACGCAAAGTATATATACTGATATTTGTTAATTTTGAAAACTCACCAATCGAATAATTCATAAAATATACCTCCTAAATCCTTGACATCGAGTTAGCTCTAGATTATATAGTGTGAGTATACCAAATTTAAGGAGGATTTTCAAATGCAAGATTTACAGGAAAAGTATACGGTAATCACAGGGGCCAGTTCTGGCATTGGATATGCAACAGCAAAAGCGTTTGCAAAACGGGGCGAAAATTTAATTGTCATTGCACGACGCACAAAGAATCTTGAACGGCTTAAAAGCGAAATAACAGACAAAAATCCTGCATTAAAGGTGATAATCAAAACTGTTGATTTATCCGTAAGCGAAAATGTTCATAGGTTGTATCAGGAATTGAATGAATATGAGATTAAAACATGGATTAACAACGCCGGATTTGGGAATTACGACAGCGTAGCTCATCAAGACTTAAAAAAGATTGAAGCCATGCTCCGCTTAAACGTTGAAGCCCTGACAATCTTTTCAACACTTTATGTTCACGATTATCAGGATGTTAGAGGAACGCAACTTATCAATATTTCATCTGCGGGTGGTTATACAATCGTTCCAACAGCAGTTACTTATTGTGCAGCAAAGTTTTACGTTAGCACATTTACTGAAGGCTTGGCAAGAGAGTTGCAGAAAGCAAATGCCGAATTACAAGCAAAGGTTTTAGCGCCTGCGGCAACGGAAACAGAATTTGGGAAAGTAGCCAACGGCGTAAATGAGTATGATTATGATAAATTATTTGGAACCTATCATACCAGCGAACAAATGGCAGGATTTCTGCTTCAACTGTATGACAGTGACAAAACAGTCGGAGCTATCGACAGAGAAGCTTTTAAATTCCGTCTGTTAGAACCTCAGTTCCCTTACGCGGGTGGTTCTGCCCACAATCAAAAAATCTAAAAACATTTGAATGCAAAGGCTGCGCCAAATTACAAAAAAACCGTAAGTTTGGCCGACAGACAATTACACTTTAAAATCCTTCAAGCTTACGGGCTTGGAGGATTTTTTCAAATGGCTTTGACTGTTTAGAGCATTGTCGCTGCACTCCTGCGAGTTTTAAAGCCATTTTGCCGAAAGGGCTGTAAGTAGAGCGGTAACGTGCTTATTCGTGACCGGAGTCGGTGCCCTCACCGCGGGTCGAGGGCGGCAGCCCCGCGATTTTTTAGTTCCTTTTTGTACGGACAAAAAGGAACTGCCCGCCACGGCGTGAGTGACAAAGTTGCTATTTGAAGAATGTTCTTTTAAGCCGGCAACAAAACAACAATCCGTTCTGCCACTGCCTTTGTCCGCATACATTTATGATAGATATCGTCATAAACTTGGCGGGGGCGGTGTATAATGTTTGTATTGTCGTTAAAGGCGTCAACATTAAAATTAACGGGTCTACTTGCGGCGTTGGGAATTGTGGTGGCGGCGGCGTTCTGGGAAGGCGGCATAGCGGGAACCGCAACCGATGTGTTAACACAGGCGGCCTCGTCGCAGAGTGTTTCTTCAACAGGCGTGGCGAACTCAGCCGACTTGTCAACCAACGAAAAGCGCGTCGCTTTTCTCAAAGGCCTTGGCTGGCAGGTTGGCAATGAACCGATAGAAGTTGCAGAAATAACTATTCCACAAACGTTCAATACAGTTTATAATAACTATAACAACATTCAAAAAGCTCAAGGCTACGACCTTTCGCAATATCGCGGCGTGCGCGCAAAGCGCTGGACTTATAACATTACCAATTACCCCGGCGAAAAAGAGGGTGTACGGGCAAACCTGCTGATTTATAACGATAAATTAATCGGCGGCGATGTTTCAAGCGTTGCGATAAACGGATTCATGCAGGGGCTTGGCACCAAAAATGTAAAAACCGGCGTAGAGCCTTCACAGGCTGACATCGTCGCGGAAACATACAAAACTTATAATTTGAATTAAGCAATTACAAAATTAAAGCGGATTAGTTTTGTTATCTCCCGCCGGAGGCCATCCGCTTCGGTGAGGGAGATAACATCCTGCCTTCCCTTTTTTATTTGAATTTGCAATAGGGAGAGAATGGAATGCCTGTTTTAAGGCTTGACCGAATGTTATCCGGTCAAGGGATCGGCACTCGAAAAGAAATAAAGGAAATACTTAGTGGCGGCTCAGTAAAAGTTAATGGCAAAACTGCCTCCTGTTCGGCAATGAAAATCAACACCGAAAAAGATGAGGTCTGCGTTAACGGCAGCCCGCTGAAATATAAAGAGCATGTTTATATAATGATGAACAAGCCTTCCGGCGCGATTTCCGCGTCGGACGATCCGCGCACCGAAACGGTAATTGACCTTTTGCCGCAAAGTCTTCGCCGCCCCGGACTTTTCCCGGCGGGCAGGCTTGACCGCGACACAGAAGGTTTTATGTTAATCACCGACGACGGAGTCTTTGCCCATAACATCCTGTCCCCCAAAAAGCATGTGGAAAAGGAATATACTGCGGTAATAGACAGCCCTGTTTCAGAAGAGGAAATTTACCGGTTCGAAAACGGGCTGGTGATTGACGGCGACTTCAAATGCCTGCCTGCCAAACTGAGGCTTTTGGAATGTGACTGGTCAAACGGCGGAGCGCGCGTTCTGATTACGATACATGAGGGCAAATTTCATCAGATAAAAAGGATGTTCAAAGCACTCGGTCACGAGGTGCTCTACCTTAAGCGAACCGCAATGGGCGGGCTGCGCCTTGACGGCTCTCTCTTGCCCGGTGAGGCTCGTGAGCTTATGCCGGAAGAAGTTGATTTAATAACTTCAGGTAATGTTGAAGTCAACAGGTAAAATTAGGTTGTTATGGTATTTAGTATTTTTACTACATTTTTTATCAAGCATATTACAAATAATGATAATGAACAAATGCAACAGTTTACACGCATTTTATTTATGTAAATTTTCTTATTGTTATACATTTTAAATAAAGCTGTAAAATAATCTTTGGGTAATCGTATCCTTTAATTAAAATGAACTTTCTGATATCATATATATAAAGAAACTATATTAAAAAAAGCATACAGGAGGAGCACACCATGGCAAGTTTATCACTAAAGCACATCTATAAAAGATACAGCGACAGTGTAACCGCTGTTTCTGATTTCAACCTTGAGATCACAGACAAAGAGTTTATCGTATTGGTTGGCCCTTCAGGCTGCGGCAAATCAACCACACTTCGTATGATTGCCGGACTTGAAGAAATTTCAGAGGGCGAACTTTACATCGGCGACAGGCTGGTTAACGAGGTCGCACCTAAAGACAGAGATATAGCAATGGTTTTCCAGAACTACGCTCTGTATCCTCACATGACCGTTTATGACAACATGGCTTTCGGACTCAAACTTCGCAAGACTCCGAAAGACGAAATCAAACGCCGCGTTGACGAAGCGGCAAAGATCCTTGACATATCTCATCTCCTTGACCGTAAGCCGAAGGCACTTTCCGGTGGTCAGAGACAGCGTGTTGCTTTAGGCCGTGCTATTGTCCGTGAGCCTAAAGTATTCCTTCTTGACGAACCTCTTTCAAACCTCGATGCTAAGCTTCGTGCACAGATGAGAACCGAGCTTTCAAAATTGCATAACAATCTCGGCACTACTTTCATCTATGTTACCCATGACCAGACCGAAGCTATGACGATGGGCGACCGCATAGTCGTTATGAAAGACGGACTTATTCAGCAGGTTGATACACCTCAAAATCTCTATGAAAAACCATGCAACGCGTTTGTCGCAGGGTTCATGGGTTCACCTCAAATGAACTTCATCGATGCAAAGCTTGTCAGCCGCAGCGGTGTTCTTTGCGTAGAGTTCGGCATTTCAAACGGCTCTGCAAAATACAGCATCAAGCTCCCTGAAGGCAAAGTTAAAGACGACAGCGTAAAGGCATTTATTGATAAGGAAGTTATCCTTGGTATCCGTCCTGAGCACATCCATGATGACGAGATGTTCCTTTCTCTTGCAAAAGACGGTATTGTTGAAGTTGGCGTTGAAGTCACAGAGCTTATGGGCGCTGAGACTTATCTCTACCTTGACCTTGAGGGCACACAGGTCACTGCCCGTGTTGATCCCCGCACAAATGCAAAGCAGGGTGATGTGGTTAAGGTTGCTTTCGATATCAACAAGATTCATCTTTTTGATAAAGAAACTGAAGCGGTTATCCTCAACTAATTATTGTCGCTTAAAGCCCGACCGAAAGGTCGGGCTTTTTTATACGATTTTTTATATAAAAACAATTGCGCGTCGTGAGTGCTACGGGTTATTATCTCCTCCGGGGAGATAATAAAACTGTTTGGTTCTGATCTTATAATTGATACAAATCCCATTTTCTCCATATGTCGGATGCTTTAAACTGAGTAAACTTAGGCAAAATAGAATTTTTGACGAGATATGGAACATTTTTTCGTCACAAGATAGTATATATTAAAGAAAAACACTAATTTTACTGTTGAAAAATATTCGTTTTGTAGTAAAATATAATTGTACTGTTATATTTACAAGTTGCGAACTGCAAAAATCAGCCATTTATGAGTTTTCATTATCCATGTTATATATAGCAGCGGGCAAAAATGCTCCGCTGGAAAAGCTTTTTACAGTATTTTTGCGCAAAGTTGTTTTTCCGCAGAAAATGGCTTTGCGGTGTTAAACCGTTAACAATAGGTATAAATTAAATTTTCGTTTCTGCGGAGAAATGGGGCATAAAATGTCAAACAGGCTTTTTCAGGGCGTTATTCAGCAAATGAAAGAAACACTCGACAGGGTCGTTGGCGTTGTCGATGAAAACGGCGCAGTCATTGCGTGTAGCGAGCTTGGGCGCATCGGCGAAATTCACGAAGGTGTTATGAGCGAACTTACCGGAGTGCCCCTTCTCCTTCGCGGGGGATGGACATATAAGCCTTTCGGTTCAAAGCCAAGGCCTGACTATGCTGTTTTCGTCGAAGGCAGCGACCAAATGGCTACAAAATACGCGGGAATCATATCGATTTCGCTTTCAAGCATTAAACAATATTATGACGAGAGATATGACCGCGGCAACTTTATAAAGAATGTTATTCTTGACAATATTCTGCCCGGCGATATTTATCTTAAAGCCCGCGAACTGCACCTCAGCTCTGATGTTGTGCGTGCCGTGCTGCTCATCCGTGTCACAGATAAAAACGACGTCTCGGTTTATGATGTTATTCAAAACCTTTTCCCCGACAGGCAAAAGGATTTTGTCATTAATGTCGGTGAAAGTGACATCGCGCTTGTTAAAGAGGTTAAGGCGAGCATTGAAACGTCTGATCTTGAAAAGCTTGCGCTGTCCATTGTTGACACACTCAGCAGCGAATTTTATACCCATGCTCTTGTCGGCATAGGTACAATTGTCGTCGGCGTCAAGGATCTTGCTAAATCCTTCAAAGAAGCTCAGGTTGCCCTTGAAGTCGGCAAGGTTTTCGACACAGAGAAAAGCATTGTCTGCTATGATAATCTCGGTATCGCAAGGCTTGTTTATCAACTTCCCACAACGCTTTGCGAGATGTTCTTAAAAGAAGTTTTCAAAAAAGGTTCGATCGAGTCTCTTGACCAGGAAACGCTCTTTACCATACAGCGTTTCTTTGAGAACAACCTCAACGTTTCAGAAACATCGCGTAAATTGTTTGTACATCGCAACACCCTCGTCTATCGGCTTGAAAAGATTAAAAAGCTGACGGGGCTCGATTTGAGACAATTTGACCACGCGATAGTTTTCAAGGTTGCTTTGATGGTTAAAAAATACCTTGTTTCTAATCCCGACAGACTTTAATTAGACAAAAAGTCTAAAGGTGGTGTAGAAGTGATTCAATTCATAGATGTTTATAAAATCTATGAAAACGGTACAAATGCGCTGAAAAATCTCAATCTTACTATAAATGACGGTGATTTTGTTTTTGTTCGCGGTGCTTCGGGCGCCGGAAAAAGCACACTTATAAAACTGCTTATGCATGAGGAAACAGTCTCCGCCGGTGAAGTTATTGTCAACGGCTTTAAGATGTCCGAAATGAAGCATAATGATGTCCCGATTTTAAGGCGTACCATGGGTGTTGTTTTTCAGGATTTCCGGCTAATCCCCAACATGACCGTTTATGACAACGTGGCGTTTGCAATGCGGGTTATCGGTGCCCGTTCGTCTGAAATAAGACGACGTGTGCCATACATACTCGGGCTTGTCGGTCTTGCGCGAAAAGCGCGCTGCCGTCCAAGTGAGCTATCGGGCGGCGAACAGCAGCGCGTGTCGCTTGCGCGCGCGCTTGTTAACAATCCTTCGCTTATCATCGCAGATGAACCGACCGGAAACGTCGACCCAGAAATGTCAATTGAAATTATGGAGCTTTTAGATGAGATTAACCGCCGCGGCACAACCATTGTTATGGTGACCCACGACGCTACTCTTGTTGAACGATATGATTATCACCGCGTTATCACTATTGAAAGCGGCAATGTAGCGCAGGATATACCGGGGAGTAACCAATGATTGAAAAAATAAGATATTTTATAAAAGAGGGGATGCGCAGCATTTGGGTTAACCGAATGATGTCGTTCGCTTCTGTTATCGTTCTCTGCGTCTGCCTGATTATGCTTGGTACAACGCTTTTGGCCTCAGTGAACATCGGCAGTTTTCTGACACAGCTTGAATCCAAAAACCAGATTATGGTTTATCTTGATAAAAGTACAAAAGATGCCGACGTAGCCAGAGTCGGAAATACTATAAAATCAATGCCTAACATAAAAGACTGCGAGTTTCTCTCTAAGGATCAAATTTTTTCCGAGGCTAAGAAAACGCTCGGGGAACAAAGCATTCTTATGACGGGCATTGACAGCAGCGCCTTTGACAGCGCTTATCAGGTGAAAATTCAAGATCTTTCTACATATTCGCAAACTGTTGACGCTCTAGGAAAAATCGACGGCGTAAAATATGTAAGACAGGATCAAGGTCTCGCCAGTATATTAAACAACATTCAAAACGTCGTAAGTCTTGCCGGTTTTTGGCTTTTTGTTATACTGGCAGTAATTTCTCTGTTTATTATTTCAAATACGATAAAGCTTGCCATGTTCAGCCGCAAGCGTGAAATAAACATTATGAAATTTGTCGGCGCGACCGACTGGTTTATAAGATGGCCTTTCATCATTGAGGGCTTAATGATCGGGCTTGTTTCCGGTCTGATCGCGCTTGTCGCACAATATTATGTCTACACTCAGCTTATTGTGGGCGTTATTAAAATGCTCAATATTGTAGAGCCGATCAATTATGGCGGTTTTCTTTGGATTATTCTCCCCGGGTTCCTGTTCGGAGGCATAATTGTCGGCACTCTTGGCAGCGCCGTGTCGGTAAGAAAATATCTTAAGGTTTAGGAGGCGGTATGTTGAGCACTAAAACTAAAAAAAGAATTGTAATGATTACTGCTGTGATTATTGTGGTTCTTATGATTTTAGGCGTGTTGGCGCCGATAATATCGTCAAGCGCGCAAACCACAGGAAGCCTTGATTCCCAGTACGCCCAGCTGCAGCAGCAGCAACAAGCTCTTGAGAAGAAGCAAAAGGAACTTAAGGGCAAGATCAGTGCGAATAAGTCTGATCAGGCTGCTGTAAAAGAAACAATCCAGAATATTTCCTCCAACATGAAGACACTAAAGTCGCAGATGGATATTCTGAGCGGCAAAATATATGACTGTAATACGAAAATAAGTAAGTCCAATCAGGACATAGCCGCAACCCAGAAGCGCATAGACCAGAACAATGAGCTTTACAAAGAGCGCGTATGTGCGATGTATGAGGCCGGCCCTGTTTCGGAACTTCAGGTTTTGCTGTCGTCAAAAAGCATTATGGAATTTTTGACGAGCTATGATACGATCAAAATGATTCAACAACATGACACTGACCTTATTACGCAACTGAAATCGGACAAGTCGGCACTTGAAAGCGATAAAAAAGCAGTGGTCAGCGAAAAAGACAAGCTTGTGGCAACTCAGACACAGTTGAGCGCCAAGCAAAGCGACTATGACTCGCAATTTAATGAAAGCAATTCGCTTTACAATCAGCTTTCGGACAAAAACTCCGAACTTAAAAAGCAGCAGGACGAGATTGACAAAGAAGAAGATGAAGCAAACGCCAAGATAGAGGAAATTATCAGGGAAAAGCAGAAAGAGGCTGAGGCAAACGGCGGTTCCACCGTTTATGTCGGCGGAACATGGCTGTGGCCTATTCAAAATTGCCCCGGTCAGTATATCTCAAGTCCCTTCGGTCCCCGCTCCGGGCACTCCACGCCACACACCGGTATCGATATCGCCGCCGGCGGCATCTCGGGTCATCCGATTCTTGCGTCAAACAGCGGCAAGGTGATTATAGCCGGCTGGGACAGCTCCGGTATCTATGGCAACTATGTCGTCATTGACCATGGCGGCGGGTACAGCACACTCTACGGTCATTGCAGCGGCCTTAACACCTCGGTGGGCGCTACGGTCTCACGCGGGCAGGTAATCGGCTACGTGGGCAACACGGGCAATGTGGTAAGCACTGGCGGCGGTCGGTGATACCGTCACTGTTCGGCTCTG
>DBTI01000234.1 GCA_002306975.1 Ruminococcaceae bacterium UBA1320
TGGATCACGTGATCATTCTTTATGACGATATTTCGCTTGACCCCGGAAAGCTGCGCGTTCGGCCAAAGGGCACCGACGGCGGGCACAACGGCATAAAAAGCATAATCTACCTCACCGGCACCGATGTTTTCCCCCGCGTTAAAATCGGTGTCGGCGCAAAGCCGCGCCCTGATTACGATCTTGCCGCGTGGGTGCTCGGGCATCCTTCAAAAGAGGACGCCGCCCTGATAACCGACGCGCTTCCGCGAGCCTGCCTTGCCGCCGAAGCCATCATAACCCAAGGTATGGCAAAAGCCATGAATGACTTCAACTAACCCCTTGCAGGGGGGGCAATTCACGCAATCAAATTAACGAATAAGACCCTCTGTGCCGCGGCAGGAAGAATTGCGGCATAAAATTCTATTCTTGATAAGCTCTAACGCAATTTGCTCGCCGCAGGTGCGCGGCATGAAGTTTTATTATTGATAAGTCCTTGCGCGGATTGCCCGCCACAGGCGCGAATTGCTCACCGCAGGTGTGGGGGAGGAATTGTTTGTTATTTTTAGCGGATGTATTAAATAAGCTGCCGGAATACCGCTCTCTTGTGAGTGCGGTCGATTTGTCGCGCCATCTTGCGGTGACCGGTCTTTCCGGCGTTCATAAAGCGCATATTGCCTTTGCCCTCGCGACACAAAAAGAAAAGAAAGCCGTTATTATCGCGCCGGATGAACAAGAAGCAATGAAGCTTGTCACAGACCTCAACACGTTTTTTGGCGGCGGCGTATATTTTTATCCGTCGCGCGATTTTACATTACGGCAGGTTGAAAGCGTTTCGCATGAGTTTGAACATGACCGTCTGCGCGTACTTGGGAAAATGGCACAAGGCGATTTTAACGCCGTCGTTGCCTGCGCGGACGCTGTCATGCAGCTGACCCTGCCCATGGCGGAATACCGCAGTAGGACGGTTGAAGTGAAACAGGGCGGCGAAATGGCGCCCGCTCTTGTTGTCAAAGCGCTTGACGCGGCGGGCTACGCCCGCGCGGAACAGGTTGACGGCATGGGACAGTTTGCGGTTCGCGGCGGCATTATTGACTTTTACCCTCCGCACACCGAAAGCCCTGTTCGTGTTGAGTTCTGGGGCGACGAGGTCGACACCATCAGCTTTTTTGATATCGAATCACAGCGCAGAACCGGCGAAAGCGATTCTGTTTTGATAACACCCGCGACGGAGGTTCTTTTTGACTCGACAGGCGAACTTGCGGAGAAAATCGAAAAGATACGTGACAGCCTTAAAACCAAAGCCGCCGCAAAGGCAATGGCGTCACTGTGGCGGGATATCGACAGACTGAACGGCGGAGCGCCGCTCGCTTCAAACGACAGATATCTGCCTGTTTGCTATGGCGGCAAACCTGTATCACTGCTTGACTACGCGCCGGGTGCGCTGTTATTTGTCAGCGACCCCGCACGCGTTAAGGAACGCGCGAAAAACACACTTTGGCAGTTTGGCGAGGATATGAAGTCGCTTTTAGAGGACGGTGTGCTCTGTAAGGGGCTTGACCGGTTTTATCTTGAGTCTGACGAGCTGTTTTATGAATTTGAAAAACGCGCCTCCATCCTGCTCGAAACCTTTGTACGCTCAACCTATGAAACAGATGTGCGCGATGTGATTCATTTCACCACGAAACAGCTTTCCGTATGGGGCGGCGGCATCAGCCTGCTTGTCGAGGATCTCAAGGCTTCTCTTGACAAGGGTGGCAGCGCCGTCATTTTCGCGGGAACAAAACGCTCCTGTGACGCGCTCATACATGACCTTATCGGCGAAGACATAACAGCCTTTGGCGCAGAGGTCAACTCTTCGGGCAAAATTAAACCTCCCCCTCCGAAAAGTGTGCTTGTTTTGCCGGGAACCCTGTCGGCCGGTATGGAATATCCGTCAATTTCATTTTCTATTATCACACACGGGCACCTTAACACCGAAAAGCGCAAAGGGCACCGGTTTAAAAAGGGTGAGCGCATCCGCAGCCTTGCGGAGCTTACACCCGGCGATTATGTTGTTCACTCCGCTCACGGCATCGGCGTCTACGAGGGTATTCACAAGCTCGATGTTCAGGGCGTTGTTAAGGATTACATCAAGATCCGCTACGCGGGAACGGACACGCTCTATGTGCCTGTTACGCAGCTTGACCTTGTTTCAAAATATATCGGTGCGCGTGAAGACAGCTCTGTTCGCCTGAGCAAAATGGGCGGAGCGGAGTGGCAAAAGGCAAAGTCGCGCACACGCGCCGCCGTCAAGGATATGGCAAAGGAACTTATCGCGCTCTATGCCGAGCGCCAAAAGGTCAAGGGCGTCGCCTTTGAGCCGGACAGCGAATGGCAGCACGAGTTTGAGGAGCGCTTTGAATACGACGAGACTGACGACCAGCTTCGCTGCGTAAGCGAGATTAAAGTAGATATGGAAAAGCTGGTTCCAATGGAACGGCTTTTGTGCGGCGACGTCGGCTTCGGCAAGACGGAGGTCGCGCTGCGCGCCGCCTTTAAATGCGTGATGAACGGCAAACAGTGCGCCATGCTTGTGCCAACAACGATTCTCGCGTGGCAGCATTTCCAGACCATTAACCGCCGTGTGGAAGGGTTTCCTGTCCGCATTGAACTGCTTTCACGCTTTCGCACCGCAAAAGAGCAGCACGAGATTATAAACAAGCTCGCTCGCGGCGAGATCGACATAATTGTCGGCACCCACCGGCTCGTGCAGAAAGACGTAAAGTTCCGCGACCTCGGTCTTCTCATTATCGATGAGGAGCAGCGCTTCGGCGTTGCCCACAAGGAAAAACTGAAGGAAAGATTTAAGGCGGTCGATGTGCTTACGCTGTCGGCTACGCCTATTCCCCGCACGCTCAACATGGCGCTTTCCGGCATACGCGACATGTCGCTGATTGAGGAAGCGCCGCAGGACAGGCACCCTGTTCAGACCTATGTGCTTGAGCATGACTGGGGCGTTATCGCGGACGCGATCCGCAAGGAAATGCGGCGCGGCGGTCAGGTATATTACCTGCACAACCGGGTTGAATCCATCGAGAGCACGGCGTCAAAAATCGCCTCGCTTGTCCCCGACGCGCGCATCGGCATCGGTCACGGGAAAATGGACGAGGACGAGCTTTCGCGCGTGTGGGAAAAGCTGCTCAATCATGACATTGATGTTCTTGTCTGCACCACCATAATTGAGACGGGGGTTGACGTTCCCAACTGCAACACGCTTATTATTGAGGACGCGGACCGCATGGGGTTGTCGCAGCTCCATCAAATTCGCGGGCGCGTCGGGCGTTCCTCCCGCCGCGCATTTGCCTATTTCACCTTCAAGCGCGGCAAGGTGCTTGCCGACATTGCGACAAAACGGCTTTCCGCCATTCGGGAATTTACCGAGTTCGGCTCCGGCTTTCAGATCGCGATGCGCGACCTTGAAATCCGCGGCGCCGGGAACATTCTCGGCTCGCAGCAGCACGGTCACATGGAGGCCGTCGGCTACGACATGTATCTCAAGCTGCTTAACGACGCTGTGCTGGAAGAAAAGGGCGAACAGGCGCCGGTTGATTACGAATGCATGGTAGATATTCAGATTTCCGCTCACATCCCCGAGGATTATATAGAGAGCTCTAATCAGCGGCTTGAAATTTACCGCCGCATTGCGGATATCCGCAACGACGACGATGTTTCCGACGTGCTCGACGAGCTTATCGACCGCTTTGGAGACCCGCCGCAGGCTGTGAAATCGCTTGTGGACGTTGCGCTTGTGCGCAACACCGCGGCAAGGCTCGGCATTAAGGAAATATCCCAGCGCGGCGAAATGATTATGCTTTTCTCCGACAATATCGATTTCAAGGCGGTTTCGGGGCTTGTCGCCAAGCTGCGCCGCCGTGTTATGGTCAGTGCCGGGCAAAAACCGTACATTTCCGTAAAGCTCGCGCCCGGTCAGTCGCCTGTTGACACGATACGCGAGGCTTTGAATATTCTGAACGAAAATAACACAGATAAATAACGCGGGAGGAATTGTAATGGCTAAGACCGAATTGAAAACAGAGGAAAAGCTGACCGACCTGCCGAACATTTCGAAAGTGCTCTCCGCCGTGCTTGCCGACGCGGGTATTAACACACCCGCCGAGCTTCGGGCGCTTGGCAGCAAAGAGGCATTTTTGCGTATACGAATGCGCGACAACACCGCATGTTTAAGCAAGCTGTGCGCCATTGAGGGTGCAATCCGTGGTGTGCGCTGGCACAACCTTGACGCTGATCTTAAAGAAGAACTGAGAGTGTTTTTTAAAGGATTATAACGTAAAAAAACTGAAAAGGCCGTCCGTGCATAATTTAAATGCGCGGGCGGTCTTTTGTTATTTGTCTAAAAGATTCTTTATTTAAGTGTAAGAAATGGAATGCCTAATGAATCGTAAACGATGCCAACTGTCTTTGTCTGCTTGCTACCATCGTTAAAGGTTACCGTAACATCAATGTTTGTATCTGAGTATACTTTATAACCATCTTGTACTACAACAACTACAAAATTCTGTTTATCACCAGCCACTGTAATTGTATTTCCATATTGAACTATTGGATCGCCGCTTGCCATTATACTGCCCACTGTAAATATCATTACTGCAACTTTATTGTTTTTTCGGTCAACAGACCCGAAACCAACGTTGTAAATTGGACTGTCCAGCTCAGTATCAGCAAAATATTTTTTCTTATATTGGTCGAAATCCCCTTTTGCCCACATCTGCATAAATTCTCCATACATATCGCTTGAATGAAACATTGACATTGGAATATCAAACTTGCAATACGGAGTTACAGGTTTCCAATTTGTATCCATGAGTTCAAGCTGATCATGATTAGCGGCATAGGTAATCGACTGAATATTATTACCCTCAACTTTAAAACAGTCTGTAATTTTATAGGCAATCTCTATATTTTCATTTGATGATTTCTCCGCTGGTTTCACCTTATCAGGTGAAAGCTTAACCCTTTCATTTTCGGTCATAACCTTACCTTTGGGCGCATCCTCCGCGTTTGCGACAATCCCAAATGAGTTGTCGTTTTTCGGAGATTGCGAAAGCATCGGGAAACTCAGCGTTCCGGTAATCACCAGAGCAGCCGCGACTGCTGTACAGGCAGCAATCCTTATTACCCTTTTTGCGTTGTGCTTGCCTGAAGGTTCGGTATCGTTGACAACCTTGTTGTGAACATCATACGGTGTTTTAAAACTGTCGCAATCATTTTTAAATGCCTTGACGGCTTTATTGTATCTAAACATAAATTTCACCCTTTCAAATTTATAACAGAGAATAAGCGGCTTATTTACCGTTCCTGCCCTCGTAATAGCTTTTGAACTTTTTCAGCGCCCTGAAATACCTTACGCGGGCGTCACCTGTTGAAATGCCCATTATCTGCGCGATTTCTTTGTGCTTCATGGAAGCCACTATTTTGAGAATCACGATATTTCGCTCGTCACTGTCGAGAACAGCGATAGCGCGTGAAAAATCGGCGTCGGTTACGGCAATATCCTCTATGCTCTCACCCGTCTGCAGAGGTTGCTCCTCCGACAGTTGCTCGCATTTTCGGCCTCTTAACGCGGTGAGCGCAAGATTTCGGGCAATGGTAAAGATCCACGCCTTGGGGTTTGTGCCGGGGCGGTAAGTCGACGCTTTTTCGCTGATGCGCAGAAATGTTTCCTGTGTCACGTCTTCGGCAAGGGAATAGTCGCTCACTACCGAATACGCAAGTAAAAATACTGGCCTTTTGAGGCAGCTGTAAAGCTGCGACAAAGCTGAAATGTCGCCATGTGCGACCTTTGCAACAGAAACCTCACAGGCTTTTTTAAGCTTGTCATTGTCGAGCGCTTCAGATATATCCAATAACTCTGTCACCATCCCTTTTAAAGCATGCCGGCTATGCTTTAAGTTTAGCACGATATACGAAAGTTTTCATTTGTTTCGCACATCTATTCATATAACGCGCGGCGGAGCTGAAGCGTTACATAAAGGCACAAAAAAATCCGCTGCCGGTTATGGCAGCGGATTTTTTTGATTGAGGAGTTATCTATTATTAATTAAGTTTAAGATAGGGAAGACCGATTGAATTGTATGCGACATTGAAGGTTTTGGTCTCAGTAGTACCGTCATTAAAGGTTGCCGTTACATCAACGCTTTTAATGGTATTTTTTTGGTTGCTGTCCTGTAAAACAATATCAACAGTATCCTGCTTATCGCCTTTTACTGTATAATAATTAGCACAGAAACATTCAGCGCCTTTACTATTTAGATCAGAAATTTTATACACAACAACTACTACTGAATCATTATCATATACAAAATTATATGCATAAGTGGATTCATCAATATCTTTTCCGCCGAAATACTTATTTTTGTATTCGTCCAGCGTGCCGCTTGCTAATATTTTTTTGAATTCATTCTTGAGATCACTCGATCGAAAATCAGATGCCGGAATCGTGATTGTGCAATATGGTTTAAATTCAGCCATTAATTTGCCTAAGTTCGTTATTATATGCGGAAAAGAAGGAGCGGAAGTATTGCATTTATAGGTTACACCTTTGATATTGCTGCCGGTAACCTTGAAGCTGTCTATAACCGGCGATAACTGTATTGAATTTTCAAGCGTTGCCCTAGTGTCATTCGTTGAATCGAAATTCGCTGTCGGCAGGTCTGCCGCGCAGGCGACAATATTAAAAGAATCACTGACTTTTGATGACTGCGAGAGTTTTGGTATGGTTATGGTTCCCGTAATCACCACAGCGGCAGCGACTGCCGTGCACACCGCGATGCGAACAACAGGACGGACATTTTTCTTTTTGCCTCCGGTTGTTTCGCTATTTGAGGCAACCTCGCTAAACTTTACCTTTGCCGCGTCAACTTTAAAACGCTTTATTGCTTTATAATTGTCAAACATAAAAATCATCCCTTCACACCGCTGTTTTCAAGATAATATTTTTTCAGCTTTTTGAGCGCGCGAGAATATTTGGCACGTGAATCCGTCACGGAAACACCTACGGCTTTTGCAATCTGCGCGTGGTGAAATCCGCAAACCGCCTTGAGCGTCACGATAGCGCGCTCCGCTTCATCAAGCTCGGACAAAGCCCTTGTAAAGTCCGCCGAGCCTGTCATGTCGGTTTCCATACCGCGCTCGTTCTCAAAAAATTGGTCAAGCCCCGGTTCTTCGTGTCCGCGTTTTTTGAGCAGATTTATAGCAAGATTGTGCGTAATCGACATCACCCATGCTTTTTCATTAGTCCCTTTGTGAAATGAATTCGCATGTTCCATTACATTAACAAAAGTTTGCTGCATGATATCCTCTGCGAGGGCATGGTCGCGAAGAATTGATAGTGCAAGCATAAAAACCGGCTTTTTAAGGCTCTCATACACAGCGGCAAGTCTTTCACGTTCCCGCAATGTTTTGCCGCTGTTATCTAAAATTCCGGTATCCATGCTTAAAGCCCCGCTTTTATCCATTTTGGTGATTCCCTCTTTCAGACGCGTCTACTAATATAACAATCCTGCTGTTCAAAATGTGACGGAGATAAAAATAAAGCTGCTTTAATACTTATTTTCGATAGAGACAGTCAAAAAAATCTTCACAAAAACTTTGATGTATGGTTTTTGTGAAGATTTTTTTGTCACTATCTCAGAAGAAGATTAGTATAAATCACGAAAGCGCTCAGCATCGTGAAGATTAAAGCAGCCCTTTGTTTATATTTTTTCCGCCGTATACAGCCCCGTAACAGGGTTCTTTTTACTGTAATCGAATTTCAGGTCAACAGGAGAATCCTCATCGCTATCAGTTGAACCAAATGGATCAATGGCGAAGCGTTCGTAATGAACACGGTTGCGTGAAGCGCGGTCGGCGTCATAAAGGGTGTGCACGCCGGGAATTTCATAGCGCACAAACTCAGTCGGAGGGTTGCATGAGTTGTCGCTTGAAAAAAAGTCAAACTTCAAAAGCTCGCTGAACACTGTATATTCCCGCGCGCCAAGCTTTTCCCGCGCGAATTTTAATATGATATTGTATAGCTCCCTTGAAGGTATTCCATACCCTTCGGGATAATAGCTTTTGAGCTGTTGCGAAAACTCAAAAAAGAAATCGAAAGATGAATTGAATTTAGCAACCATATATTTTAATGATTCTATAAACCTTCCGCTGTTGTAGAGCGCATCGACAACCGTTTCCATATCCTTTAATTTTAACAGCTCGTCATAGCTCAGCCACGGCGTTTCAAACACCTCATATGGCGGCAACATTGAATATTTATAATTATATTTTTCCGCGTCACCGTGCAAGGCCGAGCCGCGCAGCAGCTTTAAAAAGCCGAGCTGTATGCAGTGTGGTCGCAGGGCGAAAATGCGGTTAAAGCTTTGTGCAAAGCTCGAAAAATCCTCATAGGGAAGACCGGCGATAAGGTCAAGGTGAATGTGCATGCTGCCGGCTGCCAACAGCTTTTTTATATTGCGCTCGCAAAGCGTGAGGTCGGTTTTGCGCAGTGACACCGCAAGCGTTTTTTCGTTGAAGCTCTGAATGCCTATTTCAAGCTGAAAAAGGCCGCCGGGCGCGCCGGATAAAAGGGTGATAAGCTCATCGTCAAAAAGATCGGCGGCCGCTTCAAAATGATAGTTTTTCTCCGCCGTTTTTTTATCGCCCGCCGCTTCTTTTAAAATGAAATTGACAATTTCTTTCGCGCGCGCAGGGGTGCAGTTGAATGTGCGGTCGACAAACTTAATTTGCCGCGCGTCCGAGCGCATAAGGCGCAAAAGGTCAGTCTTAACACGCTCAAAAGAAAAGCTGCGCACTCCCCCTGCCTGCGGTGAAAGGCAGTAGGCGCAGTTAAACGGACAGCCGCGGGAAGACTCAAAATACGCGATCTTTCCTTTCGCCGCTTCAAGCATTTCGTCAGTGTATGGTGAAGGCAGCTCGTCGAGATCTTTTATCGTGCTGACAGGTGGTGTAAATTTAATTTTTTCACCGTCACGGTATGCTATGCCGTCTATCTCTTTTGGCTTTTCGCCTGCTTTTATACACGCCAAAAGCCATTTTAACCGCATTTCCCCTTCTGCGCAAACTAGATAATCCACATTTGCATTACTTTGGAGAATCTCAACAGCGTCATAAGATACTTCCGGTCCTCCCAAAATTATTTTTAATTTTGGCAGAATTTGTTTGATATCCTTTACAATTGCTTCAATATGGATTATATTAAATATATAACAAGAAAAGGCTAATATGTCCGGCTTTTCACTATAGATCCGGCGCATTATTTCCGCCTTGTTTTGGTTTATTGTCAGCTCCAATATTTTGATCTCACATATATCATTGCTGGCTGATTTTAAATACCACGGTGCAAGCGACAGGTGTACATATTTTGAGTTCAGCGCGGCGATTACAGTCTTCATTAATTTTTTTAACTCCTCTATAAAACCAATCGATAATTTTCTTTATTTATTAATATACTTAGGTAAAAGATTATAAATGATGTTTCTCCCAGTCTCCTGCGGGGAGTAATATCAAAAAAAGTGCCCTAGCTATTTATACATTAATTATATAGCCCGCAGCATGTTTTGCAACTGCGGATTTGTTTTCTTTGGTTTTTTTAAACAAATTTATATAAAGACAGGAATGAGGCAATATGAGAGGCAATACGAATTTCGACGATATTATGAAGAATGCATTTGTAGACACATTTTTTCAGCCGGTTGCCAACCTTTCAGACGGGAACATAATTGGCTATGAGGCGTTAAGCCGCGGTCCTCGCGGAACGGATCTTTATATGCCAAACGCATTGATTGCGGAAGCAAAAAGCCGCAGCAGAATGGGAGAGCTTGACCATCTTTTAAGAAAAATGGCGCTTATTAACGCCTCGAAACGCGGGCTGCGCAAGCTCCTTTTCATCAACATTGATCCTGTGGCGCTCTATGACGACAGCCATTCCGAAAATATTGTGCGCCGCTGTGATGAGTTTGGAATTTCACCGCGCCATGTAGTTGTTGAGGTGTCCGAACGCAACGCGGTATGCTCTTTTGAAAAGTTCCAGAACGTGATAAACGATTATAAATCATCCGGCTTCTCTGTTGCATGTGACGACATAAATTGCAGTATATCAAACATAAACACCATGTCAAGTCTCAGCCCCGATTATATCAAGATTGACGGCAGGTTTGTTCACGACATTGACCAGAGCGCGGATGTTGATAAAAATGTCGAGTTAAACTCTGTCATCGCAATTGCAAAAATGATTAAAGCAAAGATTATCGCCGTCGGCGTGGAAACACCGGGCGAGCTTTCGGCGCTTTTTCATCTTGGGGTTGACGCTGTTCAAGGCAACCTTATCGGCGCGCCGCAAAAAGAATTTAAAGGCATTTCACAAAAGGCCGCCGACCTGATTAAGTTTCTCAACACACCGGCAGAGGAAAATACATAACCCGCTCAAGCAAGCAGTATGTAGGCAAGTGAGAGAATCAGCCACTTGTCGGCGCCGTCCTTTATTAACAGATAAATCGTCGCCATGAGCATAAGCTGATCGGTGTCAAGCGAAATATTCAGCCCTTGCAGATTTAATCCTCCGGGTTGTTCACTGCGATGCGGCTCATGCGGAATATTCGGTATATGCGGTATTTCCCGCTCACGAGGTTGTTGGTTCGGCTGGGTTTGATGCTGTGTGGAAACGTGGGCCTCATTATGAACCGGATTTTTTGCAGTGGCATGATTGTCGTCCGCTGACCAACCGGGTGCGGACGCGCCGGCGGAAGCCGCCGGCGCGGAATGCGCCGCGGCGTCAGGATAATCATTATCGTTTTCGATATGCATTCCTGCATTTTCAAGAGTGGCGCGGGCGCGGCTTTGCATTTCGCGCACGCGCCTTATTGCCTCCTGCTGCATTCTGATAAAATCGTCTTCCGATTCTGTGTTTCTGTTTGCCACCACGTATCATTCCTTTCAAAAGCCCCCGAAGTGTGCGGCAAGCCGCTTTCTTTCGGACAGATTTTTTTCAGTTTACTTCCCCGCATACTGTGGTTTTTGCACGCTGTCTAAAAATTAAACAAACCCTGCTCCCGAAGCATGGGTGCCATACTTAACAGCCTTAAAATATGGATGGCCTCGTCGACTTTTTTGCTCCTCGGATCGCTCAGATTTGGTTTGAGCGCGAGCAGAAAGTCAATACGCGGGTCGTCTTTTTTCATTATGTCGAGCGCGCTTTTAATTTTTAAAAGCATCTCCGGGTCGAACGGCAGTTCATCAGCGCTGTTTTTCTTGCCTTTTTCATCATTACTCTGTGAATTTTCTCCGCCCGTATCGCCGCCGGACGAGCCGGCAAACATTCCCGCAAGGTTTTTTATTTTTTCCATGCTATCCGGGTCTGACAGAAGCTCGTTAATCTTCCCTGTCAGGTCATCCATTTTTACCGCCCCTCATTAAGTCGTCAAGCATTTGTTTGGCTTGTGGGTTGCTTTTAACCATTTTTTCAAGGGCACCTTTATCCATTCCGCCGACTTTTCCGCCTGACTTTGACTTGATCTGCGACATCATTGATTCCGCCTTTTTAGGATCACTGAGCGCCGCGCGCAGCGCGTCGGGAGAAATTCCGAGCTTTTTGCCCGCTGTCTGAAGCATCGCGTTTAACTGTTCGTTTGATATGTTCGCCGACATATAAACGCCCCCTTAACTATATTAGATTCGTTGATGCAAAATTATTTTTAGCTTCCACTTCATATTATGCGGAAACAGTGTATGACATTACATTAGAAAAGAGATATAATAATACTTATCTCAATATAACAAATAAAGAGGACTTGTTTGATGTGTCTCCTCCGCCTGCAGCGTGGAAGATAGCAAAACTATTCCGCTTTAATTTTATAATTACGATCAAAAGATTCGGGGTGGAACAATGCGCATTGTTGTCATTTCTGACACACACGGTGATTTTTCGGGTTTTGAACTGGCGGTTAGCCAACAGCCGAAGGCAGACCTTTTTATACATCTCGGAGACTGTGAACGCGACGTTGACGATATAAAATCACTCTTTCCCGACAAGCAGTTTTTGACCGTTTCCGGCAACTGCGATTTCGGCTCGATAACTCCGCCGGAAGATGAAATCATTGTATGCGACAAACGAATATTTTTTACTCACGGTCATACTTATCGCGTTAAATACAGCCCGTATCAGGCAATAGATGAGGCGAAAAGGAGAAAATCGGACATCTTGCTTTTCGGGCACACTCACCTGCCCTTTACCTCTTATGAAGACGGGCTTTATGTTATGAACCCGGGTAGCATCGGTCACCCTGCCGAAGGTAAACCGACCTATGGCGTTATCGACATAACAAAAGCGGGCATAGTTACAAACATAGTGGAGGTATGAAATATGACCGAAGAACAAAAAATTGCGGAAAAGCTTGAAACGGAATATATGGGCAGAAGCCTTTTCTATTTTGAAAGGCTTAATTCAACCAACAATTTCTTGAAAAACGCGGCAAAAGAGCTACCGAACGGCTGCGCCGCCATAACCCTCGAGCAATTTGCCGGCAAAGGGCGCCGCGGCAACAAGTGGATTGCCGAAAAAGGTCAGATGCTTGCTGTGTCTGTTTTGATAAAGCACAGGCTCAACGCCGCCGCGCCGCCGGTAACGCTGATGTTCGGGCTTTCCGCCGCTAAGGCGCTAAGCGGGCTTTTCGGGCGCGATTTTCTGATTAAATGGCCCAACGACATTGTATGCGACGGCAAGAAGATTTGCGGAATCCTTTGTGAAACAAAAATTTCAAGCGAGGGCTGTTCAACCGTTTGCGGAATCGGCGTTAACCTTCTGCAAACCGAAAATTTTTTTGAAGAGTCGGGGATACCGCACGGTGCGTCAATTAAAATGCTCACCGGCATAACTCCCCAGCCGGATCAGGTTGCCGCCGCAATACTTAACCGCTTTGAAAAAACATATGCGGAATTTTCACAGGGACAGGAAAGTACCAATTCAGTTTTTTTTGAAGCGTACAATGCCCTTTGCGTTACGCTTGGCAAAGAGATAAAGGCGCAGACAGCCGACGGAGAGATTCTCGGCTTTGCAAAGGCTGTTAACTCCGATGGCTCACTTCAAGTTGAGTGTGAAGGCAAAACAGTAAACCTTATCGCAGGCGAAGTTTCTGTCAGAGGCGTTATGGGGTATGTATAACGCGTTTTAAGGTTGCGTGAATGAACATGATACTGTATAATATTGAAAGATGTGCGCAGTGCGTCATACTAATCCCGATAAGAAATGCAGCGAAGAAATCTTCGAAAAAAGGCATATATTCAACCTTTTT
>DBTI01000154.1 GCA_002306975.1 Ruminococcaceae bacterium UBA1320
CTCCCCAAGTCTACGGGATTTGAAAGCTTCATGTCATTAACATCGGTTGATGTCATGGAGCTGACAGGCGTATAGTTCGGCGTGGAAGCATTGTAATTGTAATACATGAGCTGATCGGCGGAGGTGGCTATACCAGACGTGACATCATCTGCTGTCGAAAGTTTAAACGGAGGTTTATCGGATGTGCTCTTCCCGAAAACATACTGACCGCCAAAACTTGTGTTTAGTGTTGATACAAGCTCGTCACGATAGTTGGTAAAAGCTACTGCTTCGTTTTTCAAATCGGTCGGGTTGTTTGTACCGTTGACCGTTTCGGTTGCTTTGGACTGTGCTGATGACAAAATACTGCTTATCTGGTTTAAGGTACTCTCAGTAGTATTCATCCAGTCCTCAGTCTCTGAACGGGTTTCCTGATACTGTTGATTTACTGCGTAATCATGGCAGTGCTTAAGCGTCTGCATAGCGGCGACAGGGTCATCCGAAGCGCGCTCAAATTTCATCGTCGTATCTATCTGATTTGAATATTTGTTAATCATATCATATTTGGAATTCAGAGAATTCGCATAATTTTCCATCATCATACTTGTTGAAATACGCATTTTTTAACCCCCAATTGTAAAAGGTTTCAATTCAATTTAAAGATTGATTATCAGCTTAAAGGCCGACCTTTCCGGTACCGTTAATAAGCTTATCAAGCATCTCGTCGATTGCGGTGATAACACGTGCGTTTGCGTTGTATGCCTGTTGATATTTTATAATGTTAACGCCCTCGTCATTCGTTGACACACTGGAAATTGATTTACGCTGACTGTCAAGATTAGTTGCGTTGATCTTTGTGGAATCAACAAAATCTTCTACATTCCCTACTGCCGAAGCTATATCAATATAAATAGAATCAGCGAAATCGCTCAGACCATTTTTATATTTGCCCGCATCAGTCGTAACTGTACCTGCTTTTGAAGATAAGGCATCGTGGTATTCGGTTATAAAAGAAGCCTCACTGGCACCTTCGCATTTTTCTGTAAATAAATCAGGCTTGGCTATCCATGCATCAGACACTTTTATTGAAGCAGCGACATCCGTGCCAGCTATTTGATCAACGAGAGTATACTTATTACCTGTTGAAGTATCAATCGGCCCATACGCGTCGGCGACATCACCGTTGGTGTTATTCATGATATCCATAAAACCTTGCGCAAACTCATTGAGTTTTTTAATCAAATATGGAATTCCTACATTGCCGCATTTGCCGGTTGCAGGGTCATCTACACCCGTTCCGTCGCCATTGATAACGTTCAGATAAGCCTTGACAATTCCGCCCTGCAAATTGGCAGTCGTGCCTTCCGTAACATTGGAAACTGTACCGTCGGCATTTACCTTTGTGGCGACACCCGCTGTGCCGTCGGCGTTAGTTGTTTTGCCCCATGCAAGCGTTTCAACGGTAACGCCGGTCACAGCGTCGGTGTTTGACGAAACTTCAAATTCGGTGGCGCTGTTTTTACTGTCAATTATATTGGTGCTATCGTTTTGAAGCTTGACTGTAACCATGCCGTTTGGAAGCTCCGTTGTATCAATGTCAACATAGGAAGAAAGATCGTCAAGCACCATATTGCGCTGATCACGAAGGTCATTTGCCTTGTTGCCGGTGACCTCATAGCTTGCTATTTCACCGTTAAGTTCTTGAATCTCTTTAATCATGCCGTTTATGCCGCTGGATGTGTTTCCGTTTGAGGTATCACCTGAACCGCCTGTTACATATATCTGCAGTTCCTTGTTTTCACTTGCCAACGCGTCGGTTAAATACTTATAGTCGCCTCTGATCGTATCAGTCAAATATTTAGCCTTTGTCTCTATATCCGTACCAATCGCCGTATTTGTCGTATCTAATTCATATTTACCAAGTGCACTTGTAATATCATCAAGCGCTCCACCAAGACCTGCAAGCTTATTGGTCGAACCGGTTGTGCCTGTAATTTCAGCAAATTTGTCTTCTATCGGAGTCATCTGTGAATCCATGCTGTTATACATGCTATAGCTTGAGTTTTCATAGCGATAGCGCACATCAAGAAATGAATTGCGTACTTGATAAACGCTGTTAACGTCAACGCCCTGCCCTACCTTATTGCTTGAATTGCCAAACCTGTAAGCGCCCGTATCCGGCGATTTTGAGGAAACGTCAAGGGCCTGACGCGTATAACCTTTAGTATCCGAATTAGCAATATTCTGGCTTGTAATGTCAAGACCAAGCTGTGACGCATTTAAACCGGAACGAGCCGACTCAAGTATTCCAAATGTTGAGGACATATTCTTCAACTCCTATAACAAGAATTACTTTTTACATAAAATTGAAATTGCATAATGTTAATTATATTTTTCTGTCAATAAGGCTGGCGCCTTCATTGCTTTTTTGTGAAATCGAGCCATTATAACCATACACAGGCTTTGTAAACAGTGCTTTCATTTTCCCATAAAATTCAAGCCTTGATTTTGTAAGTTCTTTATTGAGCGCGTTTGTTTTTTTAAATTCTTTTATTACATCGTTCAGCTCTTCAAGCTTTGTCTCTAACAGTTCTTTGTTTTCTTTATCAGCCATCTGGCAAATTTCTTTAAGCGTTTTGCCATCAAGTTTGTATTTTTTTAATATAGAAAGCCTTTGCGATTCGATAGCCTGGCATTGAAGGGTAAGTGGCTGTTCTTTGTTCAGCATTTTGCTCAGCCTGTCCAAATCGCCGCTTGCCAGCATATCGGTTTTCTGTTTTGAGCAGTCGGCAAGTTCCGAAATCAGCGTTCTTTCTCTTTCCAGGATCTGTGCAAGTTCACGTTCCCAATCCACTATAGTCTAGACCTCCTTATGCCCTGCTATCAAGATAATTCCCTGTTAAAATGCTTCTCGCCACATCCTTAGATGAAACGTAATATTCACCGGACTCAATTTGCTGTTTCAGTGCCTCGACCTTTTCGCTTCTTTCAGAAGCCTGCGCACTGGTATCAGCGCTAATACCGGATTGATCAACCAATTTACGTGCCTGATTTAAATCAGAGCATTCCGACGAAATTTCAACCCTGTCGGCATCCGTTTGATTGACAGATTTTTTACCGGCATCGTCAATTTTCGCGGCGCTGTTGGCAAAAGATTTATAAACAGCCTGTGGCTGCAGCCCGTCAATTTTCATAAAGTTCACCGCTTTCAATAATAGCTTCAATAATTATATCGTCAGCAATTTTCAATAATTTAGGGTCTGAATTAAAAAAGTAGCAAACAAAGTTTGAAAAAATGCTTGTACAGGCATTTGTCGGCCTCAAGAAAATTAAAATTCAAAAGATTATCGCGGCAAATTTTGCACACTAACGCCATCCAGTTGATTCAGTGACCGCTAAATTCAAAGCTGTAAATCAAGTCTTATTAACGCTGGTTGAGCTGATTAATCATATTTTCTATTTGGTCGGCGGTTGAAACGACACTCGAGTTAAGCTGATAGCCGCGCTGCGAAGTGATAAGCCCCGCCATTTGCTCCGCAAGGTCAACGTTAGAACATTCCAGCTTTCCCTGCTCCGGCTTTAAGGCCGATATCGTCTCGGCACCCGACAAAGCGGTGGCCTCAAAAAGGTTACTGCCTGTTGAACTGAGCCCCGGCGCGTTAGCAAATTCAAATACACCCGGCGTACCCGTATTCCCAGCGGCGTCTGCGGTTACCGGTCTGCCGTTTGAGTCAAGCACGGCAAGCCCGTTATTGTTGCGCAATTCAAGATTATTTCCCGTGCCTGACAGATGAAATGAGCCGTCCCTTGTGTAAAAAACGTTGCCGTTATTGTCTTGCACGGCAAAAAAACCGCTGCCGTTAATATAGTAGTCCGTGGATTTATTTGTTTGGTTTACCGTGCCGTTCGACATATCGGTAGCTACCGAATCAACTCTTGAGCCGGAACCGGCAAGAAGTGTCGCGGAATTCGCGGTTTCGGGGCGAACCTCGGAAACTGCCAAAAGAGCGCTGAAGTCTTGCTTTTTCGCTTTATAGCCGGTTGTATTGACATTGGACATATTATTTGCTATTACATCAAGAGCATTCTGGTGTGAAGTAAGCCCGGCTGTACCGCTGTAAAAAGATTCTATCATTAAATACACTCCCTCATTTTCAGTTTAAATACGCTGCTGTTACTTTATACTGCCTATTGATGATACGAGCTTGTCTAATGCCTCGCTTGAAATCTGAAACGCCTGCTGCGAGCCTTGGAAAGACCTTGTAGCCGCCATCATTTCGGTCATATTCTTGATTACGTCCGTATTTGAATCCTCTATCCAGCCCTGCTTAATCTGGCCGTTTGCAGGCGGTACTGCCGCCGCTCCCGGAAGATTGAAAAATCCGTCTTTTCGTTTCGTCACATTAGCAGAGGTATACATGTCGATTTTATTTGTGGTGCCGTTAGACAGCGTAACGGTTCCGTCGGTGTTTACTTTAAAATTGTTGTCGCCGACATAAAGCGGCGTTCCGTTCTGTGAAAGAAGCTGCTCACCGTTTGGCAGTGAAAGGCAGCCCTGAGGGTCAACGATAAAATCCCCTGCCCGCGTATATTTTGTATCAGCGCTGTTGGGTGTTCTGACTGCAAAAAATCCGGTGCCGTCAATGGCTAAGTCAGTATTTATCGCGGTGCTTTTCAGCGCTCCCGGTGTCAAGTCGTTTGATTCCTGCCCCAATACAACGCACAGCGGCATTGAGCCGATCTGCTTTCCGTCGTCTGAGCAAACGGCAAGCTCCTGCCCGAAATCAGAAAACGAGATGTCGCTTTGTTTAAATCCGGTTGTGTTTACATTAGATATATTGTTACCGAGCACGTCTATTTTTTTATATTGTGTAATCATACCAGCGGCAGCAGAATAAATACCTCTTACCATAATCGCACCTCCACGCTTTTCGCGTAATACAAATTCAATAGTCCATAAGCTTCTTTTTTAAATCTTTTACGGCACGGGTATGCAACTGTGATACCCTTGATTCGCTTACGCTTAGAACAGCGCTTATCTCCTTTAGAGTCAGCTCCTCATAATAATAAAGCGTTATTACAAGTTTTTCCCTTTCCGGTAAATCGTCAATAGCCTTTGCGAGCGTATCAACCAACTCTTCTTTGGCAAGCGAGGCCTCCGGTGTTTCATCTGAAATGAGGCTGCCGTCTGCCTTAACCGTATCCTGTATTACTTCTTCAAAGGAAATCAGATTAAAACGCGCGCTGTCGCACAACGCCTGGGAAATATCGGTTTTTTTCACGCCAAGTACATCTGACAGCTCATCCTCGGTAGGTTCACGCAAATTTTCATTTTTAAATTTGTCGCTCGCCTTTTCAATATCCTGCGCCTTTTTTCTTACTCCGCGCGGCACCCAGTCGTTGCGCCTCATATAATCAATGATTTCCCCGCGCACACGGTAGGTGGCATAGGTTTCAAAAGTCACACCCTTGTCGGGATCAAACTTTTCCACCGCTTTTATAAGCCCGATCATGCCGAAACTGGTTAGATCGTCAATATCGACATAGTTTCCGCTCACTGCTGCGGCGCGCCTTGATATGGATTTTACAAGCCCCGCGTATGTAAGCACTATTTTATTCCGCAGCTCGGTTTCGGGATTTTCGCGATAGCTTTTCCACAGATTCACTATGGTTTCTTCATCGAGTAAAACCTGCATAAAAGCCCTCCTTTACAGGATATTGTTTGGCATGATCCAATCTCATGCCGCAACCGCTCCTACCGCCGTAATTTTAATGTCGTTATCGATCTCGTTGTAGGATACAACAAAGAGATCCGGAAGCACCTGCTCGGTAAGCCGCTTGAAATACATTCTTACCGCCGGTGAGACAAGCACGACAGGCGAAATGCCCGCCTTGTTGAATCTTTCAATCTCACGGCTCAGGTTATCTATAATTGACTGTGCAACATCAGGCTCAAGCGCAAGATAAGCGCCCTGATCCGATGTGCGCACACTCGAGGTTATCTGTTTTTCAACTGTCGGGTCTATCGTCATTACTTTAAGCTCACCCTCAGGCGCGATCTTGTGCGTAATGGTACGCTTCAGGCTTTGCCGCACATATTCCGTCAATATGTCTGTGTCTTTTATTTTCGGCGTATTGTCGGCTATGGTTTCAAGAATAGTAACACTGTCTCTGACAGGAATATTTTCGCGAATAAGGTTCTGGAATACCTTTTGCAGATCGCCGACCGATATCTTGTTTGGAATAACCTCGTCAACCAGCGCCGAATTATGCTTTTTGATAACATCGATTACAGAATTCATCTCGCGCCTTCCAATCAGCTCGGCGGCGTGGCGTCTTATAACCTCTGAAAGATGCGTCATCATGACGGATGCAGGCTCGATAACTGTGTAACCGTCCATCTCAGCCTCATCGCGTTTTTCCTGTGCGATCCATCTTGCGCTCAAACCGAACGCAGGCTCGATTGTATCTATGCCGTCGATAAGAAATTCATCGCCCATTGGATTCATGATCAAAAGGTTGCCCACGAGCAGACTGCCTTCAGCGACTTTTTCACCGCGGATTTTTATAACATAACGGTTATTCGGAAGCTGAATATTGTCCCTCATGCGAACGCTTGGTATAACAATGCCCGATTCAAGGGCAAACTGACGTCTAAACAAAACAACCTTGTCCACAAATGTGCCGCCCTGCGACTCCTCCACAAGCGGAATAAGGCTGTATCCAAACTCCATTTCAATGGTTTCAACTTCAAGCATTGAATAGACATTTTCGGGGTTTTTGAGCATTTCTATCTCACTGTTGACATTAGACAGCTTCTCCGCTTCCTGCTGCTTCGGTTTGCCCTTTGCCTTGTTTCTGCCCAACTGAAAACTGAGCAGAATAAACATTCCGCCGATAATCAAAAGTGTAGGCCATGGGAAACCTCTTATAAGCATCATGAGCAGCATGACAATGCCTGCTGTCCGCAGCACAATCGGCTGAGAAAAGAGCTGCCTTGCAAGTTCGGCGCTCATGTTGTCTTCGGATGCAGCACGGGTAACAATGATACCGGTCGAGGTTGAGATAAGAAGAGCGGGAATCTGCGACATAAGCCCGGAACCGACAGTCGCTATTGTATATGTGCTCATTACGGTGTTTATATCTCCGCCGTTCATAATGAGACCGGAGATGATACCGCCAATGATATTTATAATCATTACGACAATGGCAAGGACAGCATCGCCCTTTACAAACTTGGAAGCACCGTCCATAGAGCCGTAAAAATCAGCTTCTCGCTGGATATCGCTGCGGCGGCGGCGGGCAGCGTCTTCGGTGATTAATCCGCTGTTAAGGTCTGCGTCGATTGCCATCTGTTTACCGGGCATCGCGTCAAGGGTAAACCTCGCCGCAACCTCAGAAACACGCTCCGCGCCTTTTGTGATAACCAAAAACTGAGCGACAACGATGATTAAGAAAACGATAAGACCGATAACTACGTTCCCGTTAGGTATAACAAATGTACCGAATGTGTTTATTACGTCACCGGCTTTGCCTCCGTTGCTGAGGATAAGCCTTGTCGACTGAATTTCAAGCGACAGGCGGAAAAGCGTTGTGAGAAGCAGCAAAGACGGGAATATCGAAAACTGAAGTGTTGACGTAATATTTGTGGTGATAAGGAGTATAGTCATAGCAAGAGCAAGGTTGAGCATAAGCAAAAAGTCTAATACCTGTGAAGGCAGCGGCATGATGATAATTAATATGATAAGCACTATCGCAATGGAGACTATGCTTCCTTTTAATGCTTTTACCAATGACAATTCCTGTTCACCGCCCTTATGTTGATTTAATTAAGTTTTTAAAAAATTCTTGTGTGGGTCAGCTTCTGCCCGCACGTTTCAGCTTGTAGATATAGGCAAGAACTTCGGCGACCGCTTTGTAAAATTCCTCTGGTATTTCATCGCCGACATCTACTGTTTTAAAAAGCGCCTGCGCAAGCGGTTTGTTTTCTATGATATGAACTCTGCTTGCCGTTGCGACTTCTACGATTTTTAAAGCCACGTTGTTTTGACCTTTTGCCACCACAACCGGCGCTCTGGTTTTATCCCTGTCATATTTTAAAGCAATTGCGTAATGCGTCGGGTTTCTGATTACAACGTCCGCGGAAGGTACAGCTTGAATCTGGCGCATTCTTGCCATTTTACGCTGTTCGCCTTTGAGACGCCCTTTTGTCTCGGGGTTTCCTTCTGTCTGTTTATATTCTTCTTTAATTTCTTCTTTGCTCATTTTTATGCGACGCTCAAAGTCCCACCACTGAAAGAAATAGTCTACAGCGCCTATAATCAAAAACGCGGCACATGCCTTGAAGCAAACATCAAGAATAAACTGCGCTGTCCATGCTACGGAGGTTCCAACGCTTGCATTGTAAATGGTGAGTAACGTCGGGATGTTTTTCTGGATCTCATCAAACATTATGTATCCGATGATTGCAATTTTAACTAACGATTTTATAATCTCGACAAATGATTTGACTGTGACAAGGCCTTTAAACCCGTTGATGGGGTTGAGTTTGGAAAACTTGAATTTTGCAACAGTCGGGGCGACCAAAAGCCTCGTCTGAGCCATTGTGACAACCACGCTCATCAGGATATTTACAACAAACAGCGGTATAAGCACCTCGGCGGCCAATGTAAGGACCATGCCGTACATTCGCTTCATATCTCCGGCGCCATTTACAGTTTGATCTATGCCGCCCAAAAAAATCTTCATGCTGTTTGCAATATAATAAGTAAACTGCCCGCCCATAGCTTTGAGCAAACCAAATATGCCCAAAAGGACCGCAGCACCAACTATATCCTGGCTGACTACGACATTACCCTGTTTTCG
>DBTI01000287.1 GCA_002306975.1 Ruminococcaceae bacterium UBA1320
AGCTGAACGTGCACGGAATTTGCGCTACAAAAAAGCGGCGCAAATTCCGTGCACGTTCAGCTTTCGTGACTTTCATTTTTTTCCTCCAGTCCGCTCAAAAACAAAATGTTGTCATAGACCACTTTCAGACGGTACGGCTCAAGCTCGGCCGCGTTCATGTACTGGTGCCTGAAGAGTGTTTTCATATCTTTCCACACCGCCCAAGGTACGCGGTAAAAATCTTGCATGCCAATCGATACGATTACAAAGCAAACGGCGCCGAGACTGCTGTGCATATTTAAGGCTTTTTCCTGCTCGGCGGTGACCACCTTTTTTTCGATGCGGTCTGCGTCCGTATGCTTCGCTTCAAAACAGATTGAGCGACCACCGGCGAGTGTGCCCTTAAAATCCGGCTGCGCCCGCTTCGTAAAAATTGCCTTGAAAATTTCTTTTAACCTGTTGAGTACGCCAATAACCTTTAAGGGCTCCGGCGTTTTTTCGATATAAGCGGCGCCACGGTTTTTATAAAGTTCACACGCCGCGATTACCTTACCCTCGAAAATTTCTCCGGACGCGCGGTTCTGCTTGCCTATGAGCTGGCGGCGAGGATCCGGCGCGCCGCTCTCGGATTTTTTAAATTCTGCGACTGACATATGCTCCAAATCAATTCCTCCTGTCGTTTATCCGACGTATTCTATCGGTATCGGGTCGGGTCCTGCGCGTGATTGCATGATCTGACCGGAAAAATCAACACCGTCCATTTTTACAAAACGGACATAGCGGCTCAAGCCGGTAACATCCGAAACATAAGGGCGGTCGATTATTGCTTTGTAGCCTTTGGGTGCTTTGATATAGCCGCCCGGAAACTGAATCGTTTTGCAATCAATTTTCGGCTGTACTAAATTTTTGCTGCCGCCCCATCGCTTTTTGTGATCGACTCCAAGCGTTGGGTCTTTGCTCAGATAATTTGCTATGCCTTTATAATCACGGGTAGAATCTAAGCGCCTGATTGTGCAACCCCCGAACGTCCAACACTCAACAACCGCATCAAAACTGAATTTTGGAAGAAGCATATGAATGTGCATTCGTACCGGACCTTGTTCGGTTGCTACTTCGATAACGTACATGTATTTGAATTCAACTCCGGCTTTTCGATAAACCGTTCGAAGCTTCCGGGTGTATTTTGGGAGAATAACTTTTTTTACCGCATCCTCATCCGGTTCTCCATCCGGAAGAAGGGGAATAAACGCAAGGTCAAGAGTTTCAAAAATATCACGCGGTCCAAAATTACAATTCATTATTCTGCAACAATGGTTTACCGCATTTCTGTTGTTTAATTTTTGCTGTTGCTCGGAAGTAAGTTGCCGATTTTTTCCTCTCAACGGCCTTTTCCCAATTTCGGGCCAGCTGATTGACTTCGGAGTACGGATGCTGAAATATTCTGCCGCTTCAATTACGTTTCCTGAATATATCCATTTTCTTAAAAATGGCAATGAGCATCACACCCTTTGGTTCCCATGTCGAAACAATAATCAAATTACGGACCACTTAAGGACGGCACCCCGCCCTTGAAAAATTTGACATAGAGGGCGTGACGCTGTATAATATATGTAAGAAGTTTTTTACGTCCCCTGTGTCGGCGGTTGAGCATCGAACGCTCAGCCGCCTATTTTTTTACGCTTTTCTCGGTTTTCAAGGTGCTGGAACCGATCAGGTCGCGCCCTGCTGTATTAACTCTGGATTGTCATAGATGTTTCCGATGATTTCGGCTGTCGGTTCTCTGTTGATGTAGACAATTTTTCTTTCACCAACCATTGTGAATCCTAAAAATCTACCCTCTTTTTCCCATTCCACAACCGCCGTAACTTCCATTCTTGTTATAAAAATATCTCCCTCGTAGATTTCATTGCTGTTCTTGTCTTTCAGTCCGGTAAACTGCCCGACGGTAGCGGGGTCAACTTCAATACGAGTTCCCAAAGGGCTATTGATGTCACAAATTTCATGGCATCCATCACCACAATCGCCAACGTAATATCCATAAACCCACTCACCGTTATCAATCCGTTTGCCACGGAATTTTATTTCTCGCATGAAATTTTCTCCTTTCACAGTCCGCGCCGTCGGCTCAGCTCGTCGAATGTAACTTGGTCGGTCGGTACCGGTATGGCTATGTAACGTCCGTCGCGGTATTTAAAAGCAACGCGCTCATTTTTCCGGCCCTTGTCTTTCGAAGTATGTTTTAGGGTCATTTTCACTTCATAGTCAGCATAAGGGTGAGGGTAAGCGCATTGTTCCTTCCGTTCTCCACCATTATCAAAGTCCGGCTTTGCTACTTCTGCATAAGCTTCAGCAATACTCAAATTTAACTTTAAAGTAATATCGCCCTCGTCAAATTCCTCGGAAACTAATTCTTGTAATAACTCACCGAGTTTGATATTGAATAACGCCCGCATGTTTTCATAAAATGGGCTTTCGATGCAGTCAAACGGCAGCTCGTCATCATCCAAACCGTCGAATATATTTTCTGCATTCATAGGGCTTAAACCTCCTTTTTGTAATACCAACCGCGCGAAACACCGCGTAAGGAGTGCGGATTTCTTCACCGCGGGCCAAAAGCGTTTCAACCGTTCCCCGGTCATAGAAGCCGAGTATTTCTGTTTGCGCGATCAGATCGTCAAGGGTTATGTCGTGCCAGTTGCCGCCTCTCCTGTACATCTTTTGAACCTGCATTGCTGTCACCTCCCACGCGGCGTGTATCCGGTTGCTTTCCTTTGGCGCGCCGGTAGCGCTCGCGGCTCACCGCTTGAAGCCGCCTTTTAACTTTTCCGCCTCTGTCTCTCGCATCGACGAGGTAAATCTCAGCAATGGAAAGCTCCGTGTCTGTCGCAAACCTCACGGTTTCCTTAAATCTTTCGCTGGTGTAAGGCTCGAAAAAGCCATTGTTGACCTTGCCGCGCGCGAGCTCGATAAGCATGTCCGCGTTTTGTTTTGAGATAAGCGGGGCGGGCGGTTCGGGTACCGGCTCCGGCTCTTCATCCGGGGTATCATCTGTCGGCAGGAGAAGCTTTATATCCTCGGCGCTGACATACCCGTCGGGGCGTGGGCAACTGCAAAAGCTAACAGCTATATCGAAACATGTCATTTTGGGGTTGAAGCCGAGAATGTACGCCATGTCGCCGGTAGGCACCAATTCGATAAAATCACCGGGCCTGTAGCCGTGCAGCTCCTTTATGCCGGTATCGAATTCGACCGGCTCAAACTCTATGCCGTTGTTATCATCAAAAAAATCGACGTCATAGTCGGGCTGCGCAAAATCTGGAACATACCAGTTTTCAGATAGGATCTCTTTTAGCGACAGGCTGTAATTTTTAAACAAAGCCGAGCCTGTCGCTCCATCGGGATAATTTACGCGGTGCGTATGCTCTTTGCCGTTTGTGACACGAAGCAGCTCAAAGCCGCCGAGGTAGTCGCGCGCGATAACGCTAAAGCCGCGCTCCTGCGCGGCCTTTGCTGCTTCAACTATGTTCATGTAAATCAGCTCCTCCTGTATCAATTTTAGCTTTCTGCATTCCTGTGCTATAATTTGGTTGTAAAGTGCGCGGCTTCCTGCGGCGCTCCCCTCTGAATGGGGGTGATTGCTTTCTTCTTCTTTTTCTTTTTCCCACGATCCGAATTCTCCGAGCGCCTAACTCACGCTATGGAGCATCGCGGTATGAATTATGAGAAACTGTCCGTGCAAATCGGAGTTTCTCCCATCACGGTAAAACGCTGGATTCACGGCAAATTCGAGCCAAGGCACAAAAGCCTTCCGAAAATTGCCGGTGCTTTAAGTGTTTCCGCTGATTACTTATGCGGTATAGCAAACTAAACTAAATTCGCCGCTGTTATTAAAAATTGAGGAAGCGCCGCAGGAAACCGCGCACTTGCTTGTAGAGTCCTTGTTGACTGTCTAATGTATGCCCGCGTTGTTTGTTTGGCGTAAAAAATTAAGTTCGGCGCAGTCGCGCGCGATAACGCTAAAGCCGCGCTCCTGCGCGGCCTTTGCTGCTTCAACTATGTTCATGTTTGCCACTCCCTTCTGTCTCATATTTGTCGACATCAAAGCCCAATGCTTTCAAAATTGCTTTTGCACCTATAACGCGCTGTTCCGCTTTAGTAGCAGCAGTGGCAATACGCTCCTGGGCTTCACGTTCGGCGGCACCATCTTTGAGCAGCCGGGCGGTGCCGCTATAAAACGAGCTGCTGTCCTTCAGCATCAGATATTGATTGAACGCCGCTTGAAGATTTTCCTGTTGTATCAGGATCCCGGGTTTTAGTCCCGCTTCTTCGAGCTCGGCGTCGTGCGCTGCCTTGAGCTTGTCCATATTCATCGTCACTCACTCCTTTGGCATTTTGACTGGTGTAAAACGCTTTTTTAACCTCTTCCGTGCAGTGTGCCATTGCATCGTCAAGTGTTGGCATCCGCCCGTGTTCATCGAAAAAAGAATACTTACAAAACAGAGACTTAAAACAGTGTGGCTGCTCCGGCTCGGGAGCCGTGCCGCAGATCGGGCAGGTACCCGGAATAACCGGAGTCAAACACCTGCGTGTGTTATACTGCATGTCCGCTCCTTCGCCGCTCTCGGTATCATTTGCAGTTGACTGCAAAACAGTTTATGTATTTACTTTTGCGGTTCGCTGACTAACTGTTCAGCTTGCCACTTTTCATAGCCTTCCAAAAGCGTTTTGACCAACGGACCATAATCGATTTTGCAAGGTTTCAAAATAGTGTTGAACGTGCGCTTGATAGGCTTTGTCTTTGGCATATTGAACTTCCTTCCTTTATATACTTTCACCGCTCACAGCGCAGCACTAAATAATATTGTTTTTTTCGGCCCACAGCTTGAGCTCGTTGACCGACTTCTGCATTTTTTCATAGTTGTTTATAATTTCTGCAAGCATCGGCTTTTCATCTTCGGAAATAACGCCGTCCTCCACAACCTGCATAAGCGTTTCGTTTGTCTTTTGCAAATCCTTTGTGCTCTGCAGAATGCGCAGCGTGGCAAGTTCAACCGACATCGTCATTAAAGGTTCAACCCGACCGTTACCGATTGGGCATTCATTCACGCAGTAATGATTAAGCAGCTCCGGTGCGTTGTAGGCGTCCGCCATCATCACGACAATATCGGAAGGTACCCGAAGCAGGCCAAGCTCATATTTTGCCAAAGTATCTTTTTCACAGCCAACATATGGTGCCGCTCCCTCGCGGCTTTTAAAGGCGTCGTTGAATCTTGAAGCCTTGATACGTGCTTGGCAATACACATTATCGGCGGCTTTCGTGCATGGTTTCGGCATTTATAATTCCTCCAGTTTGTGTGATAATAGAATTGCAGACAGAAATCCGGCATTGCAGTTGACTGCAAAAGGCTTGTCCGCTCTATTCAAAGGGAAGTTTGAACTCCCCTGCCCTGCTGTTTTACGTTGGTACTCCCTGCTCCGCCAATATACGGCTGATTGCGATTTCCTCATTTATTCGCACCGCCTCCGCTATGCACTCTTTCGGGATTCTGTTGACGTCTCCGCGAATCATGACGATCGGCCCGTCGGGAAAGTAATGGATGGATGAATACTGTTCTTTCGGCAAAAACGGATATTTAAGTTTGGCGTTATCCTCTTCCGAAATTTCGATAGGATATTTCCCCATAGCTATCACCTCTATAAAGTCTATGAAAGACTGTTTGTCCGCCTTTCTTGATTTCCTGTTTTTATTTTCAAAGAACTTTTTATCTTAATGGGGGCGCCGTATTCTCCCCCTTGGCGACGGGTATCCCGCGACCTCCCCGGCGGCGCGCGCCGGATCATCGGTTTCGGCCTGTTCCCATCAGGCCATCATCAGGCGGGTTAATTGAATACTTGATATAGGTTTTCATTTGCCCATAGCCAGGTCATGTGCGCACAGTCAAAGCGGATGAATTGCCAGTCAGTTGATTCATAATACGGTGTGCCAATTATTTGTACGCGGCTTGCTTCAAATCCCCATTCTTCACAAACCTTGATTTTTGCTTCTGCCTCAGAAACTTCGGTATCGCAATTGTTGACTTTAAATTTGGCATCTGCCGTCAGATATGCCACAATTGTGTTTGCATCCTTTAAGCACCACTTAAAGCGCGCATACTGGTAAACATCTACGGGTTCGAGCTTGCCTTCCTTCACCAGCGCGACAAGTGCGTTGTAAACTTCTTTTGTAGCTTCATCGTCTTGCTTCTTGGATTCGGTCAAGAACTCCTCCTGTGTGATTAAAATTCCATCTCTACATTTCAAAATCCGGTCATAAGCCGCTTTCAATGTCTCCTCTGTTTTAAACTCCCAACCTCTGTCGTTAACGAACTTTTCGTAATCCGTCATTTTCTTTTCCTTCTTTCCTCCCCCGCCGCCCACTCACGGCGGGCATATTTTTAAATTAAGCTGCCTTTACGGTTTCAAGGTAACTGCAAATTTTCTCCTGAGCGGGCGGGCTGATCACCCTGCCATGAAGAACAGAAGATACATAAATCCTCGTCATTCCGATTGCGTCGGCAAGCTCCGTTACGCTCATATCGAGATCAATCATTATTTTCTTGGCGTCCTTAGCCCATTCAGGCGTTATTCTGTTCATATAAACAATCTCCTTTCGACTATGTTACAAATGTAATTGACACTCGTAATTATTGGGAATATAATTTAATTGGAAAAATGGACATATCAGGTACATTGCAAGTCCCGCCGGCTGTTGGATCAGCTGGTGTTCTTGTCTTATTTTTTTTGCGCGCATTTTTCATACAAATGTATCTTACAGGTGTAATTATAATTGGAATAAATCCAAATGTCAATAATTTTATTGGAATAATTCCAAATAATTTTTTTGAGGGTGAATTATGGATTTTTCAGAACGCTTGAGCATTCTTATAAAAAATCAAGGAATTACAGCTAAAAGCTTAGCTGTAAAACTGAATATCGGCGCTACCGCTATATCTGATTGGAAACGCGGAAAATCCTCTCCTTCTCCACAAGTGCTAATTGGAATATCTCAAATTTTTAATGTTTCTATTGATTACCTTCTTACAGGAATAGAGGTCGAAAAAAATAGCCGCTTTGAAGAAAGCGACTACACATTGGAGGATCAGCATATTATTAAGCTCTATCATGACTGTCCTGATGATGTGAAAAAGGAAATTTTAGAATATATCGAATTTAAATACACAAAGGCTCAGCAAGTGGCTCAGCAGGTCCGGCAAGAAGCCGCTAATCAGCAGAATCTTGCATAAGCAATATTTTAAAATTATCTGAATATAGAAGTAAATATTAGCTAATTGCAACCCAAATTGTTATTTTGCAACGTACATAGATATTTGTTAGACAAAAGAATTTCACTTCCGCCTTTGACGGATCGAAATATATCATATTTTAGGGAGTGTATGACAAATGAGCGAAATATCATTTCAAAACGAGTTAAAAAAAGCGCTGCATGATGTGCCGCTACGTGTAAAAGCGGTTTTTGCGATTGTAATAATCTTAATTCTTGCTTTAGTTATACTTATTACGTCGTTAATCTCAAAAAACTACTGGTATAACATGAGAATGGATGAAAGCGCAGTTACCCTTTTGGAAAATGATAAAATGTCTGTGGATTCAAACTATTCCTCAATGCAATCAAAAATTTCCAAAGTGGAATCAGAATTATCAAGCCGGCAGTCAGAAAAGGAAGCACTCGACGACTATACTAAAAACAAAGACAGTTTAGATAGTGAATTAAGCGCCTCTCAGCAGAAACTTGATGACCTAAATAAAAAGGCATCTGATGCTCAGAAAGAATTAAATAGTTTGAATAATTCAGTACAAAAAGCAAAGGGTGCACCAAAGTTGCTCGGCGCAGGGCATTATACCGTAGGAAAAGACATACCTGAAGGACGATACAGCGTTTCAGGTTCAAGCAATTTCACAGTATATGATTCCATCGGCGACTTAACAGTAAATACGATACTTGGCAACAGTTCGATTGGTGTTGGTTCTTATACATGCGACCTTTCCGAAGGTGATACGATACAAACGGAATCAAAAACTACATTTACGCCTATTCAATAAAAAAGCCCCGCCGTCCATGGAGGGCGGTGGGGCTAAATCAGAAGTAATTAGGTATTTACAAAATCATATGACGGATTAGATATAACATATTTTAGGGAGTGTAAGACAAATGGATTTTATTGATCAGTTGAAGCAGTTGGCAACCCGGGCAGACCAGCTTAAGGACAAAATAGCTACTGAAGAAGCGACTAAAACTTCTTTGATTCTTCCTTTCTTTCAGCTTCTTGGCTATGATGTATTTAACCCTATGGAGTTTGTTCCCGAATATACTGCCGACGTGGGTATCAAAAAGGGAGAACGTGTTGATTATGCCATCCTTCAAGAAGAAAAACCTGTCATTTTAATTGAAGCGAAATGGTGCGGTGAAGCGCTGGAAAGCCATGACTCACAACTTTTCAGATACTTTGGGACAACCCCTGCTAAATTTGCAATTTTAACGAATGGACTTACCTATCGCTTTTATACTGACCTTGATGAGTCAAACAAAATGGACTTAGTACCTTTTATGGAATTTGATATACAGAATATCAAAGAGGAATTTGTACCCGAGCTGAAAAAGTTTCAAAAATCCAACCTTGATATCGATGCGATATTTTCTTCTGCATCTGATCTGAAATATTCCAACGCTATAAAGCAACTGCTAACAAAACAATTAAACTCTCCGGAAGACGCATTTATAAATTACCTTCTTTCAGAAGTTTACACAGGGCGGCACACTCAACCGATCATTGATAAATTTAGGGATATTGTAAAACGCGCATTAACTCAATGGGTGAACAACATCTTAAATGAAAAATTCCAGAACGCTATGCAAAACGCAAAACAGGAAAGCACTGTGGAAGACCAAGTGGCCGCTACAGAAACGATTGAATCCGGCAACGAAACAACTGAGAACAGCAAAATTGTCACCTCACTGGCTGAACTTGAGGCTTACGTTATTGTTAAAACTATTCTGCACGAAAATGTAAATACTGATTGTATTACTTATAAAGACACTGAATCATATTTAGGAATCCTATATAACGGGAATACACGCAAGTGGATTTGCAGACTGTTTCTTGAAGGTGCTAAAAAGAGTGTCGTTTTCCCGGATACCGAAAACGCAAATGGTACTCGGTATTATATAGATGGAGTGAACGACCTTTATCAGTATAAGGAAAAATTGCTTGATTCGGTAAATAGATTTATGCAAACTGAAAGCAACTAATAAAAAATGCCCCGCCGTCCATGAAGGGCGGCGGGGCAAATTTAAACCTTGCGGGGTGCAATATGAAAGAAATCAGTCCGTTTTTTGAAAATGTCGCAATGTATCTGCGTAAATCCCGCGCCGAGGAAGGTGAAGAAACGGAGATTGTCCTCGCCCGGCACAGGTCTCAACTTACGCAATACTCGGAAAGAAATCATATAAAAATAAAAAAAGAAGACATATATGAGGAAGTTGTCAGTGGCGACAGCCTTTTTGTCCGGCCTCGAATGATAGAGCTACTCCATGATATTGAGGACGGCAAATACACCGGCGTCCTCTGCATGGATATTGACCGTCTCGGACGCGGCAACATGCAGGAGCAGGGATTAATACTCGAAACGCTCAAAGACGCTAACACGGCGATAATAACGCCTGACAAGATTTACGACCTCAACAACGAGATTGACGAGACACAGTCCGAATTTAAAACCTTCATGGCGCGCCAGGAACTCAAAATGATTAAAAAGCGTCTTAGCCGCGGCATCCGACTGACGATTGAAAAAGGCGGCTATGTATCAAACGTGCCGTTCGGCTATGTCCGCGACCATAAAGACAAGGTGCCGACACTGGCGCCCGATCCGAAGGAGTCCGAGATTGTAAAGCTGATTTTTAAATGGTATATCGAGGGCGATGGCTGTCAGAGCATTTGCCACAAGCTCACGGCGATGGGCGTCAAGCCGCACCGGGGCGACGAGTTCAGCCGGAACAGCATTCGCCGGATTATTACAAACCCGGTCTATATCGGTAAAATCGTATGGGGGCAGAAAAAGCACATCCGCCCCAAAAAACTGGGCGACAAGCATAAAGCAGTCTATCTGCCGCAGGACGAATGGCTGATGTTTGACGGTCTGCACCCCGCCATCATCGACGAGGCCACGTTTAACAAAGCAAACGCCATCTTACAGGGGCATTATCACCCGCCCTACCGTGAAAGCGGTCAGATATTGAACCCGCTCGCGGGCCTGCTCATGTGCCGTCAGTGCGGCCACACCATGACGCGCCGACCATACGGCGACCGGAAGTATCAGACTGATCATATCCTCTGCCCTACCGTCGGCTGCATGAAGTCCGCGCGCGCCGATTATGTTGAGCAAACATTTTTACAGGAGCTTCTTCTGAAACTTCAGCAACTAGAATTTGAACAGGCTGCGCGGAACCAAGCCGCCGACACCATGCAGAGCCGGGCGATTCTCGAAAACATGCGGTCGGAGCATGACAAACTGACAAAACAGCGCGAAAGACTCTATGATTTGCTCGAGCAGGGCATTTACACCGTTTCTGTTTTCTCTGAGCGCGAGAAGCTGCTGGCCGCGCGTATCGACGAGCTGGCGGCTGATATAAAAACGGTTGAAAAAGAAATGACGATAAATCACAAACGCGCTGAGGTTTTGATACCGCAGATCAGACAGGTACTGCAGGAATACTGGGGCGGCACGCCGGAAAAGAAAAATCAGCTTTTAAAAAGCGTCGTCAGCCGGGCATACTACTTCAAGGCGAAAGACGCCGCTCCCAAGGATTTTTCGATTGATGTTGAACTCCGGCAAGATGTTTTATAATTTATAATTTTAATCAGTTTTACGTAGAGGGGTTGCGTTTTTTTAACGTAGCCCCTCTATTTTTAATGCAGCAAAAAATCGAACGTTCCTCACAATTGGAAAATATTTATTGATAATTCTTTAAGCAAATGATATAATTTATGTAATCCTATTACATATTAAAGGTTTTTATGTATTATCAGTTTAAAATGATCTAATGATGAAGGGATGCTTATTATGACAAAAGAAAACAGCTTTCTGATCAAACCCGAAGGCAGCGCAACGAATTTTCTAGTCCTTTTCTACAAGGGAGACAGCACAAACAATATCTTAGCCTCCTATTTCAACGGCACAGATTGGCACGGTAACGACAGCATATCGCACTTGAGCGACATTGACCCAGAAACAAATAAAGCGCCCTGCGCTGTCACCTACAACAACAAGCTCTATGTATTTTATAAGGGTCAAAATAGCAACAATATTTATTCTTCGTGGTATGACGGAATGAAATGGCAAGGTAATCAGTCAATTTATGAACAGTCAGGGAGCATTAAAGTCCAGAGCGATAAAAGTCCTTGCGCTGTCGTGGCTCGCGGAAAAATCTATTTATTCTATAAGGCTCCCGATTCCAACGACATTTACGCGGCGAGTTTTGACGGAACTAAATGGCACGGAAACACAAAAATAAGTGATCAGCCGGGCGAAGCGGACCCATCGACCGATCTTACGCCTAATGCCGTTGTTTTTAATAATTATCTATTCCTTATTTATAAGAAACCAGGGGCAACCGATTTAATGTATACTTTAAATGATGGGGTAAACTGGAGCAAATGTGATGCAGTATCCATTGGAGACACCGTTTTACAAACCTCGGATACACCTCATGCGGCAGTTTACGATAGTGCGCTTAAACTGATCTATAAGGATTCCCAATCAAAATCAATTTATATCAGCAGCTTTGATGGTTCACATTGGTCAGGCAATACGGAAATTAAGGACTATATTGATGAAGAGACTGTGCAACCTCTGTCAGAATACGGACCATCTGCAATTAGCTACAATGAAAAGCTGTATATTTTTTACGAGTCTGATAAAGACGTTTGCGAGGCCTGGTATGACGGTACAAACTGGAATGGGGCAAAGTCCATTAAGGATTTAAGCGACAAGGCTATATCACCGAAAACAAATCGTACGCCGGGGTGCGTAATTTACTGATTTCAGCATCAGTAAATAATCATAATAGCGCAGCTTTTTCACCGCGGATTATCCCGCGGTGATTTTTTCGCATTGCACGAAATAGAGTAAAGCCGCATACGGCCTGTATGCGGCTTACTCTTATAACATGCATATACTTACTCGCTGCATGAGTCATATACTCTTGCAACATCTATGCATACGGCTTCCTTGAAGGTCTGATGGCCGCTCACGTTTGCAGCAGAGTTATTTTTGTCCACCATAAGTACCTCCTAAAGTAATGATAAAGGTAAACCCCGGGCACAGCCGTTTAAGTTCGACCTTTTTATGGAAACTACACTACCATATTATGAAGGATACTTATATATGTGCTAAGCATTGTTTGAAAAAACATAATTTTTTATAGGGTTTGGGTTATTTTTTTCAAACAAGCTGTAAAAATACGCAACTCTCCTGTTAATTACTTTTTTTCAGTTTTGCGTAATTAGCCATAATTTTTTTTGTGCCAAACTTTTCGAAGGCTATTTCAAGAAGTGTGTCGTTACCCATAACCTTAGCGGAAATAACCATGCCTTCCCCGAATGTATTATGAATGACGGTTTCACCGGTTCTATATGCGCTTGCAGGCTTTGCAGTTTGGGCAACGCTGATCCCGCCTGTTTCAACCGGGCGCTTTTTGAACTGCTCTTTGATTGAAACAACCGCATGCTGACGCTCCCGTTCATGTTCGTCACGATATGTTTCAGGAATTTCATCTATAAATTTTGAACGGCGATTGTAAACGGTTTTGCCGAATATCATGCGTGATTTTGCATATGAAAAACTTAATTTGCGCTTTGCTCTTGTAATAGCAACATAAGCGAGCCGTCGTTCCTCTTCAAGTTCTTCAGGAAACATCGAAGCGGATTGATTCGGGAATATTCCCTCCTCCATACCCACTATAAAGACATTCGGAAACTCAAGGCCTTTTGCCGAGTGAACAGTCATAAGCACAATTGTGTCGGCATCAGCATCGTAATGATCGAGGTCTGTCATAAGCGACGTTTCTTCTAAGAAGCCTTCGAGTGTTGGCTCATCCTGATTATTTTCATAGTCTGCGGCGTTTGAGATGAGTGTATTAAGGTTCTGAATTCTATCCTGCGATTCCGAACTTTTATCGGCATTAAGCGCGGCAAGATAACCGCTTTTCTCTATGACCTGCGTAATAATTTCATGCGGCGGCAGCTCTTTTGCCGCTTCACGCATATCTCCCAGGATATTCATAAACTCACTGATCCGCGCAGTTTTTTTGGAGAAGCATTCAAATTCGTTGCAGCGTTTGAAAACTTCATATGAACTGATATTGTAGCGGTTTGATATCTCATGTGCCGCCTCTAATGTGGCGTTTCCTATTCCCCGCTTTGGTACGTTAACAATTCGCTCAAAATGCAAATCATCATCTTTATTATTTATTGTGCAAAGATAAGCCATGATATCTTTGATTTCAAGGCGTTCATAGAACCGGAAGCCGCCGATAATGCGATAAGGAATACCGTGACGCACCAGCGATTTTTCAATTGCTCCCGATTGCGCGTTCATACGGTAGAGCACCGCATTATCAGAAAATTTAGCTCCGCTCTTTACATTATCAAGAATGGCGTTTGAAACATACTGTGCCTCTGAGGATTCATCATCGAAAGCGTAAACATCTATCTTATCGCCTGTTCCATTTTTGGTCCACAGTGTTTTGCCACAGCGCCCTTCATTGTTGGAGATAACCTCATTTGCCGCGTTGAGTATAGTTGAGGTTGAACGGTAGTTTCGTTCGAGTTTTATTACCTTTGCGTCGGGATACTGTTTTTCAAAGCTTAGAATATTCTCGATTGTAGCACCGCGGAAGCGATAAATACTCTGGTCGTCGTCACCCACAACGCAAAGGTTTTTGCGTGATGATGAAAGTAGGTTCACTAATTTATACTGCACGGTGTTCGTATCCTGATATTCGTCTACAAGTATGTATTTGAACCTTCGCTGATAATATTCGAGCACTTCCGGCCGCTTTTCGAACAGCTTAACCGTCAGCATAATCATATCGTCAAAATCAAGTGCGTTAGCACGGCGCAGTGCCTCCTGGTATTTTTCATAAGCCTCTGCGATCATTTTCATTCGCGAATCTTCCATAGACATCTGAGCAAAAGCCTTTGGATCAATACATTTTTCCTTTGCCCTGCTGATTGTGGGCAGCGCCACCTTTGACGCGAAGCTGCGGTCGTCTTTTTCCCCTTTTATAAACTGCCGCAAAACTTTTACGCTGTCGTCGGTGTCATATATGGTAAATGATCTTGAATAGCCCATGTCAAGTTTGTCTATATCTTTGCGCAAAATACGTGAGCAGGCGCTGTGAAACGTGCATGCCCAGATATCCTGCGCGTCGTTGCCAAGCATTGAGGCAAGCCTGTCTTTCAGCTCATTTGCCGCTTTGTTTGTGAAGGTAATCGCCATCACGCTCCACGGCGGTGCCTGCCGCACAGCAAGCAGCCGGCTTAATCTCTCACTTTCAAGCTGACCGCTCTCAAGGCAGCTTTTCAAAAAGCTTATATCATCATCGGTTATTTCGCCTGTGATCTCCCTGCTTTCATATGCGCAGCCATACTTTAGTATGCAGGCAATTCTGTTGACAAGCACAGTTGTTTTTCCGCTGCCAGCCCCTGCAAGAATAAGCAGCGGCCCCTCTGTGTGAAAAACTGCCTGCCGCTGCATATCATTCATGCGGTGAAATTCCGCTTCTATTATTTTTTTGCGCAGTGTTAGAAAATTGTTTGTTATACCATCAGGCATTAAATCATCCACCCGTTTTGAAATTTGTATTGTCGAAAATTCAGGTTTCTTATCTATATAGCGTCCAAAAAACAATTCATATACAGTTAACCGCTAAGCAAAAGAATTTTTCGGATTATATATAGTATTAATATTTTATAACGAAACCGGTTTAAAAGCAAATATCACTATTGCAGCCTAAAACAAAACTATTCCGCTCTAAATTTGAAATTGCTATAATTGCAAAATAAAATAGGGCTTGCGCCCTATTAAAACGCTCGCCCTATTTTAATCGATCAATTTTGTTTTTAGCGCCGCAAGCACCTTCTTTTCTCTTCGAGATACCTGAACTTGCGTCATGTCAAGGTAAATGGCTGTTTCTGCCTGCGTTTTGTTTTTAAAATACCGCAGAATGATAAGCTGCCTGTCTTTTGCCGACAAATGCCCAAGCGCTTCTTTTAGCGTGAGCTTGTCTACAAGCGCTTCCTCTTCAGAATCGACCGGAATGTCGGCCTGTGAATCATCGCCATCCTCACCCATCGTAAGCGATAGCGGCGTAATTCCCGCTTCCAGGGCCTGCGCTGTTTCAGCAGGATCAAGGCCAAGCTCTGCCGAAAGCTCGTTAAGAGTTGGTTCACGACCAAGCTTTGCGCAAAGCCTTTCTCGCGCTCTTGCCGCTTTTAACGACTGCTCTTTTAATGTTCTGCTCACCTTTATCGGGCCGTCGTCGCGGAAAAGCCGTCTCATTTCGCCCATGATAACCGGAACGGCATAGGTGGAGAACTGCACTCCACGGGTTGTATCGAACCCCATAACGGCTTTTACAAGCCCCATACACCCAGCTTGATACAGGTCGTCATATTCGATTCCACGCCCCATAAACCGCCTTGCGGATGCATGAACAAGCCCAAAATTTCGCTCAACAACCATTGTCTGCGCCGCGGAATCACCCTTTGCCGCTCTTTCAAGCAGACTTATGTTGTCAGTTGGAACGACATCCTGTTCCAATTTTGGATAATACTCAGTTAAAGGCATTTCAAGTCCCCCGCGCCACCGATTTTTTACCGAGCTTTTTATCCATTATGACCGTGGTGCCGAAGCCTAGCCTCGATTTGACCCGAAGCCGGTCGGTAAAGCTCTGCATAACGGTAAAACCAAGACCGGCGCGTTCACCGCCCTGAGTTGATGTATACATCGGTTCCATCGCACGCTCGATATTTTCTATACCGCAGCCCTTGTCTTTGACTGTAACCGATACCTTGTCGTTCTCGTATATTTTTACCGTTATGTAAATTTCACCTATTCCGTCCTTATAGGCATGCACGATACAGTTTGTTACCGCTTCCGAAACCGAGGTTTTTATATCGGCAAGCTCGTCCACCGTTGGGTCAAGCTGAGCAATGAACGCCGCCACCGCCACCCGCGCGAAGCTTTCGTTTGCCGAGCGGCTCAGAAAATTTACTTTCATTATATTTACAGGTCTCATTTTTGTCATCCCTCGCTTTTATTATTCAAATTCGGCGAGCCGGTCAAGACCGGCTAGCCGCATTACTTTTTTTATGTGAAGCGAAGCGTTTTTTACCACAAGCTTTCCGTTTAAAAGCTGCATGGTACGATACCGCCCCATGACAAGCCCAATTCCCGAGCTGTCCATAAACGTTACATTTTTAAAATCAAGTATGAGGGTGCTTGGTCTGAGCCTTTCAAGGCTTTCGTCAATTTCCTCCCTTATTCCTTTTGCGGCATGATGATCCAGCTCACCTTGAAGATAAGCTGTTACGACACCTTCACTGTTGTCAATGCGCACAGACATTACTGTAATCTGAGAATTGTTGATTTCCAATATTATCACTTCTCACATGAATAATTTTCAGGCGGCAAAAGCCATTGCAGCTTTTATGTATGCCGCCTTTTACATCCTGCATAAGAACAAAGGCAATAAAAAAATCCTTTACCCGTATAGGATAAAGGATATGGAAATATATTACACGCGCATTTTGTCGAATGGCTATTTATTTTTAAAAAAAATTAATCCGTTAAACATTCAGCTTATATGATTATAATATCGTAATACAACTTTCCTCATACCGCCGGCAAGAAATAATGAGCCGCAGATTATTACAGGAGCACCTTGTGAAATTTTCAAAGCATTTAAAAATGCTTTTTCATAATCATCGCAATGCGAGACATTTTCGCAATATTTACGCGCAGCCTGGGCGGTTTTATACGGTTCAAGCGCACGCGGGCTGTCTGGCTTTACAGCGACAAAAGCCTTGGCGAGCGGCGCAAGCGTTGCAATGGCTGTTTCATAGTCTTTATCCGCAAGCATGCCCATCACAAGCACCGGCTTTTCTTCGAGATAACGTTTTATTGATGCGGCAAGCGTCGCCGCGCCCGATGGGTTATGTGCTCCGTCAAGCAAAACAAGCGGTGAACGGTTGAGAATCTCCATACGCGCAGGGAAACTAACCTTTGCCATTCCCTTGATAATATCTTGATCACTTACCGTAATTCCCTGCTTTGAAACTGCCTTGACTGCCTCAACTGCTGTTATAAAATTGGCTATCTGGTGTCGCCCGGCAAGTGGAATATGAAGAAGTGATCCTCCGTATGCAATATCGGTTCCGTCAATACCTTCTTTTCCTATTTTGACAGAGGAAAGGCTTGGCATAATCAATGTGTTTTCACGTTCGGAACAGATGCGCATAATGACTTCAAGCGCCTGCGTATCCTGCGATGGACATGTAACTGTTACCCCAAAGTTTTTTATTATCCCGCACTTTTCAAAGGCGATTTTTTCAATGGTGTCGCCAAGAATATCCGTATGGTCTAATGATATTGAGGTAATCACAGATAGAAGAGGCCGATTTATAATGTTGGTTGCGTCAAACCGTCCGCCAAGACCAACTTCAAGCACAACCACACCGCAGCCTTGCCTTTTGAAATAGTTGAACGCAAGAGCGGTTATAATCTCAAATTCAGTCGGCTGCTCACCGGTTTCGCCTGCTTTAGCTACAAAAGATGCGATGGATTCTACCTCTCCGGCAAGCTCGTCGTGTGAGATTTTGCAGCCGTCAATCTGTATTCTCTCACAGAAATCTGTTACAAATGGTGAAATATACAGCCCTGTTTTAACACCGGACTGTGACAACGCCGCCGCTATCGCGTTCGCTATTGAGCCTTTGCCGTTTGTTCCGGCAATATGGATAAATTTCAGTGAATCCTGAGGGTTTCCCATAAGCTCAAGCAGCTTGCCTATGCGTTCAAGCCCCGGCTTTGAGCCAAATCTCAGCGTATTATTAATGTAATCTTGAGCGTCCTCATAGGTCATTGCTAATCTCCTTGAGCGTTTGTAATTATGTAAATATTATTTGTAATTCGTCGCTGAGATATGCTGACCGATTTTTTTATCCTCGCGTGAGATGTGATAGATCAGCCAATTTGAAACAAAGCTGTTAAAGTTGGCAACTAACGCAATGTTAGGGCCTTCTGTCTCAAGCTGCTTGCTATATTCAGCTACACGCGCAATAAACTCTGTGTGGAGCTTTTTGTGGCTTGTATATTCCGGATAGCCGCATTTAATCTGAAGATTTTCTTCATCAGAAAAATGAGTGTTAACATAGCTTTGCAAAAAATTAAGAGTATCTGAAATTTTTTTACGTCCGAGACCTTTACTGCATGCGTCAAAGAGGTCATTAATTGCGTTTATCAATGATTTGTGCTCCGAATCAATTAGCTCTACTCCTACAGACAAATCGTCAGTCCATTTCATATTGTTTCCTCTTTTCATTTATTTATTGTGAAAAATTTAAATTGGCATAACAAAAAGAAATGCGTTAAACAGCAGTTATCTTTTAAAAATAAATTATAAACTTAATTAATGATTCATGATTTCATAGAAAAACCTTTTATAATCATTAAAAAATGATTTGTAAACCTCAAATTGTTCTGTTTGCTCAAATTGCACTCGCCGAATTCCGGTTTCACCAAACTCGTAGATGATTGCATCAGGATACGCCATTATCAACGGTGAATGAGTAGCGATTATAAATTGCGAATGCATTGCCGTAAGCTCGTGAAGACGCGAAATAAAGGCAAGCTGCCTTGTTGGGGACAGCGCGGCTTCGGGTTCATCGAGCAAATACAGACCGTTGCCCTTGAAACGGTTCATAAAAAGCGCAAAAAACGCTTCGCCATGTGACTTTTGGTGCAATGACTGTCCTCCATAAGCGCCAATGATCGGAGGCCCGCCTTCTTGTTTGTCAAGCTCGTCGATATTCGTTGCAACATTATAAAAGCTTTCCGCCCGCAAGAAATAACCGTCATGCGGGTGTGCAACACCGCGCACAGGTTTTATACTTTTATAAAGTTCCGAATGGGTTTCACATGATGAAAATGAAAAGTTTCTGGAGCCGCCTTCGGGGTTAAATCCACAGACAACAGCCACCGCTTCAAGCAGTGTTGATTTACCCGAACCGTTTTCGCCGATGAAAAAAGTTACCTTTGGGTGAAACTCAAGGGCTGTCAATGAACTTATCACAGGCAAAGAAAAAGGATATCTGTCAAATGAAGCGGTTTCCCTTTTCAACTCGACGGAGTTAAGGTAATTATTGCTTTCCAAGTTATTCATAACTGTCCTTTTCCATTTGGTCAATGAAGTTCCTGCCACCTATTATATTATTAATATATCACAACAAAGCATTAATGTAAATTTAAAAAGCTATATAGAATCCAAAGAATTATTCACCCGTCGTTCACCTATAGCAATTTAAAAAAGAGGAGAAACATTCCTAATTTCTTTTTTAAAATTCAAGATATAGGTGAGAAAAAATAATGATTGACTAATATCGCTACAAGATATAAAATAATTATCATTGAATGAAGCTTGCAAATTTACTATCCTAAAAAACAGGAGGTTTTGATATGGAACGCGAACCAGACGGTACATTAATCACACTGCTTGACGAGGACGGAAAAGAAAAAGAATTTGAACACCTTGCATCACTTGAATACAAGGGTTCAACCTATGTCGCACTTGTTCCGGCATTTATGGAGCCGGAGGAATTTGTTGAAAGTGAAGGAGAGCTCATCATCCTCAAAATGATCCAGGATGAAGACGGCGAGGATATTCTTTCTTCAATAGACGATGACAACGAATTTTACGCTGTTTCACACGAGTTTGAAAATCTGCTTGAAAATGATTTTGAAATTCAGGAAATGGATAAAGAGACCAGCGACGAAGAAAACTAATGTAGTTGCCTAAATTTGGTTAGTCATTTTTGTTTGTCCAATTTATAGAAAAATAGCATTTACCACTTGATATTTTTGAACACTTTGTATATAATAATAGCAGACGGAAATAATGAAACAGACAGATGTGTGTTTCTACCCTGCTTGGCACGTGATTGAACGGCTATTATAACCCTACAAGCATATGATAAGGGAATCTTGCTCTCTCGGTGGATTGCAGACCTCCCGGCGCGGTATTTTTACCGTTGTTGGAAGAAGGGAGCGTGAATCCAAGAGGAAGATACCCACCTGCATTAACGGCAGGTTATTATGCGCCGTAACACGACCCGGTGGGGGTAATTTTACAAATCATTTAGATATGGTCAACAGATATTAATTTATCTGTTGACCATATTTTTTTATGATTTTATTCCTTTACATGGGTCAATTGTGAAACTTATAGAAAGTATATTATCCGTTTTGCTGTAAACGATAAATTTGTGCGAACATTTTACGCTCCGTTTTACACAAACGGAGTTTTGTATTTTATTTGTTTTTATTAATTTATATCATTTGCAAAATCAGAATGGGGGTTGGATATGAAAAACCGATTTAAAAATATATCGCGCGGATCCTGTGTGGGATTCATCGCCGGTTTGTTAAACGGGCTTTTGGGCGCAGGCGGTGGCATGGTCATCGTCCCCATGCTCGAAAAGAGCGGACTTAAACCCGCGAACGCGCATGCGACCTCCATTGCTGTGGTTGTTCCTTTGTGTATGCTCAGCGCCGCTTTGTACATGTTTGGCAAAAGCCTTAACTTTTATGACGCGCTCCCGTTTTTACCCGCCGGACTTATTGGCGCATTTATTGGCGCAAAAGTGCTGCCGCACATTCCAGATAATATATTGCGGAGAATTTTCGGCGCCTTTATGCTTTATGCGGCGTGGCGGCTGCTTTGGCGGTAATGCGATGTTGATTGCCAGCATAATCGGTTTTTTGGCAGGCTTTATCGGCGCGCTTGGTCTTGGCGGCGGCGGTGTTCTCGTCATGTTTCTTACCGTTTTTATGGGTGTGGGTCAGCTTAACGCACAAGGCACAAATCTTTTGTTTTTTATTCCGGTTGGTCTTTTTGCTTTGATTTTTCATTGCAGAAAGAAACTCGTTATGTGGAAAATTGCCGTTCCCGCAATCTTGTGCGGTCTTGCGGGAGCCGCGATCGGCTGTTTTTTCGCAAATTTTCTTGGCGCTGAACTAATGCGGAAAATTTTTGGTAGTATGCTGCTTGCGCTTGGGTTTTGGGAGCTTTTTGCCCCTCATGTGAAAAAAGAAAAGAAAAACAGCTCCGAGATAAAACAATAGCCATTGGCAGCTACCAATGGCAGAAAAAATGTTATATTATTTTTAGATGTTCATATTCCGTTGATAATCAAGAAAGTCCTGCAATATGATTGTTGCGGCGGCGGCGTCTATGGTGTTTTTGCGTTTGCGCCCATGCGTGTCGGTTGCGTTCATATAAACTGCCGCCGACATTGTTGTGCAGCGCTCATCCCAAAGCTTTACCGGAACTCCGGCGGCTGCTTCAAGCCCCTGCGCGAATCGCTGAGATTTTTCCGCGCGCTCCCCTATTGTGCCATTCATGTTTTTTGGGTAGCCGACGACAATAAGCCCGACCGAATATTCTGTCGCAAACATTGCGGATTTTTTTATCACTTCATCAAATGATATTTCTTTTATAACACAGACAGGAGACGCCAAAAAACCTGAAGAATCAGAAACAGCTATTCCTGTTCTCGCGTCGCCAAAATCCACACCCATAATACGCATTATCCAATCACTCCTCTTATCACTCCACTTGTTTCGCTGTCTTTCCACCAGCTTTGTTTTTCAATCGTCGAAGTCTCGCTGTCTAGGTGCGATGCGTCGTTAATGCTAACGATATGCGCGCACATATTGTCGTCAAAATCAACTATACTTACCGAAGTGTTTTCAAACCATTCGATCTCTTTCATACGCTCAAGCGGCAACCCTTTTGCACGGCATATAAAATTGCGGATTGCGCACCCATGAGAAGCCACAAGAACAGTTTGGTTTGGGTTATCCTTCACAACCGAAAGCAGCGTTTCCCAAATTCGGTCATAAACCTGCCGCATGGTTTCTCCACCCTGTGGCGCGAAAAGCCATGGCTCGTTTACCCACGCATTGTTTTCTTCCGGAAAAAGATTGGGGATTTCATCCCATTTCTCGCCTTCCCAGCGGCCACCGTCAATTTCGGCAAGGCCGTTAAGCGTGGTTATCGGAATCGAGTGATAAAAACTTGCAGCCTGAGCGGTTTTATAGGCACGCATTAGCGGGCTTGAATAAACCTTGTCTAAAGCTATGTCCTTAAATCTTTCTTTTAACCTTTCAAGCTGGAGCAAACCGTTTTCACTGACATCCGCATCAATGCTCCCTTGAAAGATACGCAGTATATTCCCCTGCGCTTCCGCATGGCGGACAAGATATATTCTTGTCATATTAAAAGACCTCCCTTCACTCCAAGGCGGCTTGATCTTGTTACAAACACTCGTCATTATTATAATATCCCGTTTGGATTAGGAATTACCTTTCCTACTATGTCGCAAAGGCTTTCATAATTGTTTTCTATAAGATAATTTTCGATTCCGTCGCGAATTTTTATCATAGCGTAAGGGTCGCCAAATGTCGCTGTGCCTACCTGAACAGCACATGCTCCCGCAAGCAGCATTTCAATCGCGTCCTGCCATTTTGTAACGCCACCCATGCCGATTACCGGAATTTTTACGCGGCGCGCCGTCTGCCAAACCATGCGCAGCGCAACCGGAAAAATTGCGGCACCGGAAAGACCGCCCGCATTATTTGAGAGCACCGGACGGCGTGATTTTATATCAATACGCATGCCAAGCAGCGTGTTGATTAACGAGACTGCATCCGCGCCCTCTGCCTCAACCGCCTGCGCGATCGCCGTTATGTCGGCGGCGGCAGGTGACAGCTTGACGATGAGCGGCTTTTTACAATGGCGGCGAACTTCACGCGTTACGCCTGCCGCGCTCTCACAGTCTGTGCCAAACGCCGCTCCGCCCTTCTTCACATTAGGGCAGGATATATTAAGCTCGATCATATCGATATCGGTTTCGGAAAGCCGCTCGGCAAGCCCGCAATAATCGCTTATCGTGTTGCCGGCAATGTTGCTTATGAGCACTGTCTCCTGTTTTTTCAAAAACGGCAGCTCATTTTCAAGGAAATAATCTATGCCCGGATTTTGCAGCCCAACACAATTGAGCATTCCGCTCGGCGTTTCCGCCACGCGCGGGGGCGGGTTGCCGTTTCTCCCCTCAAGCGTCATACCTTTAAGAGAGATTCCGCCAAGTTCTTTAAGCTCAAATAATTTTGCATATTCGCGCCCATAGCCAAAGCTGCCGGACGCGGCGATAACCGGATTATTTAATTTAACACCGGCAATATTTACGGAAATATCGGGTTTCGTCATAGCTTCCTCCCACGCCTGCGGCGAGCAGTTCGCGAATAAATTTATTAATAATAGCGTTTTATATAGTAAATAATACTTACCCCGACGCAGCCGATTCGCGAACTGTATCTTTCTAATTAATAAAGTTGTAATTGCGAACTGCCCCGGCGCAGCCGGTTACCACACTATTGTTTTTGCGTTGAATACAGGCCCGTTTTTGCAAACATGGAAATACTTTTCCTCGCCCTCATATTTAACCTTGCAGGCGCAGGAAAGGCAGGCGCCAACGCCGCATGCCATGCGCTCCTCCATAGAAACAAAGCACATAACGCCTCTTTTATCACAGATTCTGGCAACAGCCTTGAGCATTTGTTTTGGCCCGCAGGCAAAAACAACCGCGCATTCCTGCGCGTCAAGCCTTTCCTCAAGCGGAACCGTAACAAGACCATGCCGTCCTGCCGTGCCGTCGTCTGTGCAGATTGTTACGGATGCGCCGTTGTGTTCATAATCTTCTTTTAAAATCACTGCACAGGCGGAACGAAACCCCAAAATTGCCGTCGCGTTTGCGCCAAACGGTTTTGACGCGGCGAGCAGCGGCGGAACACCGATTCCACCGCCCACAAAGACAGCGGGCTTGTCCGTTTTGCCAAGGAAAAAGCCGTTGCCAAGCGGGCCTAAAAGGTCAATGCAATCTCCGACATTCTTTGCGGCAAGCCAGTCGGTTCCCTCGCCGCGAATCTCAAAAACAAGTCGGATCTGACCTTTTTTGTTGTCTATATCACAGATACTAATGGGTCTGCGCAATGTAAAGTTGTCACACTTTACATCTATAAATTGCCCCGCTTTTGCCTCGGCAACTATCTGCGGGCATTTTACCCAGATGTCAAAAACACCTTTTGCGATATTCTTTTTTGAAATGATCACACAATCTTCAACAGTCATGTTTTTCCTCCGGAAATTCAGATTCCGTAAATAAACAATTATCCTACAGCAATTTTATTCTTAAAGAAGAAACTTAAAGGAGGTGTCTCCCCCGCCCCGGGCGGGGAAAACGCCTACGGCAATTCCAATTAAGATAGGAAAAGGATAATTTTCTTATTCCCGACTCCGTCGAAAATATGAATTTATTGAGTTTCAATCTTAACGGGAATAGCTGTAAACCAATTTTCCTTTAATTGTTCTATTGCTGTATATTAAGTTTCTATACAAAAAATGGGGCGATTTGCACCGCCCCGTCTTCTTTGTATATATTATATCTTTGTTATATCCACTAGGTCAATATCTTTCATGGTTTTTTCCATCTTCAAGCATGTAATCAACGCGTTTGCCGTATCAAGTGAGGTAAGGCACGGTATTGAGCGTTCTACCGCTTTGCGGCGGATCTTAACGCTGTCACGCTGAGGAATACGCCCTTTTGCCGAAGTGGAAACCACATAATCTATTTTCCCGCTTTCAAGCAGTGACATTATGTTTGGTTCCGGTTCATCAAGCTTACGCACCGAATTTGAGGCAATCATATTATTGTTAAACGTTAACGCTGTTCCCGCAGTTGCGTAGAGTGTATATCCAAGCTTAGAAAATTCTTCTGCGACCGGTATGATTTCCTGTTTATCGGTGTCACGCACGGATATAAGCACGCCGCCTTTTTTCTTGTTGAGCTTGTAACCTGCCGCTGTAAGCCCTTTCAAAAGCGCCTCGTGGAATGTTTTTGCTATGCCGAGAACCTCGCCGGTTGACTTCATCTCAGGCCCTAACTGCGTATCGACATCGTGCAGCTTTTCAAAACTGAAAACAGGAACCTTAACCGCTACAAAGTCGCCAACCGGATGTAATCCAATGCCGCAGCCCATATCTTTCAGCTTAAAGCCAAGCATGCAGCGTGTCGCAAGATCAACCATAGGCACGCCTGTAACCTTGCTGATGTAAGGTACTGTGCGCGATGAACGCGGGTTGACTTCGATAATATAAACTTCATCGTTATAAATAACAAACTGAATATTTACAAGACCGACAACGTTAAGCGCCTTTGACAGTTTTTCGGTGTAGTCGATGATCGTGTCTATGTTACGCTGTGTGAGCGTTTGCGACGGATAAACCGAGATGGAGTCGCCGGAATGGACGCCCGCGCGCTCAACATGCTCCATGATGCCCGGTATCAGAATATCGTCGCCGTCGCAGATCGCGTCGACTTCAACCTCTTTGCCACACAGATATTTGTCGATAAGCACAGGGTTTTCGATGCCCTGCCGTGTGATAATGCCCATGTATTCCGTTACATCTTCGTCGCTGTAGGCGATGATCATGTTTTGACCGCCAAGAACATATGACGGGCGCAGCAGCACAGGATAATGCAGGTTGGCCGCCGCCTTTAACGCATCCTCCGCGGTAAAGACCGTGTGGCCGTCCGGGCGGGGAATATTGAATCTTTCAAGAATTTCATCAAAACGCTCGCGGTCTTCCGCCGCATCAATGCTGTCGGCGCTTGTGCCGAGAATCTTGACATCCATGTCTTTCAAGGCTTTTGTCAATTTTATCGCGGTTTGTCCGCCGAACTGCACAACAACGCCCCACGGCTTTTCGGTTTCGATTATGCCTGCCACATCCTCACCGGTCAGCGGGTCAAAGTAGAGGCGGTCTGAGGTATCAAAATCGGTTGATACAGTTTCTGGGTTGTTGTTTGCGATAACGGCTTCATAGCCATACTCTTTGAGCGCCCAGACGCAGTGAACCGAGCAATAATCAAACTCAATGCCCTGCCCTATGCGGATTGGGCCGGAGCCGAAAACGATAACCTTTTTCTTGCCTGTGTCGTGTTCTGCGATATGCAGCGCCGCTTCGTTTTCATCGTCCCATGTTGAGTAGAAATATGGCGTTTCCGCGGCAAACTCCGCGGCGCAGGTATCAACCATTTTATAAGAAACATGGCGCTTTTCCAGAATTTTTTGACCGGAAAGCTTTTCGATTGTCGTATCAAGATAACCTTGCTTTTTGGCGTGAATGTATTTTCCTGGTGTCAGCTCGCCCTGTGAAATTGAGTTTTCCGTATCGGCAAGCTTTTTGAATTTGGCAAGGAACCAACGGTCTATCTTTGTGATTTCAAAAATCTTATCAAATGAAACTCCGCGTTTTAACGCTTCATATACCGCAAAAATACGCTCATCGTCCGGCTTGTGAAGCTGCTCTTCAAGCTCATTATCTGAAAGCGCAACCATTTTTGGCATGCTCATTGTGTTGAGCTTTAGCTCAATTGAGCGAACAGCTTTCATCATGGCGTGTTCAAACGAGTTGCCGATTGACATAACCTCGCCTGTTGCTTTCATCTGTGTGCCGAGTGTGCGCTTTGCGTAAACAAATTTATCAAACGGCCATTTCGGGAATTTTACGACGCAATAGTCGAGCGCAGGCTCAAAGCAAGCCCACGTTTTACCGGTTACGGCATTTTTAATTTCATCAAGGCTGTAGCCTATCGCGATTTTCGCGGCAACCTTTGCAATTGGGTAGCCTGTCGCCTTTGAAGCCAGAGCCGACGAGCGCGACACACGCGGATTAACCTCAATGACAGCATATTCAAAGCTGTCCGTGTGCAGAGCAAACTGAACATTACAGCCGCCCTCGACGCCGAGCGCGGAAATGATGTTGAGTGCCGACGAGCGCAGCATCTGATAATCTTTGTCGGAAAGCGTCTGAGACGGAGCGACAACGATTGAGTCACCCGTATGGATACCGACAGGATCGATGTTTTCCATGTTACAGACGGTGATAACGTTGCCCTTTGCGTCGCGCATAACCTCGTATTCAATCTCTTTCCAACCGGAGATGCACTTTTCGATAAGCACCTGATGTATCATGGAAAGGCGCAGGCCATTTGTTGTTATTTCTTCAAGCTCCGCCTGATTTTGCACGATGCCGCCGCCGCTGCCGCCAAGCGTATAGGCAGGGCGCACGATTACCGGATAATCTATTGTTTTGGCGAAGGCAACCGCATCTTCAACAGACTCGACGACTTCCGACGCGATGCATGGCTCGCCGATTGAAAGCATGGTGTCTTTAAAAGCCTGCCTGTCTTCCGCCTTTTTGATGGTTTCCGGCTTTGTGCCAAGAAGCCTGACACCCATTTTATCAAGAAAACCGTCATTCGCAAGCTGCATGGCAAGGTTAAGCCCTGTCTGGCCGCCCAGTGTAGGCAGAACGCTGTCGGGCTTTTCAAGCTCGATAACCCTCTTTACAACCTCTGGGGTCAGCGGCTCAATGTATATTTTATCCGCCATCGCCTTATCGGTCATTATTGTGGCGGGATTGGAGTTTATAAGAACAACTTCGATTCCCTCGTCTCTAAGAGCGCGGCAGGCCTGTGTGCCCGCATAGTCGAATTCGGCGGCCTGCCCGATAACGATTGGACCGGAGCCGATAACGAGAACCTTTTTTATAGCTAAATCTTTAGGCATTATTTGCAGCTCCTTTCCTTCATCATAGAAATGAATTCGTCAAAAAGATATGCGGAATCTTTCGGTCCGGGTGAAGCTTCCGGATGGAATTGCACTGTGAACATATGACCGTTTTTATACTTTATTCCCTCAACTGTGCCGTCATTGAGATTAACATGGCTCACACTGCCGATGTTTTCATCAATTGTTTCGGCGAGCACCGCGTAGCCGTGGTTTTGGCTTGTGATGTAGGTGCGGTCATGGCTTAAATCTTTTACAGGGTGATTGGCACCTCTGTGTCCGTATTTCAGCTTGACGGTTTTTGCGCCGTTTGCAAGGGCAAGAAGCTGATGTCCAAGGCAGATACCGAAAACCGGAATCTGTGATCCGGAAAACACCTTGAGGTTTTCAATCGCTTCAATACATTCCGCCGGGTCGCCGGGGCCGTTTGAAAGCATAATGCCGTCAGGCGCTTCTTTTATTATCTCATCGGGGGAAGTCAGTGCCGGGTATACCGTAACATTGCAGCCGCGCTTTACAAGGCTGCGCATGATATTTAACTTATAGCCATAATCGAGGAGCGCAACATTGAATTTGCCGTCTTTTGCCTCGGTTTTAATTTTCTTATCTATTGTAACTGATTTGATTGCATCTTTAATTGTGTATGTGTGGATAAGGTCGAGCAGAACATCTTTATTCTCAAACCCGGACTTGTTTGTTATTGCGCCGTTCATTACACCATGTTCGCGGATTATACGGGTTAGCCTGCGTGTATCTATTCCGCAAAGACCGATAATGTTTTGCTTTTGAAGGAAATCATCAAGCCCGCCTTCGCATCTGAAGTTGCTGGGCAGGTCACATTCCTCGCGGACGATGTAGCCTTTTACCCACGACATGCGCGACTCGGTGTCCTCGTCGTTTACGCCGTAATTTCCGATAAGCGGATATGTTTGAGTGACGATTTGTCCATAATATGAGGCATCGGTCAATATTTCCTCATAACCTGTCATGCTCGTGTTAAATACTATTTCACCGATGGTGGTACCTGTTAATCCTATCGAGCTGCCCTCAAAAACCGTACCGTCGGCAAGAAGCAGATATGCTTTTTCTTCACTCATTTAAAATCCCCCATTCTGCCGCTTTAGCACTGTAAACAAAGCTCCATATGGCGGCAGAATGGAGTTTTGCCAGGGGCAAGTTTGAAAAAGCTCATTTGTGCATTGGATTGACTGCATAATTTATTGATTTTTTCTTTTTCAAACCCGCCCGGTATAACTGCGGTTTTGCCCGCAATAAAAACAAATTAGCTGATATGCGCTGTTATGTCGTCTCGCATGCGAATCGCTTCGCGTCGCGCGGCGGCGGCGTAATCTTTTTCGTCGCAGCCTTCTTTTTTGTAGGCATACATTATCGAGCGTGAGGCATTAATGACGGCGCCGATTCCGTTTTGATCAAAACCGCCGGCTACATCTGCTGCTCCGCCGCCCTGTGCGCCATAACCGGGCACAAGGAAAAACGTGTGCGGCAGCTTTTCCCGCAGCTCTGTCAGTTGCTCTGGGTAAGTTGCGCCGACAACTGCGCCGACGCCGCTGTAGCCGTATGTGCCTGAAAGGCTTTCGCCCCATTTTTCACACAGGCTGCCCATATATTCATAAACAGGTGTGCCGCCGTCAAGCAGCTTATCCTGCAGCTCGCCAGATGATGGATTAGAGGTTTTTACAAGAACAAAAATGCCCTTGTCTTTTGCTTGGCAAATTTTTATAAGCGGCGCAATACCGTCGGTGCCAAGATATCCGTTTACCGTTAACGCGTCCGCGGCAAAAGGCTCTACCTCACTGCCGCCTATTTTAACCGCGCCAAGGTGTGCGCTTGCGTATGCTTCCATTGTTGTGCCGATATCGTTCCGCTTTCCGTCGGTGATTACAAACATGCCCTTCTCTTTTGCATAGGCTATTGTTTTTGAAAGCGCCCTCATGCCCTGCCAGCCGTATTTTTCGTAGTAAGCGCACTGCGGTTTTACAGCGGGAACAATGTCATAAAGGGCATCGATCAGACCCTTGTTAAAAGCGAACAAAGACTCGGCGGCTCCTTCAAGCCCTACGCCGTATTCTTTAAAAGCTGCGGCTTTTATGAACTCCGGAAGCTTTTGAAGGTCGGGGTCAAGACCTGCAACCGTCGGGTTATTTGTCTCTTTAATTTTCTTTATTAATAAGTCAAGTGACATTTTTGGCTCCTCCTAAATGCAGACTTGATTAGGCTTTATAAATTATCTTGCCGGAAGAAATCGTGTATTTAACGACACCGTAAAGCGTCATGCCCTTGAAAGGCGTATTGTATGATTTTGAATGAAGCTTTGCCGGGTCTAAAATGTAGCTCTCATCGGGATTGAAAAGAACAATATCTGCCGGTGCCCCGACATTTAGTGTTCCTGCGTTTATGCCAAGAATCCGTGCGGGAGCGATTGTCATTTTTTCAATTAATTCCTCAAGCAGCAGATGCCCAGGGCGCACAAGAAAGGTAATGCCAGCGGCAAGCGAAGTTTCAAGACCGACAACTCCGTTCGGTGCTTTTTCAAAATCGGATTTTTCCTCTTTTGTATGCGGTGCGTGGTCGGTTACAATCGCATCAATTGTGCCGTCCCGCAGCCCATCTATTACCGCTTCTATATCTTTTTTTGTGCGGAGCGGCGGATTCATGCGGTAATCCGCGTCACGCGAAAGCGTAAGGCTTTCGTCAAGGCTGAAGTAGTGAGGGCAGGTTTCCGCTGTGATCTTCGCCCCTCGTCGCTTTGCGTCGCGAATCACTGCGACTGTTTGAGCGGCGCTGACATGCGCTATATGAACCGGCAGTCCGCTTGTTAATGAGAGCGCCGCTTCTCTTGCCGCCTGAACAGTTTCTGCCGCGTTGGGAATTCCCGCAACACCGAGCTTTTTCGAGGCTTCACCCTCGTTTATTATGCCGTGAGCGAACGACATATCCTCACAATGGGATATTATCGGCGCTCCTACTTTATCGGCGGCTTTCATTGCCGCAAGCATCATGGCGGCTTTTTCAACCGGTCTGCCGTCGTCTGAAAAAGCGGCGGCACCCGCCGCGCGAAGCTCTTCAAAGCCGCAAAGCTCACTGCCCTGCTGAGCTTTTGTCACCGCGGCAATCGGGTAGACATGGACTCCGGTGTTCTTTGCTTTTTCCAAAACATATTGTATTATCTCCGGGCAGTCTGTCACCGGCTTGGTGTTTGGCATGGCAGCAATTGACGTTACCCCGCCGGCGGCGGCAGCAAGACAGCCGCTTATCATGTCCTCTTTATGCGTAAACCCCGGATCGCGCAGGTGAACATGAATATCCACAAGACCCGGCGCGGCGCAAAGCCCGTTTGCGTCTATTATCGTCGCGGCATCAACTTGAATGTCTGATTCCACCGCTGAAATAACCCCGTCTGATAATAAAATGTCGAGTATTTCGCCATCGATATAGCAACCTTTAATCAACATTTTATCAGTCGGCATCTTCTGCATCTCCTTCACCGTTGTTATCAAGGATAACAACGCGGTTTGTGCCGTCATATTCCGTAACCATAACTTCGACAGACTCGCTGCGTGAAGTAGGTACATTTTTACCGACAAAATCAGCCCTTATAGGCAGCTCACGGTGACCCCTGTCAACAAGAACGGCAAGCTGAAGCCTGTTTGGTCTGCCTTTATCCATAATCGCGTCGATTGCCGCCCTTACGCTGCGGCCTGTGAATATAACATCGTCAACAAGAACGACTTTTTTGTCCGTAACATCAAAAGCAATTTCGCTTGTGTCATTTATTCCGATTTTTCCTTGAAGGTCGTCGCGGTATGGTGTGATGTCAAGAAAGCCGAGCTGTATAGGTGTGCCCTCAATCTCGAATATTTTATTGGCGACAAGCTTCGCAACAACCGCGCCGCGTCTTTTTATGCCAATGACGCAAAGATTCTGCGCGCCGTGATTACGCTCTACAATCTCGTATGCAATGCGAGCCACAGCACGGAATATTGCTTTTTCATCCATAATTTCTGCCTTTTCGCGTTGCAATTTGCCGCCCCCTTCAATGAATAATTATACACTATTTAAGCATAAAAATACAGCCCAGGTTATAAGACCCGGGCTGTTGATTTTATCATTATAAAGCATGCAACTGATAAATCAAACCCTTATCGGCCTCTCGGGACCGCTTTAAAAGGTCTCTTGCAGTGTTTAACTGCTTATATTGCTGTTTTACTTTTTTATTATTATACACCACAACCGCTCAGTTGTCTATAGTTTAATGCAATATTATTAATTTTTTTTAGACAAATAATGAGCCTTAATCAAAAGATACAAAAGCTGAGGAGGTTAGTTGAAACCCAATTGTGCACTATTTAGTTTCGATTTGTTCAAGGTATAAAAATAACCGGCTTAACTTTTTATCAGCCGGTTATTATGTATTATTCTATTGTTGTTTTTCTTTGCCGCAGTCACAGCCGTGTGTCAAAAAGCTGTCTTTAAGTTCAAGTGAATATACGCCTTCCGCTTCATTAAAGCCAAGCCTTTTAAGCATTACTGCGCGAACACTACCTTCGCAGATTACAAATTCAACGCCGTGTTCAAACATCATCGAAAGTGAGGAACGCAGCAACCCGTCCTCAATCATGGCAAGTCCCGCGCCCTCAATTGAGGTAAACCTGAGTTCGCCCTCGCTACCGCTGAAAGCAAAACCGCAGCAGCCAAGCGGTTCGTCTCTTTCCATTGCAGCGTAAACATAAAGCCCTTCTGTTTTTGCTATGCCAAGCTTTTCACAGATTTCTTCAATTTTTTCTTCCGGTGCAAGCTTTATTTCAATCATCTGCGTGCTCCCGTTTTTTTCTCGTATTCTATAAGTCCGGCGGCACGTTCAAGAGAGGCTACCTCTTTATCGTCAAGTTCACGCCATGTGCCTGGTTTTAAGCCGCCAAGCTTGATATTGCCGACGCCAACACGGGAAAGACGCGCAACTTCAAGACCAAGCTTTTCGCACATGCGGCGGATTTCACGGTTTCTGCCCTCAAACAGCGTTATCTCAATCATTGATCTGTCGGCATACTGGTTTAAAACATGTGCCTTTGCCGGTGCTGTTTTAATTCCGTCAAGCTCTATGCCTGTTTCTATCATCGTCAGCTTGCTTTCCGTGATTGCGGGACGAACAGAGACATGATATATTTTCGGCACATGTTTGCTTGGGTGAGTTAACGCGTTGGCAAAGTCGCCGTCGTCTGTCATGAGCAAAAGCCCTTCGGAATCTCTGTCGAGCCTGCCGACCGGAAAAACGCGTGTTCCGACGCCTTCGATTAATTCAGTTATACATTTACGCCCGAGTTCATCGCTCATTGTTGTAACATAGCCTCGCGGTTTATTGAGGGCTATGTAGACTTTTCCACGGGGTATTGAAAGTAAAACGTCGTTTACCAACACCTTGTCCTTACCTGGAACAACGCTCATTCCAATGATGGCTGGATGCCCGTTTACTTTTACGCGGCCTTTTGTTATCAGCTCTTCTGCTTTTCGTCTGGATGTTTCGCCGCATGCCGCTATATATTTTTGCAGCCGCATCGGTTTTTTATTCAAAAAAATTGCCCCTTACTTTTTAATTATTAATTTAATTATTATTTAAACAAATTTGAAAAAAATGAAGTTATCCTCTGCCATAAGTTTTCAAAAAAGCCTAGCGGACTTTCCGGCTTTTTTTGAGCGTCTATGCCTTGCGCCGCTTTTATATCTGTGCGCGCTACTGTTACTCCATCTAAAGTATAAACTATATGGCCAAGGGTCTGATCTTTTTTTATCGGTGCGTAATAAAATCTGTCAAGCTCAATATTACTTTTAATACGGCTTTGCTCCCCTGATTTAAGCGCCGCTGTTGCTTCTTTGTCAAAAGAGGTTGCCACTTTGTCGGAAACACCGCCCACCACATTTGCGGTAATGGTCTGTGTGTTATTCGAAAGCGTGATGCTTTCAAGCGTTTTGAACCCACTGTCTAACAGCTCTGCGTGGTCTTTCCAGTCGTCCGGATCATTTAGCGTTACTGCAACAAGCTCCACATCTCCCCTTTTCGCGCATGAAACGAGGCAGCGGCCGCTTTTTTTGGTAAAACCGGTTTTAACGCCGATGGTTCCGCCGTATGTGTCAAGAAGCCTGTTGTGGTTGCTCAGACTCCGACCGTTTTTTATGCCGTTATAGGGGATGCGGATTTTATCTGTGCCGGCGATTTGCGCGAAATCCGCGTTTTTCATAGCGTCTGCCGCAAGCCTTGCAAGGTCGAGCGCGGTCGTATAATGATTCGGGTTGTCAAGCCCTGATGGATTGCAAAAATGCGTGTTACTTAAACCAAGCTTTTGCGCGCGGTCATTCATCATTTGTGCAAACTTATCATTTGAACCGCCAAGCGTAAAAGCAATCGTATTTGCCGCATCGTTGCCCGATTCAAGCATAAGCCCGTAAACAAGCTCCCGCAACGTCAATTTTTCGTCCGCTTTAAGCCCCATTGACGTGCCTTCCACCATTAGTGCTTCTGAAGGAACTGTAACGGTTTCGTCGAGTCTGCCTGATTCAACGGCAATGAGGGCGGTCATTATTTTTGTAGTGGAAGCCATCGGCATCCGCTTATTCTCATTGCTGCAGGATATTACTCTGCCGGAAGACTGGTCGATCAGCGCATAGGCTCTTGCAGAGATCGCCTGTGCCCTCAAAGAAAATGAAGGTGTAATAATAGAGACCGCCAAAACGACGGAAACAAAGCTTCTCGCCGCTTTAATAATGTTAAATTTCAAACCGCACACCGCCCGAATATGTAATAGCGGACAAAGTCTTCCGCTTGGATCACCAATACAATGATCTTTTATATACATATGCGCACAGTGGCTACTCAATAACTTAAAGGTAAATACACCGACAGTTTGTATTTTTATTCGTCAGTTGGTGCGGCAGCAACATCTGGATTTGCATTCTGGGATTTTGGCTGCTTGTCCTTACTAAAAAGGGAGGTAACCTTGTCAAAAAGCTCAGGCACAAGAGAAATAGCCTTCCCGCTCGCCGAATTGCTTGTTTCTATCTGCAATAGCTTGACGTTACCATTTGAAATGACAATGAACGCGACAGGGTTGATTGTAACACCGGCACCACCGCCGCCGCCAAACATGGTCTTTGCCGATTTTGCACCCACATCCGAGCCGCCGGATGCAAAACCCATTGATACCTTTGAAACCGGAATAATAACCGTACCGTCCTGTGCAACAATTTGATCGCCGATGATTGTATTTACATCAGCCATTTCTCGTATTTTTTGCAGCGTTGTGTCCAT
>DBTI01000276.1 GCA_002306975.1 Ruminococcaceae bacterium UBA1320
CTTTTTACCCTTTTCTTCTGCTTTTTCTACGTTTTATTATTATATCTATTGCCATTATAAGATATTTGATAAATTATGGATAATTTAGTTCTATGATGGAAAAAATAAGTCAGTAAGGGGGAAAAGTATGAACGGTATATCATCTAGAAGCAGGATATTAAAAACATTCGCAGCTTTGGTGTTAGTCTCATTATTCTTTGCTATTTTGGGAGTGGTTTCTACATGGCAGGACACAAAAGCTGAAGAGACTCTGTCACGCCTTGGGTCAAGCGGTTCTGAAGTGAGGCAAATCCAAACGAAGTTAAAAAGCTGGGGTTACTATACCGGAACAGTTGACGGCGCATATGGCGCAAAGACAAAATCCGCGGTTGTCTATTTTCAAAAGAAAAACGGGCTTTCCGCCGACGGTGTGGCTGGAAGCGCAACACTGCGAGCCCTCGGAATATCCTCAGGCAGCACTAGCGGCGGCTATGGCCGTTACAGCAGCAGCGACTATAATCTTTTAGCGCGTGTCATTTCGGCGGAAGCGCGGGGCGAGCCATATGTCGGGCAGGTTGCCGTTGGCGCTGTAGTTTTAAACCGTGTGGAGCATCCATCCTTTCCAAATACCGTTGCGGGCGTAATCTATCAGCCCGGTGCTTTCACCTGCCTTACCGACGGTCAATTCAATCAACCGATTGCAAGTTCCGCATATCGTGCCGCGCAAGACGCTATCAACGGCTGGGATCCGTCGAGCGGCGCAATATATTATTATAATCCCGCCACCGCAACAAGCAAATGGATATGGTCAAGGCCGGTGCTTCTCACAATCGGTAAACATAAGTTCTGTAAATAGAAAAGCGGCACCTTTGGCTTTAAAGCCACGGGCGCCGTTTTCCTATTATCTCTATTGTTTTTTACTGCTTGATGACGAGGCCGAAGAAGAGGATGTTTCACTGGATTCTGTATTATCATTTTTGCCGCTTGAATCAAGAATTTGTGATGATGTGGATTTTTCCGCATCCACATCTTCGCTGATTGATTTTACCGTATAGCTTCCGCGGCTGCCCGAAAGGACTATTGTCATAGTTTTATCGGGAGTTGGCTGAGTAACATTGCCGTCACTGTCCTGCCCCCAGTTTTCACCCGGAATATACTGCACCGTCAGCGTAACCGTATTAAATCCGTTTGAAACATTCGTGACACGCGGCATATAAAAATTCGTTACCGCGGTTAACGGAATATAGAAGCACTGTTCTTTCTTATTAAATTCATATGTAAAATTGCCATCAGAGAATGATTTATAGGCGGGGCTAACCGTACCGCCGAAATATTTTTTAAGATAACTGTTAACATCCTTAATCGGCAAAATCTCACGTCCGTCGGATGTTGAAGCGTAAATGCCGTTCTTTTCGTTTTCATCAAGCGCCGCCCAGATTGCTGTTTCTACTTTCCACTGCTCCTGCGCTTTTGAAACATCGGTAAACGTATCCGGGTCAAACATTACGACCGGCTCAAGGTATGTTTCAAAGTATGAAGCTGTTTCGTCCGGTCCTACATAGTCCTGAACATAACCTGTCGCCGATTTTACGATGATAAATACCACAAGGCAAATGCCGATTACAGCAAAAATAAGTATACCCGCACCAAGCGCTACCGTTTGATTACGTTTGCGTCTGTGGCGACTGCGCTGGCGTGATTGCCCGGAACGCAGTTTGTTTTGCTCCGCCATAAATAACCTCCAAGCCGCATGATATGTGCATTGATAAGATAATGGCTTTATCGAATCTGTCCAGAACCCAGTATCTGATACTTTTGAGTTGTCAGTTCCATAAGACCCATTGGGCCGCGCGCGTGAAGCTTTTGCGTTGATATACCTATTTCCGCGCCGAAGCCAAACTCATTTCCGTCGGTAAATCGTGTTGAAGCGTTAACATAAACCGCAGCCGCGTCCACAAGCTGCAGAAATTTTTGAGCGTTTGCATAGCTTTGTGTGACAATTGTTTCACTATGCCTTGTTCCATATTTATTAATGTGGTCGATTGCCTCATCCACGCGCTCAACCGTCTTAACCGCAAGAATATAATCAAGAAATTCCGTCGACCAATCTTCTTCCGTTGCCGGAACAACACTGTCGCCAAGAATATTTTTTACTGTTTCATCACCGCGAAGCTGAACATTTTTGGTGTCAAGCAGTTCCTTTGCCTTCGGTAAAAATGCTTTCGCGATATTTTTATGAACAAGCAATGTTTCCGCGGCATTGCAAACCGACGGGCGGGACGCTTTTGCGTTAAAAATAATATTTGCCGCCATATCGATATCGGCAGTTTCATCAACATAAATATGGCAATTGCCCGCGCCGGTTTCAATAACAGGAACAGTTGCGTTTTCCACGACCGAACGGATCAGCCCTTTACCGCCGCGCGGAATCAACACATCTATATATTTGCCCAGTTTCATCATCTTTGCCGCGGTTTCGTGTGAGGTATCGTCAAGCACCTGCACGCAGTCCTCCGGAAGCCCCGCCGCTTTTATCGCGCCGCGCATAACGCGAGCGATTTCAAGATTTGAGCGAAGCGCCTCTTTGCCACCGCGCAAAAGGCAGGCATTGCCCGATTTAAGGCAAAGCGCCGCTGCGTCCGCCGTTACATTCGGGCGGGCCTCGAAAATAATACCGATTACGCCTATCGGCACGCGCACTTTTTGTATCTTAATCCCGTTCGGACGCTGCCAGCCGCTATCTGTCATTCCAACCGGATCGTCAAGCGCCGCGACCTTTGCTACGCCGTCGGCAATGCCCTGGATACGTTCTTTTGACAGGGCAAGGCGGTCAATTAACGATTCATTTATGCCGGCTGCCCGGGCAGCGTCGATATCAAGCGCATTAGCAGCGAGTATGCTTTTCGCTGATTCCACAAGTGCTTTTGTGATTCCAAGCAGCGCTGCGTTTTTTGCCGATGTTCCTGCCGAAGCAAGCAAACGGGAAGCGGAAAGTGCTCTCGCGCCCATTTCTTCAAGTGTCATAATCATGTTCCTTTCAAAAGGTTTATTCTATAAAAACCTGTTTTATGATTTAGTATATTGGGTTATGATAAAATCTCATATATATTAAAAGTTACGCGAGTATAAAAACTGAACTCCCTCCCCTGAGAACAGGAGAGGGTGCCGCCACAGCGGCGGGAGAGGTTGAAAAGGTTCTTTATTTATTATTTCTCGCCACACGATGGCGAAAAAAGTGTTCCGACGGGTTTCCCGTCGAATAAATCATATAACTTTGCCGGTTTTGACCCATCCATAATCACCATGCTGATGCCTGCGTCCATTGCCGCTTGCGCGGCGTCAAGCTTTGTTACCATACCGCCGGTTCCAAGAGCGGAACCGGCTCCGCCCGCAAGCGAACGCAGATCGTCGTCTATTTTTTCAACACATGGAATAAGCTTTGCGTTTGGATTCTTGTGAGGATCGCTGTCGTAAAGCCCTTCAATATCACTCAACAGGATAAGCGTATCTGCGTGGACAAGGGTGGCCACCACAGCGGATAAGGTGTCGTTGCCTCCAAAAGCTATATCATCGCACTCGATTTCTTCAACCGCGACCGAATCGTTTTCGTTAACGATCGGAACAGCGCCGAGAGAAAGCAGCGTGTCAAAGGTGTTTATAAGGTTTTGACGCGTGTTGTCGCGGTCTGTTATGATACGGGTCATTAATATCTGCGCAGTAACATGGCCGTATTCCATAAACAACTTGTCATAAAGATACATCAGTTCGCATTGACCGACTGCAGCGGCCGCCTGCTTCATACGCGTCTCTTTAGGTCGTTCTTTCAGCTTTAAGCGCGCGGTGCCGACACCGATTGCGCCCGAAGTGACAAGCACAATTTCCTTGCCGGAATTTTTGAAATCAGAGAGCACGCGCACAAGCTGAGAAATTCTGCGTATATTCAGCCTGCCGTTCGGGTATGTAAGCGTAGAAGTTCCTACTTTAACAACAATACGCTTCGCCTTGTCAATCAATAGATTCACTCGCCTTCATATATGTAAAAAATATTATAACTTATTTTTAATCATAAATTCTTTATTTTATTATAGCAACATCACACGGCGGTGTAAACAAAGAAATGCTGTGGACAGTATTTTTATACGCGCGCCGCACCGCCCGTAAGCGCAGGATGGTATCTCCCCCGTTTCCGGCGGGGGAGATACGCCTTTTAAGCTTGATTAAATCTTGCCGGGATCGATTACATCTTTAATGCTTGTCAAGTCTATGCCGTTTGTCAGCGTGGTTTCTTCTTTTACCTGTTCCTTGTCTTTTTTGTCAAGGCTGGATATATAAAGTTTTTTTTCGTTTTTGTGCAAATCAGGGAAATTTTTCAAAACATGATATTCCAATAAAATCATTCCTTTCTTGAAAAGTGATCGTTCTCTTCAATTATATTATTAACAAAACTGAGCAGAATAATATTACGCCACAAATATAGTTATTAGCAATTTACCTTAAATTTGTAAATTTTCTTTCTTTTTCGTTGATAATTTAATTGAGATATGATATTCTTAACAAAGAACCTTGAAAACCAAATTATACGAATAGCAGCTTCTCTTCGGGCAGAAGTAAGAGGTTTTATTAAATGAGTGACCAAAACGGCACATTGCGGACAATCGTATTTGTTGACTATGAATCATGGTTTTATGGTTTGCATAACCAGTTTAACGCAGAAACAGACCTTATAAACTGGTTTAAAAATCTTAAAACAAAAGGAACGCTTGACGATATCTATATCTTTGGCGATTTTGAAAATAACAAAATGATCGCGCAAGACAGACTTAAACTCCGCACACTAACCAGTAATATTATCGACTGTTCAAATTTTGAAAGCAAAAAGGATTATACCGATTTCATCATACTGGATCGCATTTATCAAACAGTTATAAGGAACGACCTGATAGAACAATATATCATATTTTCGGGTGACGGTCATTTTTCAAACGTCGCCGCTTTCCTAAAAAACTTTAAAGATAAAGTTGTGGGTGTTTATGCAGTTTCAGGCACATTAAGTCAACAATTAAAAAATTCCGCAAGCTGGGTTGAAACTATATCCCCTATTGAAATACAAAATGAAGAACCGCGCGATAATCCCCAAATTGACAACATGGATGATAAAGACGAAAGTTACTACCAAAACCTGATATTAAATTATATCCGTGACAATGAAAGCAGTCCGACATTTGTTCCCACCTTTACTAATACTGTTTCCAATGTTAGCGCAGCGGGAAATGTCAACAGAGAATTTGTCTCTAACCTGCTAAAGCAACTGATTGAAGAAAATACAGTCTCACAACGATTGCAGAAAACATATTGTGGCAAAGTTTTAAAAGGTTTATCCGTAAATAAGCAGACCATGTAAATTTTATCGCCACAGAGCGGCTTTATTCGTAAAAATGGTTTTACCCGTCCTGTATTTTTACAGGGCGGGTTTTTATTACTATTATTTGCCATCCCGTAAAATGTAAAAATTCATAATTTGTATATAAATAAGCCACTGTTTTTATATAGAATAATTATAGCTTTCACAGAGCATTTAATCGTATTTTAAAATAAGGAGTAAGAAAACAGTGAAAAAAAGGAAGAAAATAATCATTGCAGTTTCCGTCGCTGTTGTAGTGGTTGTCATTGCGATTATCGGTTTCACAGTCGTTGCGAGGCGCAGATCCGCTGCTTCCACAACGACATTCCGCGAACAGGCCGTTAAAAAAGGCAGCATCAGCATTTCAGTTTCCGGCAGCGGTTCTGTATCTGACGCAACACAACAGAATCTGACATCATATAATACAGGCACAATTGACAGCCTGTCGGTTAAGCAGGGAGACAAGGTAAAAGCAGGTCAGGAAATCGCGCATATAAGCGATTCCAATTCCGCGCTAAACGTTCTGCAAAAGCAAAACTCATTAACAAACGCGCAATCCGCGCTTTCCCAGTCGGAACAGCAGTTAAACAGCTTGTACATAAAATCTCCGGCAGCTGGCAAGGTGAAATCCTTAACAGTCTCTGCGGGCGATGATTTGTCAACCATAAGAGCAATCGGAAACCTAATGGCGATTTCAACATCCCGCTCTATGACGGTTTCTTTTAATGCCTCCGGTTCTGTCACGGGCGGCGAGTCGGTAAAAGTAGTGGACGGCAAAAACTCTTATACCGGGACAATAACATCAACAAGCGGTCAAGGCGGTTCTTACAGCAGCTCGGGCGGCTCTGCCGGTTCCGTCACTGTAACCATCGGAACCGACGACCCCGGCGTTGGCGACAGCGTTAAAATTTATGCCGGCGCAGTTCAGATAGGGACAGGCTCTCTCCAGCTTGCAAAATTAATAGCGATTTCAAGCACCGGCAGCGGAACAGTTGACACGGTTTATGTTCGCGAAAATCAGATGGTCGGCAAAAATCAAAACCTCATCAAATTAAATGGTGATTCACTTCAAAACGATATCACCATAAAAAGCCAGCAGGTAACAACAGCGCAGAAAGACCTTGACGAGGCAAATAAATCGGCCGACAAGGATACAATCAAAAGCCCTGTTGACGGTGTGATCGCACAGCTTGATGTTAAAAACGGCGACAGTGTTTCAAGCGGAACAGCAATCGCCACGATTATTGACCCCGGCGCTATGCAGACGGTGGTTTCAATTGATGAGCTTGATATCACAAAGGTCGAAATCGGTCAAAAAGCTAACATAACCCTTGACGCTTTTCCTGATAAAACGTTCACCGGTTCCGTCACTCAGATTGATCCGATAGGAACAGCGTCAAACGGAGTCGCAACCTATAATGTAACTGTTTCCATCAACAAACCCCAGGACATTAAGGTTGGAATGACAACAAACGTTGAAATAATTACACAAAGCAAAGATAGCGCACTTGTCGTGCCAACAAGCGCCTTAGTTGAGAAAAACGGCACTACCGGTTATGTGCTGATGAGCGATAAACTTTTTGACGGAAACGGCAGCAGTTTAAAGCTTAATGATATTTCCACCCGCCAGCTTATTCAACAATACGGAAAAGAAGTAACGATCGGCCTTTCAACGCAGGACAGTGTGGAAATCGTCAGCGGCTTAAGTGAAGGCGACAAAATAGCCATTCCCATAACGATCAATAACGCAGCCTACAAGAGCCTGACTTCAAGTCAAAGCGGATTTAGCTTAGGCGGCGGCATGGGCGGAAACCGCAGCCGTACCGGCAATACCTATACCGCGGGCAATACCACAAATAACGCAGGAAACACTAATGAGGACAACAGTGGAACCGTAAATAACACCGATGCCGAAAATTACAGCGGTAATACCGGTGGCGGAAACACCAGAGGCGGCGGAAATAATTGAACCACACCGTATTCAGTATAAACTTTTTAAGGAGATGGTGTTATGCCGCTAATTGAGATTTCTCATTTGAATAAAATTTACGAGCTTGGCGAAAACAAGGTAAACGCTCTTAACGATATCAACCTGAATGTTGAAGAACATGAATTTGTCGCAATCATCGGCCCTTCCGGGTCGGGAAAATCAACGCTGATGAATATTATAGGCTGCCTAGACATCGCGACCTCCGGCAGCTATCGGTTAAACGGAACAGAGATCAACGATTACGATGACAACGCGCTCTCCGCAGTGCGCAACAAAACCATCGGATTTATCTTTCAAAAATTCAATCTGTTAAGCAAACTGAACGCGCTTGAAAATGTCGAGCTGCCGCTTGTTTATCAAGGCGCGGGCAGCAAGGAACGCCGGGAACGTGCGATTGAAGCGCTCAAAACTGTCGGCCTTGAAAACAGAATGCGCCACACACCCGCAGAGCTTTCCGGAGGGCAGCAGCAAAGGGTCGCGATTGCAAGGGCTCTTGTAACAAATCCTCCGCTGATCCTTGCCGACGAGCCAACCGGCAACCTTGACAGCAACACCGGCAGTGAGATTCTTACCATGTTAAAGGAGCTTAATGCGCGGGGCAGCACTGTCTTATTAATAACTCACGACAATACCGTTGCCTCGCAGGCAAAGCGCATTGTCCGAATAAAAGACGGCTGTATCGATTCGGACGAGGAGGCTAATCCATGAAATTTACCCAAGCAATAAAAATGGCGCTGATGTCCATTTTGTCTAACCGGATGCGTTCGTTTTTGACAATGCTGGGCATCGTGATCGGTATATCGTCGGTTATCACCCTTATCGGTCTTGGTGACGGAACCAGACAGACTATTACAAGCTCGATTGAAGGCATGGGCACAAATCTTCTGTCTGTAAGCCTTACCGGCAACAAGGCAAAAAGTCTTACGGACACGGAGCTTAAAACTCTGCGCTCCTACTCATCCGTCAAAGGTGTCGCCCCGATAATAACCGGTACGGCTACAGCAAAAAGCGGTACGGACAGCTATTCCACATCGGTCGAAGGCTCTGTACCCGAGTATTCAAGCGTCAGAAACATCAATGTGGCGATAGGCCGGTTTATCACGCAGGATGATGTTGATAACCGTTATCGGGTAATTGATGTCGGCGTCGAGGTTTTGCAAAACATCTATCCCGATATGAAAGTCAGTGAATATGAAACGCTTATCGGCAAAACAATTTCACTTAACGGTTCAAGCTTTGAGATTGTTGGCATTCTCGAAAGCAAAGGCACCTCCATATTGGGTTCAAGTGATAACCGTGTTATCATGCCGCAAACAACAGCGGAGCGTTTTCTCCAGAGCAAAAACGTCAAAACCTATTACATCGAGGCGAAATCCTCAGATGATGTAACTCAGGCCACAAATGATTTGAACACGTTTTTCACTCAAAAATACGATGGTGACACCGACCAATACAGGGTCATGAGCCAGAGCGAGCTGCTTTCGACAAGCAGCCAGACGCTTAGCACACTGACCATGATGCTCGCCGGAATAGCCGCAATTTCTCTTATCGTCGGCGGAATAGGCATAATGAACATCATGCTTGTTTCCGTCACAGAGCGCACAAGGGAAATCGGAATCCGCAAGGCGATCGGTGCGAAACGCCAGGATATAATGCTTCAGTTCTTGATTGAAGCGGTGGTGGTAAGCTGTATCGGCGGTCTGGTAGGGCTGGCGCTCGGTGCAGGATTAAGTTTGATGGTTCCAATGATAATAACAGGTCTTAATGTTTCACTTTCACCAAATGTAATGTTAATGGCTTTCGCGTTTTCCGCCGCAGTCGGGATCGTTTTTGGCATATACCCCGCGGGCAAAGCTTCAAAACTCAAACCCATCGACGCATTAAGCTACGAATAGTTTAGTTGCAGTTAAAAAATGAAGAAGAATTGTTTTTGTTTTTCCCCGCCTCCGGCGGGGAAAAACATCCCCTGAGTCTTCTTCTTAAAAATGTAATCTGAGTTGCTTCTCTGATATCAAAAAACGGGTGTGCTCTTTGTGTTGAGAGCACACCCGTTTTATATTTCTTTATATTCTGTTACAGCTCCGCACTTTTGTGGCGCGTGACATGGCAGCCCATGTTGACGGCGACAGGCAGCCCCGCGATGTGTGTCGCAAAGGTTTCGATGTTGACGGCAAGCGCCGTTACCGTTCCGCCAAAGCCCTGCGGCCCCACGCCAAGGGCATTGATAGAAGAGAGCATGTCTGCTTCAAGTGCACGGTAAAATTCATCTTTCTGCGGCAGTTCAAGCGGGCGGCAAAGCGCCTTTTTCGCGAGCAACGCGGCATATTCAAAATTCCCGCCGATGCCGACGCCCACCATGACCGGCGGGCAGGGCATACTGCCCGCGCGCTCCACCGAGCCGACAACAAAATCAATGATATCCTCCCGCTTCGCGGATGGTGTGAACATTTTGACTGCGCTCATGTTTTCGCTGCCAAAGCCTTTTGGCGCGACGGTGATGCGAAGCCTGTCACCCGAAACGATGCGCGTATGTATAACCGCGGGTGTGTTGTCGCCAGTGTTAACGCGGCGGATGGGATCGCTCACAACAGAAAGACGCAGCTTGCCCTCAACATAGCCGCGGCGCACGCCCTCGTTTACGGCGTCTTCAAGCGCTCCGCCGGTTATATNTACATCCTGCCCCGCTTCTATAAAAACAACCGCCATGCCCGTATCCTGACAGACGGGCACATGCAGTTCGCGCGCCGCGTCAAGGTTGCGGCACAAATCTTCGATGACCTCTTTGCCAAGCGGTGATTTTTCAATAGAAACGCTGTCTCTCAGTATCTTTTCCATATCCGGCGAAAGCTCAAGGTTGGCTTCGATGCAAAGCCGTTTTACCGCGTCGATAATCTCTGCTGTGTTTATTTTCCGCATTTATTTCACCTTTTTTCCGTTTACTGCAACAAATGTCACGTTTGAGGCGAGCACCAGCGGGTCACCGTCAAACAGCACAAGGTCTGCGTCTTTTCCCGCCGCGAGCGAGCCGATGCGCTTATCAAGCCCGACTATGCGCGCAGGGTTTATCGTGATCGCGCGGAGCGCCGCTTCATAATCCATGCCGGATTTAACGGCAAGCGCTGCACAGAGCGATAAATATTCAATAGGAATAACAGGGTGGTCGGTGATTAAGGCAACATCAAGCCCCGCGCGCGTCATAATGCCCGCGCCCTTCGGCGTCTGGTTGTGAAGCTCGGGCTTGCACCTGTCACAAAGAAACGGGCCTGACAAGATCCTCGCGTGCTCCTCCAGCAGTTCCTCAGTAATAATATGTCCGTCGGTTCCGTGAACGATAACATAGTCAAGGTCAAACTGCTTTGCTATTCTAATCGCCGTGAAGATATCGTCGGCGCGGTGCGCGTGAAAATGCGCCTGAATCTCGCGGCGCAGCAGCGGAATAAGGACCTCGCATTTATAGTCAAAATCAGGCTCGTCCGCATCCTCGTCAATCTCGGAGTTTTCGAGCTTTTCAAGGTATTTCCCCGCTTTATAAAGCTGCTCGCGGATTATTGAAGCCGTACCCATGCGTGTTACCGGTGTCTCGTGGTTTGCGTGATAACAGCTTTTCGGGTTTTCGCCGAGCGCAAACTTTACCGCAACAGGGTTTTTTAACAGCATCGAATCAATCCGGCGTCCATATGTTTTCATGGCGATAAGCCGACCACCCAAAGGGTTGGCGCTGCCGGGGCCTGTCACCACCGTAGTCACGCCCGCACTGAGCGCGTCGTCAAAGCAGCGGTCAAGCGGGTTGACCGCGTCGGCGGCGGAAAGCTGCGGCGTTGCAGGGTCGGTATCCTCGTTTGTGTCGTCGCCTTCAAAATCAAGGCTGTCTTCGCTCATACCTAGGTGAGTATGGGCGTCAACAAGACCGGGCAGAAGCACGCCTCCGTTGGCGTCAATTACTTCACCAGCAGTTTCGGGCGCCGCGCCTTCCCCAAGCGACTTTATAACGCCATTTTCAGTTTCGAGCCAGCCATTTTCAACTGGCCGACCCTCCATTGTATAAATTTTTGCGTTTTTTATAAGCAACTTTCTTCACCTTTCATAACATAATTACTAAATTTTATAATATGATACATATTTTTGAGTATATCTTTGTATTTAATTGCACTTTACCTTTACAATATGTTGTGGTAAGATATAGCTACATCTCCTTTGTATATCCACATGTTTCCTTTCCTTTAATTTTTGCGCCGTTTTTTTAAACGGCGCTTTTTTCTTTTGCAAAGGAAACTGGTTCACAATACAAAACGGAGTGTAACAAATACACTCCGTTTGAATTTTTTCAAAAACTAATTTTACTTTGTCACAGGGCGTTTTGAAACATTGCCTCTTTTGGGATCAATATATTTTTTAAGGTCAGAAAGCTTCTCATCGCTTGACTGTTTGAATTTATTCATCATATCTTCAAAGGATAAATTGTCGTTGCGCCTCGGTGTCCATTCAAAATTGTCTGGTCGGCCACTAAACTGACGTTTTGCCGGCGGCTCAACGCGTTTCATGGAAAGGCTTATTTTGCCTTCTGGTGTGATTGCAAGAACCTTAACTTTTACCACTTGGTTCTCTTTGACATAATCTTTAATCTCTTTTACAAAGGTGGGAGCCACCTCAGAGATGTGAACCATGCCTGTTTTTCCTTCTGGGAGTTCGACAAAAGCGCCGAATTTGGTTATTCCGGTGATTTTGCCTTCAAAAATTGCACCAACCTCAAGCTGCATATAAAATTAATATCCTCCTAAAATCTTTTGCCCTGCGTGTCCCCCACAGGAATTACGTTAGTTCGAAGATGCGTCTACATATATGCGTTCACTCGGTTTGGCATAACCCAAATCGTTTCTTGCTACGCTTTCCATAAACTTCTGGTCATTTTCAGCAAGTATCCGCTTTGTCTGTGCGTTCTGATTCTGCTGGTCGGTCACCTGTGATTTAAGAAGATCGAGCTTTGCTCCGTCATCTCTTATCGAAACCGCCTGAACAATGAGCGACGCCGCTATATAAACAGCAAACGCGCAAACTGCCAGTTTGAGCATTATACTTTTACGTTGCTTTTTCATCGTTTCACGTCCCCGACCAATGTTTTATCACGGAAAACAAAAGAGAACTTTTATTTTCCGTCAGTTTTAGGTTTCTTTGTTGGTCGTATTAAATTATACATCATTTTGGAATGTACTTTCAAGCGTATTTGCAAAAGATTATTTTCTTTTTTTAAAAGGCTACCCACGGCACGTCCTTTTTTTGCTATTTTATGGCCTGCCGCCCGCCCATACTTTCGCACCGGGCGTGAGATGGCAACCGCCGCCGCCCTTGTTTGCCTTCTGACAGTTTCGGTTGCCGCCTCTACCCTTTTGATTACGATCGCGCCTATGGTGAAATAGTAAAGCGACGCTCCCAAAACCTCGGCAATCAGCAAAAGCGCCCGCAGTTTGCCATCATTCTGAAGCAATATAAAAATAAAGGTTGCCGAAGCGCAGATAAGCCAATATATTATGTCAAGTAAAAACGCGGCGATATGCCCCCTGAGAGCAACCACCCTTAACACGCGAAAAATATCATAAACCGCGCCCAGCACAAACCCAAGAAGGGCGGCCGTGATCAACAGTCCCGACTGCCCTGTCAGCGTTATTTCCATATGTTACATCCTATCTGAAAAGTTTGCCCATAAATCCGCCCGAACTGCGCGGAGCCTCGTCCTGATACGAAAGTGACGATATGTTGCCTTCAATGTTGACTTCTCCGGTTTCTACACTAAGCTTGTTCATATGCAAATCGGAGCCCCGAACTGTCAGTTCCCCAAGCTCTGTAAAGAGCATAACCGCCTGCTCGTCAAAGCTGTCTACATCTGAAACACCCGAAACTGTCAATGTCTTTCTGTCCTCCAGAATAATGTTATGTACTTTTTTCACTGCCTTTTTTTCTTCCGGCACCGTCATCGCAATCCCTCCCGCCGCGAAGCGCGGCACATCTTCTTATTCGATATAACATGTTTTATAGGGTCTTACACAAAGACTATATGCGGCGGGTGGACAAAATATGACGCGTCCGAACCGCTTGTTTCAGCCAATCTTTCACTCTGCCGACTTTAGGGGTAAGAGATAGCATTTATAATTATAAAAAAGATTTTAATCATAACTCTTGACAAAATGCGAATCACGTTGTATAGTTAGTTACATAAGTAATTAACAAATTAACAAAAGAGGTGAACCCCGTGAAACTTGATTTTTCAAGTGAAAAATCCATCTACCTTCAAATAGCGGAAAATATTGAAAACGATATTCTGCGCGGCGCTATTGAAGAAGAATCACAGTTGCCTTCAACAAACGAGATGGCGGTGATTTTTAAAATCAATCCGGCAACAGCCGGCAAAGGCGTCGGGCTTTTGGTTGACGAAGAAATCGTATATAAGAAAAGAGGAATCGGCATGTTTGTGGCACAGGGAGCGAAAAAGCAGATTCAAAAAAAGCGTCGGCGCGTTTTCTACGATAACTATATCTCCACACTGCTTTTTGAAGCAAACAGCATTGGCATAACACGTGATGAACTTGTAAAAATGATTACGGATGGAGGCGCTGACAATGAGTGAAATCATTCTTGAAACAAAAAACCTTACAAAAAGCTACGGCAACGTAAAAGCGCTTGACAATTTTAACGTGAAATTTGAAAAAGACAAAATCTACGGCCTTTTGGGGCGTAACGGTGCGGGTAAAACAACGCTTCTCAACATCACCACTTCCCGCATTTTCACAGACAGCGGAATGGTCACCGCATTCGGAGAAAATGCCGTTGAAAACGGGCAGGTTCTGCCTAAAATCTGCTATATGCCCGAAAAGGATATGTTCATGCACAAAATGAAGGTGCGGGAAATCATAAAGCATGCCGGCGGATTTTACGCTGATTTTGACATGCAGTATGCTGAAAATCTTTGCGAAAAATTTGTCCTGGATAAAAACAAAAAGTATAATGCGCTTTCCCGCGGGTATGAGTCAATTTTACGTATTGTCATCGGGCTTGCCTCACGCGCGCCGCTCACCATTTTTGACGAGCCTGTGCTTGGGCTTGATGCTGCGGTCAGAGATATCTTTTACACCGAGCTTATCGAGGATTTTACAAATAATCCGCGAACATTCATTATTTCCACTCATTTAATCGAAGAATCCGCAGATATTTTTGAAGAAGCGATAATTATTAAAAACGGGCAGCTGATTGAGCAGACAGCCTGCGAAACGCTGAAAGAAAACGCGCATTATGTTTCCGGCAAAGCCGAGGCAGTTGACGCGGCGGCAGCAGGGCTTAACGTGATTCACACAGAATCCGTCGCGAGCGTAAAAATCTGCGCTATCTATGGCAAGGTCTCACCCGAAAAGCTGCGCGAGCTCAAGGCGGCAGGGCTTGACATATCGCCTGTTCCTGTGCAAAAGCTGTTTATATATCTCACTGAGAATTAAAAGGGGAAAAAGAGATGGATAGAATAATTAACTGTGTTAAATTTCAGGCAAACCGTTATTTAAAAACAACAATTGTTTTTACCGCGATTTTCTTAATATCATACTTTGCAATTGTAGCGATGCTTTTGCTTGCAGAGCCTGAGGGCAGTATGTATATGGGCTATTACGTAATGGCTTTGATTTTTGCTTTTTTAACCCCCGGTATATTATACAAAGACACTTTCAATAATCTAATGCTGTTCAGTAATACAAGGAAGACCATTACGGCGTCAATGTTGCTTTGCACTGTAGCTTTTTCTGCGCTGCTTGCTGTTTTATCCGAGCTTGGTGAACTTCTCAATCTTGGTATGTGCCGAATATTCAATTCTCTTATTTCATCCAGCATTGACAATATTTATCGTGACATAACAACACCTCAAAAACTTTTATGGTTCTTTACACTTTTTCTTATGGTTGTGCTGATCGGTAATGTTTACGGTGCGTTTAACTATAAATTCGGAAAAATGTTTAAAGCGTTCTTCTGGGGCGGTTTCGGAGTCCTCATGATGCTTTCTTCTTTGCTGTCTAACGGGCAGGTATATATCGCCGTTTCAAATGCTGCAAAGTGGTTTTTCGGATACCAGATGGTTGGTGGTGCTAATTGGTGCTCGCTTCACTTCTTTATTGTCGCCGTGGTACTTGGGGCTATTTTATGGCTGCTTGCACGCCGCCAGCCGCAAAACGCGTAATTGCTCGCCTAAACATAAAATCAGCCGCCCGCAGTTCAAATTTTTGAACTGCGGGCGGCTTTCTGCATTTTATCTAACTTATTTATCGCCCATAAGTTTGACCATAACGGCTTTTTGAGCGTGAAGCCTGTTTTCGGCTTCTTCAAAAATCTCATTTGCGTGTGCTTCAAGCACTTCGGCGGTTATCTCCTCGCCGCGGTGCGCGGGCAGGCAGTGCTGAACCATTGCGTCCGGCTTTGCAAGCGCCAACAGCTTGTCGTTAACCTGGTAGCCCGCAAAAGCCTTGCGGCGTTTTTCCGCTTCTTCTTCCTGACCCATCGACGCCCAAACGTCGGTGAATATAACGTCGGCGCCCTTTGCCGCTTCAAGCGGATCGTGGCAGAGTGTGAATATCTGCTTGCCGCTCTCCTCATTTGCCTTGTTTGCAAATTCAAGCACCTGCCCAGCCGGCTCGTAGCCCACCGGGAAAGCGACAGAAACGGTCATGCCGGTCTTTATGCCGCCGACGATGAGTGAATTCATCATGTTGTTGCCGTCGCCGATAAAGCACATTTTAAGCCCCTGAAGCCTGCCCTTGAACTCACGGACAGTCATAAGGTCGGCAAGCACCTGGCACGGGTGGGCAAAATCAGTAAGACCGTTGATTATCGGAATATCAGCGTATTTTGCGAGATCTTCGACCTCGTCCTGCGCAAAAGTACGAATCTCTATGCCGTCAAGGTAGCGGGAAAGCACGCGTGCGGTGTCTTCAACCGGCTCACCGCGTCCTATCTGCAAATCACGTGAGCTCAAAAACAGCGGATGTCCCCCAAGCTGATACATGCCCACTTCAAACGAAACGCGTGTGCGCGTTGAAGATTTCTCAAAAATCATGCCGAGAGATTTACCCGCAAGGCGTGGATGAGGAATGTTATGCTTTACCTCGTATTTCAGTTGGTCGGCAAGATTTAAAATATCGAGAATCTCATCACCGGTAAGATCAAGAAGCTTCAAAAGATGTTTCATGCGTTTACCCCCTTACCCTTTAACTCTTTAACCGTTTTATTAAGAATCGCAAGACCGCGGTCAATTTCGTCTTTTGTAATCGTCAGCGGCGGCAGCATCCTCAGCGCGGTTTTTGCTGTGAGAATTAGAAGACCGTTTTCCACCGCGAGAGCCGCGACTTTTTTAGCCTCCAGCCCTTCTATTTCAAACCCAATCATAAGCCCCATGCCCCGGATTTCGCCGATGCCGTCAATTTTTGAAAGGTGTGCGCGAATATACCGCGCCTTTTCATTGACATTGTCTAAAAATCCGTTTTGAGAAACGCGCTTGACCACCTCAACCGCTCCGGCACAGACAATCGGGTTGCCGCCGAAAGTTGTTGCGTGTGTTCCGGCGTTAAGAACATTTTGCAGCCCCTCACGGCAAAGCACCGCGCCCATAGGCAGGCCGCCACCAAGCGCCTTTGCGCAGGAAACAACATCCGCCTTTACGCCAAAGTGTTCATAGCCGAAGAATTTTCCTGTTCTGCCTATGCCGGTCTGAACCTCGTCAAACATCAAGAGCATATCTTTTTCACGGCAAAGCTCGGCTACCTTGGTGACAAAATCCTGTTCGAGCGGCAAAACGCCGCCCTCGCCCTGAACAGATTCAAGAAGCACAGCACAGACGTCGTCTGTGCATGCCGCCTTTATGCTTTCAAAATTGTTTGCTTCGGCAAGCTTAAAGCCCTCGGTGAACGGGAAGAAATAGTTGTGAAAAACCTCTTGCCCCGTCGCTGCAAGCGTTGTCACCGTGCGCCCGTGGAAGGAGTTTTTGAGCGTGACTACCGTTGCCCTGCCCTTGCCGTATTTATCAAAGCTGTATTTGCGGGCAAGCTTTATCGCGCCCTCGTTCGCCTCGGCGCCCGAGTTGCAGAAAAACGCGCTTGCAAAGCCGGAAGCATTGCAAAGCAGCTCGGCAAGTTCGCCCTGAACCGGCGCATAATACAGGTTTGAGCAGTGCGAAAGTTTTGCCGCCTGCTCCGACACCGCTTTTACCCAGCCGTCGTCGCAATAGCCCAGCGCGTTAACGCCGATGCCGCTGCCAAAATCAATATAGCTTTTTCCGCAGCCCTGCGCTTGCGCGCCCTTGCCGGACTCAAGCCCCACGTCAAACCGCGAATATGAATTTATTACATATTTATTTACCCTGTCTTTTACTGTTTTAAAATCTGCCATCTGCCACGCCTCCGTCTTATTTTATTATTGGAACATCGTCCCTGTGCCCTCGTCGGAAAACATCTCGACAAGGATGGAATGCGGGGTTCTGCCGTCTATAATGCTTGCGCTCGTAACGCCTCGTCGCACAGCCTCAACACAGCAGTCAACCTTTGGTATCATGCCGCCGGAGATTATGCCCTGCCGCACAAGGTTAGGCACTTCGCTGACATTAACAACCGGAATAAGTGTTTCCTCGTCGTCTTTATCGCGTAAAAGTCCGCGAATATCGGTCAGCAGCATCAGTTTTTCCGCGCCGATCGCCGACGCAATGCGCGCCGCCGCCGTGTCTGCGTTTATGTTATAGACTTCGCCGTTTTCACCCACTGCCATTGTTGCGATTACCGGGACATATCCGTTTTCAAGCGCATCCTCAATGGGTTTCGGGTCAACCGCGGTAACGTCGCCAACAAAGCCTAAGTCCGCTCCGGTTTCACAGAGCTTGGTCGCTTTTATCATGCCGCCGTCAAGGCCGCACATGCCGATGGACTGACCGCCATTTTGCTGCAAATGCCTCACAAGGTCTTTGTTGACCTTGCCCGCAAGCACCATCTGCACCACATCCATTGTTTCTTTGTCGGTGTATCGCAGGCCGTTTACAAAGCGGCTTTCCTTGCCTATCTTCTTTAACATATCGCTTATCTCGGGGCCGCCGCCGTGAACAAGAACGACTCGGATGCCCACAAGTGAAAGCAGCACAAGGTCGGTCATGACCGCGTCTTTGAGTTTTTCATTTATCATGGCGTTGCCGCCGTATTTTACAACAATCGTTTTGTTATAGTATTTTTGAATATACGGAAGTGCGTGAACAAGCACCTGCGCGGTATCCAAATCGGAAATTTGCCCCATGAAATCTTCCCCTTTGTTTATTGTCATCAATTTATCCCTCAAGTGCGGTAATCACCGTTTATTTTAACGTAATCGTATGTCAGATCACAGCCCCACGCTGTCGCTGTGGCATCTCCCGAATTGAGGTTTATATTCACCCTTACCTCGTCGCGGACAAGCACATTGCGTGCCGCTTCCTCTGAAAAATCAATGCCCGCTCCGTTTTTGCAAACGTCTATTACGCCACCGGCGGACTCAAACTCGACATCAACCTTATTAACGTCAACCTCAGCCTCGGCATAGCCGATAGCGCAAAGAACGCGCCCCCAGTTTGCGTCGGAACCAAACATTGCCGCTTTGAAAAGGCTTGACTGTATAACCGTTTTCGCAACCGTACGCGCGGTTTTTATATCCGCGGCGCCGCTGACAAAGCACTCAACAAGCTTTGTCGCGCCCTCGCCGTCACGCGCGACCTCACGGGAAAGATGCGTCATAACAACCTCAAGCGCCTCTTTGAATGTATTATAATCCGCGCTCTTTTGGGTTATCGTGGCGTTGCCCGCTTTGCCGGAAGCAAGAATGGTAAGCATATCGTTTGTTGAGGTGTCGCCGTCAATGCTCACCATGTTAAAGGTGCTTGCGACGCAGTCTTTCAGCGCTTCATGCAGCATATCGGCACTTATATCCGCGTCGGCTGTGACAAAGCAGAGCATCGTCGCCATGTTGGGGTTTATCATACCGCTGCCTTTGGCTATTCCGCCGATTGTGCACTCGCGGCCACTGAGCGTAAATTTTATAGCAATTTCTTTTTTGCGTGTGTCGGTTGTCATGATCGCTTCAACCGCGTCGTCATCGCCGTTATCCGAAAGCGTGGCGGCAAGTGCCGGAATCGCGCTTGTGATCGGCTCAAGCGGAAGAGGCTGACCGATTACGCCGGTTGAGGCAACAACAACATCTTCCGGCAATAAATTAAGTGCCTTGCCCACAGCTTCACACATGGCATTTGCAATATCAAGACCGTCCGCATTGCAGGTATTGGCGTTGCCGCTGTTGCAGATTATTGCCTGCGCGCGTCCGTTTTCAAGGTGATTTTTGGTAACAATAAGCGGTGCGCCTTTGACTTTGTTTTGTGTATAAAGAGCGGCGGCTGTGCAGGGCACGTCGGCAACAACAAGCGCAAGGTCTTTTTTGGTGCGGTTGCGTCTTATGCCGCAGTGTATGCCCGATGCCTTAAACCCAAGAGGGGCCGCCACAGAACCAGTGATTTTATTGTAATCCATGATTATCCCCGTTTCATTCTATTGAAATATCTGTCTTAGATACAGTCCAATAATGATTTCATGCATTCTTGGACTGTATCTCGTGGCTACGGCCAGAGGCTAAACGCCATAACGCGTGCAAGATTTTGCTATCGCAAATGCACATGCGTAATACAGAGTCCAAAAAAGCTTGGTGATTTGATTAGCTATGCGTGGATTATTTTTTGGACGCTATATAGATAGCGTTTATTACCGCTGTGGGGTATATCTTTTATTATTCAAGACCGGTGGCCTCGTCAAGACCGAGCATAATGTTCATGCACTGCACGGCGGCGCCTGACGCGCCTTTGCCGAGATTGTCGAGCCTTGACAAAACAAGAATCTGACCGTCATGGCCAAAAACAAAAATTTCAAGATTGTTTGTGCCGCCCGCGCCGCCCGCGCTGAGATAGCCTTCTTCGACGCTGCCTTCTCCGCCGAACGGCATGACCTTTACAAATTTTTGCCCTTTATAATACTCTTTATAATACTGCCAAACGCTTTTTGCATCCATATCTTTTTTAAGCAGCCGTCTTTGGAAAGGCAGTGAAACAACCATTCCTCGGTAAAATTTTGCGATAAGCGGTGAGAAAACCGGTTCAAAGGAAAGGCTGTTTATCTTCATCATTTCCGGAAGGTGCTTGTGCGTTAATGAAAAGCCGTAAAAGCGCGGATAACTCATGGCTGGATCGTCACGGCGTGTTTCTTCATATTCGGCAATACGTTTCTTGCCCGCACCGCTGTAGCCGGAAACAGAAGTTGCTGTTATTGGATAATCGTTCGGCAAAATTCCACCCGCGACAAGGGGATAAACAGCCGCGTTAAAACCCGTTGCGTGGCAGCCGGGAACAGAAACCCGCTTTGCATTTTTTATTCTTTCGCGCTGCTCGCTGTTCATTTCCGGCCAGCCATAAACCCAATCGGAGTTGGTGCGGAACGCGGTGGAAGCGTCGATAACACGTGTCCCGCTGTTTTCAATAAGCGAAACAGATTCGCGCGAGGCCTCGTCCGGCAGGCAGAGAAAAACCAGATCAGCCGCGTTTAAAAGCCTTTTTCTTTCATTGATGTCGCGGTGCAGCGCGGGGTCGATCTTCAATAATTCAATGTCTTCTCTTTTTGAAAGCCTTGTATTAATTTCAAGACCGGTTGTTCCTGATTCACCATCAACAAAAACTTTATATTTCAACTAAATGCATCCCCTGTATTTTATCTGTGTTTTTATCTTTATTTCAAAGCAATTAGGTTTTGTTATCTACCCGCCAGAGGTGGAAGATAACATCCTGCTTCTGTGTCTTTATTTGAAATTGCAACTAAATGTTTTTCAAAAGCTCTTTTAACAGCTCTATCTGTCGTTCAACCGGCTCAACAGCGGGGCCGCCTATAACTTTTCGGCCGTTGACACAGTTGTCAAGCGAAATCGCGTTATATACGCCGTCGTCAAAAATCGGGTTGAAGCCTTTATATTCTTCGAGCGTGAGCGTTTCGAGCGTTTTGCCCTTCGCAACACAAAAGCCGACAATCTGACCGGTGATTTTATAAGCGTCGCGGAACGGCAGACCTTTTTTGGTAAGGTAGTCGGCGCAGTCGGTGGCGTTGATAAAACCTTTTGCCGCCGCCGCTCTCATGTTTTGAGGTAACGTCTTCATTGTGGAAACCATCGGGTTAAAGGTGGAAACACAAAGTTTGACGGTATCGATTGCGTCGAAAATCGCCTCTTTATCCTCCTGCATATCTTTATTATAAGCAAGCGGAAGTCCCTTCATCATAGTAAGCAGAGCGACAAGGTCGCCGTTTACGCGCCCTGTTTTGCCGCGGACAAGCTCGGCAACGTCGGGGTTTTTCTTTTGCGGCATAATCGACGAGCCGGTTGCAAAGGCGTCATCAAGCTCGACAAATTTAAATTCCCACGAGCACCACAGCACGATTTCTTCCGAAAAACGTGAAAGGTGCGTCATAATTAACGAAAGCGCCGAAGCGAGCTCAACGCAAAAGTCGCGGTCTGAGACGCCGTCAAGGCTGTTCTGCGTCGGCGCGTCAAACCCAAGCAGCTTTGCCGTTTTGCTGCGGTCAATGGGGTAGGTTGTTCCGGCAAGAGCGCCGCTGCCCAGCGGGCACTCGTTCATGCGCTTTTTACAGTCGTCAAGCCTTGTGATATCGCGCTTTATCATCTGCGCGTATGCGAGAAGGTGGTGGGCAAAGGTTATCGGCTGCGCTCTTTGCAGATGGGTGTAGCCCGGCATAACCGTCGTTTTATTTTCTTCAGCTTTACTGATTATTGTTTTCATAAAATCAATCAGCAGCGCTTTTATATCTTCAATCTCGTGCCTCAGGTCAAGGCGGATATCAAGTGCAACCTGATCGTTGCGGCTGCGCGCTGTGTGAAGCCGCTTTCCCGCGTCCCCGACGCGCTGTGTCAGCTCCGCCTCGACGAACATATGTATATCCTCGGCATCTGGGTCAAACGCAAGCCTGCCGCTCTCGATATCGGCAAGGATCTCTTTTAAACCGCCAATAATCTCAAGCGATTCGCTCAGCTCGATAACTCCGCATTGACCGAGCATCGTCGCGTGCGCGATGCTGCCCTCAATATCATCTTTATACATACGCGAGTCAAATCTAATGGATGAATTGAAATCGTTGACTCTTGCGTCGGTTTCTTTGGAAAAACGCCCAGCCCACATCTTCAAAATAATTATCCTCCTATGGCAGTTGCACTGCTGGCAATTCGCGATTTTTTCTTTGTTGATAAATTTATCAAGTGCGCGCGGCATTATTTATCAACTAAATTAAGCTTAAAACGGCAGCCCCACCCCCGCGACAAACAGATTCTTTTACCTCAAATCTTCTGCGCGAACTGCTCACCGCAGGTGGAAAGTAATAATCAGCCCCATGCGAAAACAGCACATGGGACTGATTTATCTGCCAAACAACTGCTAATTTATAGCTATCACTTAACCTGCTTGTTCTTGATCATTGCCCTAACCTTGAGCGGCAATCCGAACAGGTTGATAAATCCTTCTGAATCCTTCTGGTTGTAAACCTTGTCCTCACCGAAGGTCGCGATATCCTCGCTGTAAAGTGAATAAGGCGATTTTGTGCCCGCGTTAACAATGTTGCCCTTGTAGAGTTTTAGCTTAACTTCGCCGGTCACAGTCTCCTGTGTTTTGTCTACAAAAGCGTCGATAGCTTCGCGCAGAGGAGTGTACCACTGGCCGTTGTAGACGATCTCGCCGTATTTCTGAGCAACAAGCGCCTTATAGTGTGAGGTTTCTTTGTCGAGCGCCAGTGTTTCAAGCACATCGTGAGCATGATAGAGGATTGCTCCGCCCGGAGTCTCATAAACGCCGCGGGACTTCATGCCCACAAGGCGGTTCTCAACTATATCAAGAAGCCCGATGCCGTTTTCGCCGCCGAGCTTGTTAAGCTTTGCTATCATTTCAACGCCGTCAAGCTTTTCGCCGTCTAAAGCGACCGGAATACCCTTTTCAAAAGTGAGGGTGATGTATGTCGGCTTATCCGGAGCCTGCTCAGGAGACACGCCCATTTCAAGAATCTTATCATATTTCGGCTCGTTCGCCGGATCTTCAAGGTCCATACCCTCATGGCTCAGATGCCACAGGTTTTTATCCTTGGAATAGTTTGTTTCACGGGTAATTTTTAGCGGAATGTTGTGCTTCTCGGCATAATCAATTTCCTCGTCGCGAGATTTGATATCCCAAATGCGCCACGGTGCGATAATTTCCATCTCCGGGGCAAGAGCCTTTATGGTAAGTTCAAAACGAACCTGGTCGTTACCTTTGCCTGTGCAGCCATGAACGATAGCGTCCGCGCCTTCCGACTTGGCGATTTCAACAAGTCGCTTCGCAATTGGAGGTCTTGCGAACGATGTGCCAAGAAGGTAGTTTTCATATTTCGCGCCCGCTTTGAGTGTAGGCCAAATGAAATCCTCAACAAACTCCTTGTTTAGATCCTCAATGTAAAGCTTTGAAGCGCCGGTCTTTATCGCCTTTTCCTCAAGCCCGTCAAGTTCTGTGCCTTGACCGACATCAGCCGCAACAGCGACAACCTCGCAGCCATAGTTCTCTTTGAGCCATGGAATAATGATTGATGTGTCAAGACCGCCGGAATAAGCAAGGATTACTTTTTTAATCTGTTTCATATTATTAAACCTCCAACGCATATCGCGCTTATATTGTATGATTAAAAGCCGCCGAAATAAGGCTGCCTTTGTGCTGTTCTTTAGCATATTACATATTATACACTTTTTCTGCATATCTGCAAGGAATTAATGCATAATTATTCGTCATTCTGTATATTTTGTTCTGTTAGCCAAATCATGGGTACGTCGCAAAACTTTTTTGGCTATAATGACAACTTAATGAACAGCGCGCGGAATTTCACCCGTCGCGGCTGTGTCGCGGTATTGCGTCATGATCCGCCCAAGTATCTCTGAGCTTGACGGCGGTGTCCACGTTATCGCGTTCGCGCCCGCTTCAATAGTGGTTACAATTGTGGTGTCGTCCGGCCCGCCTGTTGCGATTATGGGCAACGTGGGAAAGTCACTGCGGATCTTTGAGACGATTGCTGGTGTTTGCGTGCCGCCGGAAACATTGATAATCGACGCGCCCGCTTCAAGGCGCGAGGCTATGTCCTCATCCTGTGACACGACAGTCACAACAACCGGAATATCAACTGTTTCACGCACAGACGCGATAATGTCATTGGCTGTCGGGGCATTTACCACAACACCCATTGCCCCTTGAAACTCAGCATGAAGCGCATTGTTTACAACGCGTTTTCCCTGCGTAATGCCGCCGCCTATGCCGCAAAAAACAGGTTTGTCCGACGTCAGCATAATCGCCTGTGTTATAATCGGCTGCGGTGTAAAAGGATAGACCGCAATAACAGCGTCTGCGTTTACATTGCGTATTATGCAAACATCTGTTGTAAACACGAGTGATTTTATTCTTTTGCCGAATATCCTTATTCCAGACGCGCGGTAAATGCTCTCTGGAACCTTTAGCATAAATCGCCTGAGGTTGCCTTCAAATTCCGGAATATTGTCCTGCATAGATTTCCTCCTTTTTCGCCGCAACTTTTATTTTTATTTATACTACAGCATTTCGAGTTAAGATTGAGCGTTGGTTTATATATCTCCCCCGCCGAAGGCGGGGGAGATATATAACTTATTTCGGGATAAGTCCATAAAGCAATTAGCCTATATTTACCAATAGATTTTATCAAAATTATAGCATGTTTCTGAACATAATAAAAGACTGGCGCTGTAAATAATTTTTTCAAAAGCTCAAAATTCACCTTTAAAATTTTGGCAGACGCGCATATAATGTAACTATAGCAATTATTAATAAAAAGCTGAATTATTTTCTGTTTTCCCCCGCCGGAGGTAGGGAAGCATTCCTAGATTCTCCTTTTTTAAAATAAAATTGCTATATGGCAAAATAGAATATAAACAAGTCAAATACACAAACTGAAAATATCGGAGCGGAGGCTTTACTAATGTCTAATTTTACAGAAATCAAACCGGGCAAAATACAGGGGAATATTTTTGAAATGATCGGCCGTGAATGGATGCTTGTCACAGCAGGCACACCAGACAGCTTTAACACCATGACGGCGAGCTGGGGCGGTGCGGGCATACTCTGGGGAAAGCCTGTCGCTTTCAGCTTTATTCGCCCGCAGCGCTATACCTTCCAGTTTATGAACAAATATGAAAACTACACATTGACCTTTTTCGATGAAAAATACCGTGAAGCGCTGAATCTCTGCGGATCCCGTTCAGGCAGAGACACCGACAAAGTTAAAGCTACCGGTCTTACCCCGGCGTTTAACGGTGATTCGGTCTATTTTGACGAGGCAAAGCTTGTGCTCATCTGCCGCAGGCTTTATTCTCAGGATCTGAACATTTCCTGTTTTACCGACAAAGAGATCGCAAACACCTATTCCGGCAACGATCTGCATCGGGTTTTTGTCGGAGAAATCGAAAAGGTACTTGTAAAAGATTAATTATTAGAAAATTCCTTTTTTGTGTATCCCCGCCCCCGGCGGGAATACACATTTTTCAGCGAAAGCGCGGGTTCTGCAATTGCGGAATCCGCGCTTTTTGTGCATAAAAAAGGAGCCGTCCCTACAGGAACAGCCCCTTTAAGTTTGTTTTTTGTAAGGACACCGTCAGGCAATACAACAACTCGCTGAATTTTGATCCTTGCTTTGCAGTTGCAGATTCAAATAGAGCCTCGTTTGTTCACCAAAACTGCCCTTTATGGGGGAAACAAAATCGGTTAATTCACAGGACTATTGTTTTATACCTCCTTGGGTAAAACTAACGACTTTGCCAGATAAAACTTTGTCGTTGAAGCAACAGGATAAACTTTACGCCACTTTCAAAAGACTTAGACTCGAGTCGAAACTCTGGGTACTCTGCTTTGAAAAGGCTTTGCGAATAGCCCGGCCAAACAATCACCTGTAACGCGGCTTAAACACCGCCCATTTGGAATTAAAGGAAACTCTCCTTTAAAATTCTCTCAAATACAGAATCACACAGGTAACAACTCTTGGTCTGACCGGGCATCTGCTCGCTGTCTTCACAACCCATGGGACTCGCCTCCCTGACAATCTGTATTTTTATATTAACCTTTTGTCTGATTAAATAATACCACCGCTTTTGTTTGTTGTCAATAGTTTTTTTAAAATATGTTCGCTTTTAATGTGACAATCTTACAACAATTTTGACATTTTGCTGCTGATAATGCGTATTTTCAAATGCTCTTTCGATAAAACTCGCCAACGGCAAAATACTTTTCAGAAAAGATTCAAAATACCTGTTGACAATTCCGTCATAGTGTATTAGTATAATAGTACACTATGACGGAATTGGAAAGCAGGATCTTATCTCCCGCCTCCGAAAGGGAGATAACAAGATTGCTCCGTTTTAATTTTGTTATTGCTATAGATATGCTGGGAGGCGTTTAAATGTGGCGAAGTTTGATGGGCAGATGCCGGTTTATCTGCAAATCATCGATAACCTAAAAGCCGATATTGTTACCGGCAAGCTTAAATCCGGCGATAAGCTGCCCTCCGTCAGAGAACTGTCGGAAAAACTGATGGTCAACCCCAACACCCTGCAGCGCGTGTTTATGGAGCTAGAACGGGAAGGGATCGTTTATTCCCAGCGGGGTATCGGCAACTTTGTGTCTGAAGCACCCGACCTGATAAATACGCTCAAAACAACACAGGCAGAAAAATATGCGCTGCGGTTCAACGGTAAAATGAAGGGGCTTGGTATCACAAAGAGTGAAGCAATCAGCCTTATTGATAAAAAGTGGGAGGAATAGAATATGACAATTTTGAAAGCGGAATCGGTGCGGAAAAATTATCTGTCGAAACAGGCGCTGGTCGAATTTAACCTTTCTGTTGAGTCCGGCCGCATCGTCGGTCTTTTAGGCCCCAACGGAAGCGGAAAGACAACCTTTTTAAAAATCGTCGCGGGGCTTGTAAGACCGTCTGGCGGCAACGTCACCATCTGCGGGAGGGAGCTTGGCTATCTTACAAAAAACGATGTTGCCTATCTGCCCGACAGCGGATTTTTATATGACTGGATGAAGATAGGCGAGGCTCAAAAGGTTTATTCAAAA
>DBTI01000219.1 GCA_002306975.1 Ruminococcaceae bacterium UBA1320
AAAAAGGCGGCGACCGTCAGGAACTGCACGAGCGCATAAGACAGCACTCACTTGAGGCGGCAAAGCGTGTTAAGGAGGACGGGCTCGACAACGACCTTCTGGAGCGTATCTGCCAAGATCCGTCGTTCGGGCTTGACCGCAGCGAGCTTGAAGGGTTGCTTGACCCCACCATTTTCACAGGCCGCGCACCGCAGCAGGTAGAGGAATATATTACCGAGATTGTTTTACCCATAACCGCTGCAAACAGAGATATTTTAGGCGGAACTGTCGAACTCATCGTATAACTGCCATATCATTATACTTTTTATTAATTTTTGCATAATATAATTCCCTCTCGTTATTGACTTTTAATCATTGTGACCATATAATATATTTGTCGTGTTTTGCACTTGTCAAAACACAGTGGCGAAATATCGTACACGCGAAGCCCACGTCATTTGCCATTGGCTGTGGGCATTGTTGTCTCTGCGATTTCGCTCCCTGCAATGGCTTTTTTAGAGCAACTGCGCAGCTTCGCACAGGCGTATACATAGACACGCTCAGGCGCTGCCGCCACCGCGCGGATTGGCGGTGTTTTGTTTTTTTATGTATTTTGTCTGCGCGTTATGCACACCGGTTCACTCAGCCGATCCGTGCAGGTTGCGTTGCCGTTAAAATAATAATTTGGAAGGTGAAAATGCGTGAAACGTGTTGGAAAACCCGTAATTTTCATCCTCGTCTTTGTGATAGCTGCTATGTCGTATCTTTCATTCGCCGGCATAAAGAACACTGTCATAAAAGGTGCGCAGGATATCAGATTCGGCATTGACATTAAAGGCGGGGTCGATGTTACGTTTACACCGCCGGCAGGCACTACTGTTACCAAAACCCAGATGGAAGCTGCTGTTGACCGTCTTAACCAGAGGCTTGACGCCAACAACATTTCCGATAGGGAACTGTATCCCGACTATACCTCAAACCGTATAATTCTCCGTTTCCCATGGCAGGCCGGCGTTAAGGATAAAGATCCGGAGTCGGCAATCAAAGAGCTTGGCTCAATGGCTCAGCTGACCGTAGTTGGTCCCGACAAAGTCACTATTCTCACAGGTGAAGATGTTGAAAGTGCTTCGGCAAAGCCGGTAGCAAACGGATTTGATGTTGAATTAAAGTTCAAATCAACCGGCATCAGCAAGTTTTCTGCTGCAACTGCGAAATTTGTCGGCAAAAATATAGACATTTACATGGATGAAACTCTTATAGAGAGCGCAACCGTTAATTCTCAAATTACAGGCGACACCTGCGTGATTGAAAACACCGGAGCCACCGCAATGACCTCCGATTACGCAACCGACCTTGCCACTAAGATTAACGCCGGCTCACTCCCGTTCAAGCTTGTTACCGAAAACTACAGCACCATCTCACCGACGCTTGGACAAAACGCACTTAACGTAACCGTCATGGCAGGCATCCTCGCATTCATTCTTATCTGCCTGTTTATGATCCTTTACTACAGGCTTCCCGGTCTTATTGCTTGCGTAGCGCTGTGCGGGCATCTTGCAGGCACACTGCTATTGATCTCCATACCGCATTTCACACTTACGCTGCCCGGTATCGCCGGTATTATCCTGTCGATCGGCATGGCAGTTGATACAAACATAATTACGGCTGAACGTATAAAAGAAGAACTACGGGTTGGCAAAACGCTTGACGGCGCTATCGACGCTGGCTTCCAACGCAGCTTCTCCGCCATCTTTGACGGCAACATTACAGTTGTCATCGTTGGCGCACTGCTTATGATATTCGGTTCAGGCACTGTCTTCTCCTTCGGTTACACGCTGTTTATCGGCGTAATATTCAACTTTATTATGGGCATTACGTGTTCAAGACTTATGCTCAAATCAATCTCAAAATATTCTGGAGTGCGCAAGCAGTTCCTGTTTGGAGGTGCTTCGAAATGAGAGCAGATTTGAACATTGATTTTATAGGAAAACGCAAAATATACTACACCATTTCCATTACGCTTATCGCGCTTTGCTTAATAGTCACCGCCATTTTCGGTGTAAACCTTGACATTCAGTTCAAGGGCGGCTCAATTATACGGTATTCTTATACCGGAACGATTGACAGAAACGCGGCGCAAAGCATCGCTGAAAAAACACTTTCTGATGTTCGTGTAAACACCAAGCTTGACGAGGATATCGGAACTCACACAAAAACAATAGTTTACGAGCTTGATAAAAACCTTACCAGCGATGTTCAGACTAACCTTTTCAACAGTGTAAACTCGACTTTTAGCAGCAATAAAATCACAAAGTACGACTCCAATACGGTTTCTCCATCAATGGGGCAGGAAGCGTTGCAAAGAAGTATTTTGGCTGTTGCTTTGGCATCGCTCCTTATCATCATCTATATCTGGATTCGATTCAGAAAAATCGGCGGTCTGCCCGCCGGCCTTACGGCATTCATTGCACTTTTGCATGATGTTATCATGGGGTTTGCCGCATTCACCTTCCTGCAAATTCCGTTAAATGAAAACTTTATCGCCGTAACGCTTACTATTCTCGGTTATTCCATTAACGATACAATCGTTGTTTATGACCGTGTCCGTGAAAACCGCAGGCTCTATGGCACCAAGATTCCGTTTAAAGACACGGTTAACAAATCCATCAACCAGTCTTTTGCGAGATCAATCAACACATCCCTTGTTACTTTCACAGCAATCGCAGTGCTTGCTGTTTTCTCGATGATTTATCATCTTGATTCTGTTACAAGCTTCGCGCTGCCTATGATGGTCGGTGTGGCAACAGGCTGCTATTCCACCATCTGCATCGCCGGTCCATTGTGGGTAACATGGGAAACCCACAAGGAAAAGGTGGCTGCCGCTGAAAAGCAACGCAAAACTCTTGAAAAAGAGCAGAGGAAGCAAAAGCTTGAAGAGGGAAGATCCAACAAGAACAAAAATTCTAAATAAGTCAGGACCCCCGGCAAGCCGGGGGCTTG
>DBTI01000138.1 GCA_002306975.1 Ruminococcaceae bacterium UBA1320
AATTCCTGCGGCCCAATTCCTACGCTGCTATGTAGGTATAAAATAAAATGTTTGGATAGTTTCTATTATACGCAATTTTTAATCCAATATGCATGCAGTTCAATGCAGGCAAAAGAAAGAGAGTGATTTGTTATGATCGACGTCACACAGCTTTGTGAAATCGCAATGCTTTGCATTTTTGGGGCCTCATGGCCTTTTAATATCGCAAAGTCCATCCGTTCCAAGACCGCTAAGGGTAAAAGCGTCATATTTGAGTTATTGGTCATTCTGGGTTATTGCTTTGGCCTTTTCGGAAAGCTTTGGGTCTATATACAAACCGGAGTGTTGGCTTACTCGACCTGGTTCTATGTTGCCGATATCACAATGGTTCTGATTGACGTTGTGTTATATACCCGCAATTCAAAGCTCGATAGAATACGCGATATGGCCGATACTCAGCGTTCACAGTAAAATTGCTTTGAGTACGGCATTTGCAAATATTGTGCCGCTTCCCCCCATATACATAAGCTGACGAAGAAGTAAACCGGCTTGAAGTAGTTTGACTTTTTGGAGGTTTGTTGTGGCTTTAAATTTAAACGGTATCCTTATCGCACTTTTTTCCTATGCAATTATCGGGTTATTCCATCCCATCGTTGTCAAGTGCCAATATTATTTTACGGACAGAATTTGGCCGATTTTTCTTGCTGTCGGGCTTGTGCTATTGATTCTTTCGCTTTTCGTCCAAAACACCGCGTCCATTTTACTTAGTATTATCGGCGCCGCCTGTCTATGGAGTATCCGCGAATTGAGAGAACAGACGGAGCGTGTGAACAAAGGCTGGTTTCCTGAAAATCCAAAGCTTAAGAAATGATATGTATTTGCTCCATGTTTATTGTTCCTCAGCCTCGATTCCAAAACGGGCGGTCAGTTTTTAAACTGCCGCCCGTCACAAACATTCTGCCTATGGCAGAAAGATTAATATTCCTAAAGCATCAATATAAAAAATATATTTTCTTTTAGCATTCATCACACGGAGGACAAGCACAGCAGTTGATGACAGGATCGTCCACATTGGCTTTGACAAGATAGGTCACAGGAATCTTGAGATGGATTTTTTGTTTAATTATGAATTTGCAAGTCCTATCGCTGCGGCAATCGTTACAAATCACAACCGGGCATCCCCAGCACTCAGCTGTTATTTTTCCCACATAAACGGTCGGATCGATTTCAACAGGCAGGTCTATATCCGCAAATTGATCAACATCTTTTTTGCATCTGTTGATAGGCCAATCATCCGGTGACTGAGGACTGCATTTATCATAATGAAATAACTTGCTATACAAAATACTAACCTCCTTTCAATTGGGATCGTTACATACTATGCAGACAAAGCCGGGAAATGTTTCCTGTTAAAACAAGCCTCCCGCATATCATTGCGAGAGGCTAAGCAATTTCATTATTCGTTCTTGGTAATCTCGGTTTAAGGTTTTCAACGCCTCACGACGTATACGGACTCGGAAGGCTGTAATTCCAGTGCCATTTACCCGAATATGAGTTTCTGAAAAGATTATGTACGCCGTTGCCGGTATACCACAGATAATCTTTCGGCAGCACTCGTCCCACGTCTGTTTGCCCTTGCTTTTCTTTGGCCCATCGGCCCAGAACATCATAGCTCAGGCTCAACAGCTCATCCCAAACGGGTGTTCTCGCGTTGTACGCGAACTGATATCGCGCAGTTACTACGCCGGAAATAGTGTCAGCATAACCTGCGTCCACGCGGTTGAGTATAACCCACACGATGCAGGCTTTCTCTGTATCGCTCGGAATCCCTCTCGCCTCGTTATATATAACCTTAGCTATCATTACCGCATCAGCGTCGGTATAAAGGGGCGTACCTGTGCCTGCCGCCTCGTCGGATAGCTGTACGAGTTGGGCCGATGCCTGTTCAGCAGTCTGTGTTCCCGTTGCTTTTGACGTTATTGGCATAAAGGCCGCAATCAAAGTGAAAACTGTAAATGCGATAAATAATCGCAGCGTATTTTTGTGCTTCATATTAACCATTCCTTTCGCAGTATTGAATACATTATCGTTTTCTATTATAGTCAGTCGTGATGTAGAGACTGAGGGACATTTGTCATATTGAAACAAATATTTTAACCAATTTGTTAATCCTCGTTTTAAGTTCGTAACATTCTATGCTTGAGAAACAGGAAAATGTTTCAAACCTTAACGCTCCCATCCGATCGCGGGAAACGCAAAAAACATGAAACCTTTGCAAAAACAGCAGTTTCATGTTTTTTATATTTTTGAAGTTTAATTTTCACAGGATTTTGGAATATACAAATTTAGATTATGCAGAAGCCTTCGCAAATAAGGGCAAACGATGCGAAACTGTTTTTCATTAACGGAGGACATGGCAAAGCTCGGAAAATCCTGCAGACGGTTCCCCGTAAGCAGCTGCTTGTTTCGATAGAAGTGCTTTTTATTAAAATTTACCAATTTTGCTTCAGCTAATCATTCGATATCCGCAAGTGTCCCAAAATACCCGAATACTCTTGTTTTTGCATTTGTTTTAGGGCTGTTTTTCCTCATTTATCTCTGTCTCATAATTTGTAAACTTTTTCGGTATTGTTTGACTATTACAATTTATTACGATATAATTTTGATTATTCGAAATCAAAATAATCTCCTATTTTAGCGAGGGATTGATATGAAAAGATTTTCCGCGTTCCTACTTGTTATAGTGCTCTGTTTTACAATCATCTCTCCCTCGGCCTTGGCCGCGACCAGCGTCAGAAACACAACCAGTGAAGAAAAACTGGCAACTGATTTAAAATCCCTCGGTTTATTTAAAGGTGTGTCGGATACCGATTTTGCCCTTGACAGAGCACCTACAAGAACCGAGGCACTCATAATGCTAATTCGTGTACTGGGAAAAGAGAACGAAGCCCTGAACGGTACCTGGTCCGACCCCTTTACAGACGTTCCCTCCTGGGCGGACAAGTACATAGGCTATGCATACCAAAAGGGTCTTACAAACGGCATAACCGAAACTCAGTTCGGAACAGGCAGCGCAAGCTCAAATATGTATCTCACCTTCGTTTTGAGGTCTCTGGGCTACGTTGATAACACCGGCATCGATTTTTACTGGGATCAGCCCTACGCTTTGGCAAGAAGTCTGAATATTCTGCCCGACAATGTTTCGCTTACCAATTTTATGCGCGCTGATGTGGTGACAATCTCCTACGCCGCCCTCTCCGCGAAAATGAAGAACAGCACCAAGACACTGTCCGAAAAGCTCATCGACGTCGGAGTCTTTACTGCGGAAGCCTTCAATACATATTACGACGCAAAGGCTCTTGAATCCCTGGCGGCGGACACCGAACTGACATCTGAAGAGATTTACGCCAAATGCTCACCCGCGGTATTCTATTTGGAGACATATAATTCCAAGGGCACCAAGCTGGGCTCCGCGAGCGGCTTTTTCATCGACAGCAACGGAACGGCTGTTACCAATTACCACGCAATTAAGGGCGCTTACTCCGCTAAAATAACCACCTCGGATACTAGCACCACCTATGATGTTTTGGGTGTGTACGACTATAACAAGGATGAAGATTGGGCAATTCTCAAAATTGACGGCAAGGGCTTTTCATGCCTTACCATTGCCGACTCCTCCGCCGTCGTCGGCGGAGCAACCGCATATGCTCTGGGCTGTCCGCTCGGTCTGTCTGATACTCTTTCGGAGGGCATAATTTCAAATCCGAGGCGCTACATTGAGGAAAATGATACCACCTACATCCAAATAAGCGCCGCCATCTCCGTCGGAAGCAGCGGAGGCGCGCTGCTCGATAAATACGGCAGGGTCGTCGGAATTACGACAGCAACCTCTTCCCTCGGTCAGAACATAAACCTTGCTCTGCCAATCAACATAATCAGCGGTTATACGGTTTCAAGCTGTAAGACCCTTCTGGCTATTGCGGTAAACGACAAGTCAAAGCTGCTTACCTACGCGGGCTATTCCGAGATTCCCGATTGCGGGGCATATTACGGAATTGATATATATAAGAGCTTTTCCGCAGGCGCGGAAACAACATATTACTACACGGTTGATTCGGTTGATTTAGCCGGAGGCTGGGTAGATAAATCAAATTCCTACTCTTATCCCAAATACATGGATTTGTTGGCGGATTGGGGCTTCTCTTATACAACCGAATTCGCGGTCGGTGAAAGCTATTACTGGCAGTTCACCTATACGTCGGACACTAATTCGTATTTGGTGATAGTCGGAACCACCAAATACAACAACGTAAAATGCGTCTCCGTAGAGATAATCAAAACATAATATAGACGAAATAGCAAAAGGCGGGTTTTTAAAAAAGCCCGCCTTTATTTAGTTTGTCAAAAAACATCGCCAAAAGCGAGAATATTTAGCATAATGGGGATAAGGGAAGGGGCTGGTAAAGTGCAAGGTTGGAATAAGGATTCGCGGCATGAAATAGTGATGGTGGACATAGATGAGCTGGTACCAAAAGATCATTTGCTTCGAAAAGTAGAACGAATAATGGACTGACT
>DBTI01000082.1 GCA_002306975.1 Ruminococcaceae bacterium UBA1320
ATTTTGACGCAAATTCTTTGGAAACATTTTGTTTGAGATAAGTATAAAACAGAAGATCACCCACACGCAGGAGCAGCCAGCTTACCGGTACGAATATTCTTTTGAAGCAACCGATCCCATCAACGCAAAGATCTATATAGTCGACAACGAAACCCATTCGACTATGCTGCTGGCAGAAGAAAACGAACCCCCGCAAACTCTGAATCCACAAATATATATGATAATTATGAATCAGAGAGGTATTCACGATTATACCGGAATGAATATACTGGCATGAAAGGGTGTGCTGCCATGTCAAAAACCGTCGAGTTAAGCACAGATACTGTAACCGTTAAGTATGGGACGTCCAACAGTTATAAAAAGACCGTTGAAAAACTGCTTCGGATTATGATAGAAAAAAAGCTGAAGTTACCGGCTGCACAAAATTGAGGAAAGGAGGGGAAGGGGAGTATTCATGTATCGTGTCGGACTTTACTTACGCCTGTCCCGTGAGGACGCGGGAGACGAACAGTCTCAAAGTATTGTAAATCAGCGGGATTACTTGACATCCTATGCAAGCAAAATGGGCTGGGTCATAGAGGAAACCTATATTGACGATGGTTTCAGCGGCTTGAATTTTGACCGTCCTGATTTTCAGAAGATGATCCGCGATATCGAGAGCAGCCGGATCAATATGGTCATCACAAAGGATCTGTCGAGATTGGGGCGGGACTACATACAAACTGGATACTATACAGAAATGTACTTCCCATCCCATCATGTCCGATATATCGCAGTCAACGACGGCATAGATACGCAAAGTGACAGCAGCGGAAATGATCTGTCCCCATTCCGATCGGTCATCAATGATATGTACGCGAAGGATATTTCGAAAAAAGTTCGCACGGCGCTGACAACCAAAAAGATCAGGGGAGAGTTTGTCGGTTCTACACCGCCGTATGGCTATATGAAAGACCCGAATAACAAAAATCATCTTGTAATAGATCCGATAACACCGCCGAACGTCGTTAAAATATTCGAACTGTTTTTGTCCGGATACAACTTGTTGGGAACTGCGAACGAACTGACTCGGCTTCATGTACCAACGCCTTCACAGTCAAAAAATCTGACTTATACCCAAAAAAGAATCTCTGGTGTTTGGAATGAAGTAATCGTCAAGCGGATTTTGACAAGCGAAACTTACATCGGGAATCTCACGCAAAACCGCAGCAAAAGTGTGAGCTATAAGGTTCATAAAAAAATCAATCTGCCGAAAAATGAGTGGACAGTTGTTGAAGGAACGCACGAGGCGATCATCAATCGGGAAGACTTTAATGCCGTTCAATTGATGTTATCAAAGCGAAGCTATGTTACCCATGAGCGGAAAACAAACGTCGCGCATCTCTTAACCGGCCTTGTGTTTTGCGCTGATTGCGGGTGCCCGATGAGCTTTGTGCGGGAAAGCGAAACCAGAACTTATCTGACATGCAGAACATGGCGGAATCATGCAAAGCTGAAGCTATGCACATCGCATTGCATCAGGGAGGATTATGTTGTCGATCAGATCAGAACAGTCCTTAAGAAACTAGCCGAGCGATTTATTGATACGGATAGGCTGGTTAACGCTTTTGGTGCCGAGCAAAAGAAAAAGAACAATTCTGTCGGGCAAAAACGGCAGATCGAACTTCAACTTAACGAAACAAAGGATACGCTTATAAATCTGTATAAAGACAGGGTCAAGGGCGTTGTCAGTGAACAGGACTATATGGAAATGTCGGCAAGACTCAGTGATGATCGGGATCGTTGCTCGGCACAGTTGGAATCGCTCGAAAGGGTAAAAGAAGATCAGTCTTATATGGATAAAATTAAGACTTATGTAAAGGAGTATCTTAATTATGACCATCTTGAGCGAAATGACTTGCTTATGCTGGTTGACAAGATATATATTCATAAGGATAAAAAAATAGCGGTTGAGTTTACGTTTGAAGACCCGAATAACGAACAAAACAAGGCTCCGTAACATACATGATGTTAGGGAACCTTGTTTTGTAAAGCTCAAGTTTAAAAACAGTACTGATATTTTTGGGGATCAATGGCTCTTTTTTGGCGCTTGCATAGATTTCTTTTTTTGAATAAAAAGGTCGATATCCTCTGTAATGTAATCTTTCCCAGTCGTATGAAGTGCGTCATAATTTGAGGAGATGAAGTCAAAAACACTGAACTGATTAAAGATATCCACAACTTCTTTTCCGGTTTTTCCTTTTTTATCCTTGTAGTTTTCGATGCAATAGACCATAAAGTCAAGAGTCTTGTTCATGTAGAAGGAACCTACCTTTCTGGAAATGTAAAAGCACCGGTCGTGCGTTCTTCAATGAATAAATCGAATAGGAGCGGAACGCTGAATTGCCAAATCTTTGTATCTTCATCTTCCAGAAACGAATAGAGCTTTGATCGGTAGAGCGCATTTATGGCATCTTTTTCAGGCACTTTAAGTTCCTCTGTGATTTTTTCAGTAAGCTGTGACACAATAACCGTCAAAATCGAATCGAATTGTTTGTCGTTACTCATCTTTACCGGCCTCCGTCAAATCAAGTTCACCGACAAAGCGCAAATAAGCGAGAGCGGCTTGGGTTTTAAAGGTAACCTGATTAAAGAGCTTTTGAATTTTCAATCTTGAAAGAGTTTCTTCCTTTGTCAAAACGCCTGTTTCGTATAGGCTGAATACGCGGTAAATCGTGTCGTCGGCAACAGGTCCGATCACGACGTCGTGCAGATCTTGGCAAAATCCAGTTCTGTTTTTAAAGACAAAATCAAGCCAACCCTCATCGGCGGCAGCAAATTCCAAAACATCCAGTACTGCCTTTAGCTTATCCGCGTCAAGCTCATAGCAGCAAACGATCTCTGAACCGCTGGCGTTCCGGATGTTGATCTTGTGCGCAAAACTGATAGCTTGGCGTTTGTTCGTGGTGGTATAAAATCCTGCGCCAAAGTTAAGCTTCCTGCTTGTACTAAGGAGAATGGGTTTTTGAACCGAAATGTCGCTGCCATGATACAGGATCATGCAAAGTCCTCCGTTGTCTCTTAACTGATAAAGGTAGGTTGTCACGATTCATATATAAGTATATCACAAAATCCATTATACCCTGCAAATGCATCGTGTCAATATTTCTGCGAATAATAGAATTCTTAATAAAGGACCCGAGAGAACGTTTCTTAACGTCTTTTCGGGTCCTTTTCTATTTTATAAGTCAATCGATTACATAACAGCTTTTCCATTGCTGCTTACATTTTTTCTTGATTTCACCCGCTTTTTCAGATATTTGATAAGCATCTTCATATATGCGGCCATCACCGCCGCTCTGTACACCCGCGATGGAAAGCGTCATTAAAGGAAATTGCTCAATCTCACCGCGACGGTTTTTTGTCGTCACATATCCGCACAGCAGATCTTCTTCTTTATATAGATTTTTGACATGTTGATCGAATTTTGAAAGAATCTTGTTGCACACGTGTTCAACATTACCTGATGCAAGCACAGCCACAAAATCGTCACCGCCGATATGCCCGATAAACTCATCTCCGGGTACGTGATCGCACAAGAGCTTTGCGACAAGTCTGATCACACTGTCGCCCTTTTCAAAACCGTATACGTCGTTATATGCTTTAAAATTGTCAATATCAAAATAAAGGACTGTGAACGGTTTGCAGGCTGTGAGACTCTGCGTCAGGTGGTTTTCAATAATCAAATTGCCCGGCAGGCCGGACAGCGGGTTTTGGTGCTTCGCGTTGCTGACCTCTATCTCCATTGTTTTTTCAAGCAGATCCTTGATGGTGGCAATGCCGTAATAGTCATCTCCTTTTGTCACAATAATATAATCGTACAGCTTTTCGATCGGCCTTGACATCGCGAGTTTGGATACCATATCGATCGGCGTTTTCGAATCGACAACCAACGGGTTATTATCCATAATGTCGGAAACCGGACGTTTGGCATGCAGGCTGTAACCGTACTGACCGCTCATAATCAGGTTGATGCGTGTCTTAGTCACAATGCCCTCAACATGCTTTTTGTCAACAACTGTCACGCCGGTAAGAGAGGGGTTGCTCAAAAATATGTTGTATACATCCGAAGCATTGTCTGCGGGCCCGATGACCTTGTTTTCGCTACAGTAATTTCCGACATATACTGTAGAAAGCGAACTGAAATAAACATGATTTTTTTGCGTATTGATCGTTTTAATTGCGGTGAGCACATCTTCTTTTAACGGTGCGATCAATTCCTGCGGCTTTTGTATAAAATACCCCTGACCATAATGTACACCGATGTTAATTAGGGTAGAAAGCTGCTCTTTGGTCTCGATACCCTCCGCAATCAAGAAAACGTTCGATACACGGCAGAATTCATACAGGCTTTTTACGAGTTCCTTTTTGTATTCATCCTTGTCGATGTCATGGATCAGTTTTATATCAAGTTTAATATAGTGCGGATGGATATCGGTGATCATGGTAAGGCCCGAATATCCGGCACCGGCGTCATCAATGGCAATTTTGTAGTTCTGATTTTTATAATGTTCAATCGTCTGCTTAAAGCCCGTCATGTCTTCCATTGCGCTTTTCTCGGTTATTTCAAAGAAAATATTCTTTGGATTGATATTGTATTTTTTAAGATAGTCTTTTGTAAACCCTTTCATAAACTGTTCGTCATGAATCACAAAGGGGTTAACATTGAGAAAAAGACTTATCGGCGTATTTTGTTTGTAGACAGACTCAAGAGCCTTAGAGCGGCATAAAAGCTCGAGTTCCCATAGCTTGCCGCATTCACGCGCCACGCTGAACATTGTGTCCGGGTTCTGCAAAGGTGTGCCGGCAGGCCCGCGGCTAAGCGCTTCATACCCAAGAATGCTTCCGTCCCGCAGGGAAATAATCGGTTGAAAAACCGGTTTGACATTTTCATTTTTGAGAATACTTTCGAGTTGACTGTAAAGTTGCACCGGTGTATCTGGTTCGGTTTTTGCAGATTTTTCATAAATCATATTGAACTTCTCCCTAATTTATTATATAAGGTCGAAAATCATTTTGTTTTTGTCAGAATTACACTATCATATTTTATTATTATCCGACACAGGATTCATGTAAAATATTCATAAATTTTTTAAAATAAAAGAACCGATTCAATTCAGACGGTTCTTTTGTTGTCTCAATGATCATTGCCGGAAAATTCACAGGTTCTAAAATAGGACAAGGCTCAATATAGTTAGAACAGGGAGGTAAAAAGAAATGGATGAAAAAAACGCCGCCGACCGGTTTGACGACGCGGCAAAACATCTCGGCGTACTAGCAGAACAATTTTTTCTGCCAACATCATTAAAGGCACGGGTGCAGGAAATCCGGATTCGGGTCGGTCAGCCGGTTGTCTTCTCGTTACCAAGCGGGCCCGTCTTTGCGACATCTGACGGCAGGGTAGCGGAAATTCTTCAGTCAGGGCTTTTATCTGCACAAAAAGAAAACATCGACGAGGCGTTCCGGTTAATTTGTGATTGTTCCGTTCACTCTCACCAGCGGGAGATAAAAAACGGGTTTGTTACGCTTCGCGGAGGCCACCGCGCCGGAATCTGCGGTACCGCGGTGACCGAAGGTGATGCAGTTGTAAATATTCGCGATATATCCTCAATCAATCTCAGAATTGCGCGGGATATTGCGGGCGCTGCTGACGATACG
>DBTI01000120.1 GCA_002306975.1 Ruminococcaceae bacterium UBA1320
CAACTTCGGTTTTGATTTCGAAAAGCCCGAAGGTTGGGCTGGTAACAGCGCCCTCAATCGCGGCGACCTCGGTTTTAATTTCAGCAAGGCCAAAGGTCGGGCTGTCAAGTTTTCTTTCTATTTTTTCTACTTCCTTTTGTATTTCTTCCAGCTTATGATCTTTGTTTGGGGGGCGACATGGGTTGCACCAATCGTAGCAGTAAGGATTATAGTTATTGTAATCATCATAACAACTCATAGTAAGTCTCCTAAAATTATTGAAATTAGACAACTTGTTATCTCAGCGGCAAGGCCTAATACCTACCGTCTTAAAGACATAAGCCGTTTAGATGATTGTCCTTTATATTATATGCAGTCCATTCAAAGTATGATTTTGATTATTGTAAGTCATGCCCACGTTAAAAGCGCAATTTTTGACAAAAAGCGCAACACATTTTATAATTATTCATATAAGAAACAGGAAACTGTGGTTTCAAATAGAGCAGTTATAAAAATAAGGGTGTAATGTTGGATAAATTCAACTTCGCCTTGCAGCTTTCAGCCACAATTTTTCAAAGCATAGCTCATACTGCCGCCGTGGTTGGGCTTTGTCTATGGCAATTTAAATAAAAACGGGAAAGAAGGATATCTTTCTGTCAGAGGTCATCCGCTTCGACAGGGGAGATAACAAAGCTGTCCCGCTTTAATTTTGCAATTGCTATAATTAGATTTTATGTTTTGGCGGCAGAATGGGGATTAAAATGATAAAGCTTTACGATTCCGGCGTATATCTCGTTAACGGAACAGAAATTATTCAAGATGACACAAACGCACCCGCTGCGCTTAAACAGCATTTGGGCGAGTCTCTTTCAAAACAGCAGGCTGCGGAAAACACAATGGCATATGGCATATTAAAAAAGCATAATGTTTCAGGAAATCCAGATAAACTTAAAATCAAATTTGACGCCATGGCGTCGCACGATATAACCTATGTCGGCATTATTCAAACAGCAAGGGCAAGCGGCCTTGAAAAATTTCCGCTGCCTTATGTTTTGACAAATTGCCACAACAGCCTTTGCGCTGTTGGCGGAACAATAAACGAAGATGACCATCTGTTCGGTTTGTCTGCGGCTAAAAAATACGGCGGAATTTTTGTGCCGCCCCACGCCGCCGTTATCCATCAATATATGCGTGAAATGATGAGCGGTTGCGGAAAAATGATACTTGGTTCCGACAGTCACACACGTTATGGCGCCCTTGGTACTATGGCTATCGGCGAAGGTGGTCCGGAACTTGTAAAACAGCTTCTTTGCAAAACCTATGATGTAAACCGTCCGGAGGTCATTGCGGTTTGTCTTACAGGTTCCCCGGCAAAGGGTGTGGGTCCGCAGGACGTTGCGCTCGCCATTATCGGCGCTGTGTTCAAAAACGGCTATGTCAAAAACAAGGTTATGGAATTTGTCGGCGACGGTGTGGCAAATCTTAACGTTGATTACAGGATAGGTATCGACGTTATGACAACCGAAACCTCATGCCTTTCTTCAATCTGGACAACCGACGGCAAGGTCAAAGAATATTTTGACATGCACGGCCGGTCAGAGGCGTACAGTGAGCTTAAACCGGGGAAGACCGCGTATTATGACGGCGCTGTCTATGTAGATCTTTCAAGCATAAGACCGATGATTGCAATGCCGTTCCACCCGAGCAATACATATTCAATTGAGGAGCTTAACGCAAACCTTGACGATATACTTGCAGAGGTTGAAGAACAGGCGAATAAGCAGATTGCGAATCCAAAGGTAAGGCTGAACCTGCGCGAAAAGGTCAAAGGCGGCAGGCTTCTTGTCGATCAGGGCGTCATAGCGGGCTGCGCGGGCGGCACATATGACAACATCTGCGACGCTTCAGATATCATTGAAGGGCACTCCGTCGGAAACGACGCGTTTTCTCTTAGCGTTTACCCGTCAAGCATGCCGGTTTACAGTGCATTGATTCAAAATCAGGTTGTTCCGAAGCTTATGACAGCAGGCGCGGTGATAAAAACAGCGTTTTGCGGTCCATGCTTTGGCGCAGGAGATGTTCCCGCAAACAATTGCCTCAGCATTCGCCACTCAACACGCAATTTCCCGAACCGTGAGGGCTCAAAGCCTTCGGACGGGCAGATTTCATCGGTTGCACTTATGGATGCGCGCAGCATCGCGGCTACCGCTATAAGCGGAGGTTATCTTACTCCTGCGACAGATATTGACATTGATTTTACAAAACCAAAGTATTTCTTTAATAAAGAAATTTATCATAACAGGTGCTATTACGGCTTCGAAAAACCTGACACGGCAGCCGAACTGAAGTTTGGGCCAAACATAGCGGACTGGCCAAAGATGGAGCCGCTTGCAGACAGCATTGTGTTAAAGGCTGTCTCCATAATCAATGATCCGGTTACAACAACAGACGAACTTATTCCGTCAGGTGAAACCTCAAGCTATCGTTCCAATCCGTTAAGGCTCGCAGAATTTACCCTTTCAAGAAAAGATCCGGAATATGTCGGCAGAGCAAAGCAGATTCAGCTTTCAGAAAAAGCGAGAATAGAAAACAAAAATCCGCTTGCGGCAAATCCGGAGCTTGAAAAAGCTTTTTCACAAATCAAGAGTGTCAAAGGCTTTGACCACATTGACGAATCAAAAACGGGCATCGGCAGCGTGATCTATGCGGTAAAACCGGGTGATGGCTCTGCAAGAGAGCAGGCGGCCTCCTGCCAGAAGGTGCTTGGCGGTTTCGCCAACATAGCGCAGGAATATGCGACAAAGCGCTATCGCTCAAACCTGATCAACTGGGGCATGCTTCCGTTTGTGATAAAAGGCGAGCCTATGTTTACCCTTAACGATTTCATCTTTGTGCCCGATATTCGCAAAGCGGTGAAGGAAAAGCAGCCAGAAATCAAGGCTTATGTCTGCGGCGATAGTGTGACTGAGTTTACGTTAAGCCTGGGCAACCTTACCGATGACGAAAGAAAAATCATTCTTTCCGGCTGTCTTATAAATTTCTATAACGACAAAAACTAAATCGATCAACAAAAAATCGGTGCGGTTCAATTTAAACCGCACCGATTAATACGGACATTGCAAGTAAATGGCCTTCTGTCGCAGAATAAAAACACGACAGAAGGCTTTACTATGCCCGGAAGTTATATGCACATAAAAGGATTAAAATATTGTCATATGCCCTGCATGCCTTTTGCTCCATAATTATTTGAAATTCCTATACGGCTAATGCCGGAGCAGAGACAAATTGAACTCATTTAGAGCAGGCATGACCCTTAGCATTAAACTCAAATAATATATTCAGCAGTTCTTCGACGAAACAAAGCATACCTTCAAAACCGGTATAGCCGCTTTTGCTGATACATATTTTATCGAATACAGGATAAGTGAATTGCATAAACGGTATAGATAATTGATCGGCAATGTTTCTTTCGAATGATGATCCGAATAGTAATATGGCATTACTTTGCTGCACTTGTTCAGAATAAGAAATTTTATTTGATGATTTGGATGTATCTATGGCAACTTCCACTGACATACCCAGTTCGTTCTGAAGAAAATTTTCTAAACCGGCAGCTCTCACGGTATCCCCGATGACAGCAACCGGCATCCCCCGTAAATTTGCAATGTGTTGGCTGATTTTGTTTAATTGCCTTATTGTGCAGATTTCCTGCTCAGATTGTTTTACTTTCGGTTGTATAGGTAACGCTGAAGCAATTCTGTAGGCAAACTCTCTGCTGCCTTTGATGCCATAGGGATATTTCACGGTGATATACGGGGTTCCGAATTTTTTCTGAAGCTTTTCACCAACCAGTTCAAAGCCGTCAAAAACAACGTTTAAGGCGGCTGCGGGCGCGTTCATGATATGATCGTAGAAATCGTAAGGAATGACCGCATTCACTGTAACAATATCGCTTAATAAGGTCTTAATATTATATAAATCTGCATCTGCTTTAAAATCATCCGAAAACAGCCCAATGATATTGATTGAATTTTTAACGATGGCTTTATGAGTCATCCGGCTTATCAGCAGGTCAATTGAATCTGCGGTTCCCAGAAAGGCATCTCCCCGAAATCCGGCTGATTTCAAAAGATATACAGGCTTCGTATTCTGGTATGAATTCAAAATGCCTTCTATATCATCGTTCATAATTTCAGGGACACAACCGGTGAGAACAAACAGAATTTTAGAACTATACAGTTTTAAAGCGTTATCCATTGCAGCTTTAAATAATTTTTCGCCGCCGAATACCAGATCTTCCTCATAGATAACCGTGCAGGACTGCCGGATATCCGTTAACTGCGACGGCGTGTGAAAGAACAGAGTTCCCCAGTTGCAGCCAATGGTAGAATGGATTAAAACGGCTGAGTCTTTGATGCTGATTGCCACACGGTATGCCCCGAACAATTTGCAGCCTGTCTCGCAGTTCATATTCTAACCCCTTTGTATCCACAATTTATCCCATAACGACAGGGTCCCTTTTATATTTGCACTGTTTTCATCATCCGGTTCATTTTCGTAATCGCAAATGTTCTTCGATTGATTTACATAGTGGGATATATTCTTTATCCGTTTGACATAATCAACAACAAAGCTTTGAAAGTTATCAAAATCCAAAGGGATAAAGCGCGGATTTTCTACATAGTTAAGATTTTCATTTATGCCAACAAAGCAGCTCTGCCCAACCACATAGTTTACTTGACTGAAAATTGAATTCACCTGCTCCTGCGAGGGATTGACAAACCATTTGGTATTCGCATCCGCTTCGGCGGCTGCTTCCGCAATAAATTTGGACGCAAATTGATTCAGTTCATTCATTGAATAGATACTTGTATAGCGTCTCTGACGCACCCGAACGAGTACATAGGGGATTTCAAATTTTAATACGTTTTTATAAAATCGTATCATTTTTGTGAGATTTCGGTAATCGCTGCTGCACAATGCGCATGAAAACTGCTGCATATTGACTTTTGACAGGCATCGCATCGCTTCCTGCTTTCTTGCGGCAAGATATGACTCTGCGCCATGGGAAAGTTCCAGTTTTCGTGATATGTCGAGATAAAACCGCTCTATCCCGTCGAGCCCTGAGTATCCATATTCATCGAAATCGGCCAGAAAATAATCCGTGCCGAAAATCTCTTTCATCTTTATCGCCCAGTTCATTCGTCCGCTTACAAGATTCAGTGCCGCCTGCGGTGCAGTTTCCAGGTCTTTGGTTGTGCAGCTCGGTATAAAGGTGTTTACTTCGATTCCGATATTTTTAAAATCTTTTATCATTCCATTCAAAAAAGCACGACCGCTTGTTTGCCGAAACGGGCCACAAATATTTATCGTGTTTTTCTTTTTCTGCTGAGGTTTCATAACATGCAAAACAATCGCTTTCATGGCTTCGGAAAATCCACAGCCCTTAATATCTCCGTCATAATTATAGGCTTGTGTGCTTTCACTTTGGGTCTTGCAAAAAACCACTTTGCCTTTTGACCTTTTATCGCAATGCGAGATTTTTTCGGATTGAACAAAAACCAATTTACAGGCAAGTTGCGGGCTTAATTCCGCAAGCACACCCTGAACATCATCGTGAATCATATCCACGGGGGTCGTTTGTATTACTGCGATCAATGCCGGATGGCATTTTTCCACGGTTTCAAGGATGGTTTTTCGGAGTTCTTGAGCTCCGCCCATCACGATATCTTTTTCTGCAAGCCCGGTACACTGCAGTTCATAGGCAGGCAGACCGCTTCGCCTGCACACAAATCTATAGTGATATCCGCAGCCGGCAGAACCATGCAAGATGGGAACCGCATCCTGAATCGAACTGATGGCGTAAATGGCCCCCGCTGCTTTTCCGCTTGGCGTAAAGTCATGCGAATGGGGGAGGTCACCGCGTAAATAGCTGTCTTTATAAAAATCTCTCAGGTTATTTTCCACACGTATACCTCCCACAATTGTTTTTTGTGTTACTTATTCTTCTGAGCCCATAATGTGCCGGAATAGGGCATGGCCATATATTTACTAAAGAAATCCTGAATATCCTTTTCCGGATTCAAATCGGTAAATTGCGTGGGATACAGCATTTTTGCCATTTCTTCCACTCCGGCGAAGCCGTACGGGCGTCCGTAAAGATTGTAATGCAGCGCATACAGCCTGTCGTTTTTGATGGCGTTCAGATCCGACCAGCCGGCCCGTTTTGTATAGAGAGCCAAGTGGTCACTTGCGCTCTGCTGGGTTGCGGAGAAGCCCAATCTCATGATGTTCGCAGTAGGATTCCAGTTTGCTCCGCCGATAATAATGATGTCCGGGTTTGATGCAAGCACTTTCTCGGCGTTCAACGCCTGGCCTGTGGTGCCGATGCTGATACTGTCGGCGCCGAGTTTATCCCACACATATCCCCAGCTCGTAGTGACATCACCGTCTGTTTGACCGACCGTATCAGGGCTGACATTGCCGCATTCCCAATATAACACGGGTTTTTTCGCGCCCGTGGCCTCAATGCCCTTAATTTTCTGGAGCACGGTGTCAGTTTTACTGTTGGCGTAATTAACCATTTGTTCGACTTTATCCTCTTTTCCGAGCATCTTTCCCACCATTTCCATGCTCTTCTCAGGACCATAAAACGGGTCGGAATTATTATCCATGATTACCACAGGCAGTCCTGTAGCAATCATTTTCTGTATGCATGATTTACTGTAGAATTGCTTGTCAACGATGATGATATCGGGATGAAGCCCCACCATCGTCTCAACATTGATCGCATCGTCGTATACACTGCCGACGTTTTTCATCGTATCTAAGTTTTTATAAACCTGCGAAAATTTGTTGTATCCGTCTATATCGCTTTCTTTAAAGCTTTGACCTACCGCTACCAACTTTGTATCGAGCTCTTTGCCCAAGACAGCCGAAAGCATATAGATATCCATGGTTCTTACGAGTACAATTCTCTGTACATTTGTGGTTAGTGTAACCTTACGCCCCAGCATGTCGGTAAAAACCGCCGTTTTCGCAGAAGTGTCGGATGTCGAGCTTCCCGCCGGAGCGGTGGAAGTTTTCACCGCGCTGCAGCCGGTTATTGCAAAAATGAGTGCAAAAGCGAGAAGCAGCCCGACTAATTTAATGCCGGAATTTTTAGATTTCATTTTTTCTCCTCCTGAATTATGTACTTAAATAGTTGTTGTAATATTTATAAATTGTATAATCGGGTAACTGGGTGAAATCATGCGGGTTTTGCTTTAAGTTTCATTGAATTTTTTTAGATTGAAAGCTGTTTCCAGCGCGCCCAAAATGCACCGGAGTAACTGTAGGGCATATATTTGCTGATAAAGTCCTTCATATCCTTTTGGGGATCGATATCCTTAAACTGGTCTGGGTAAAGCATTTTTGCCATGGCTTCCGTTCCAACAAAGTTGTACGGATAGATAAAGACGTTAAAATGAATGGAATACAGCCGGTCGTTTTTAATAGCGGCCAGATCTGACCAACCGGCTCTTTTACTGTATTCGCCCAAATGGTCGCTTGCGGCTTTTTGTGTGGCGGAAAAGCCCATGCGCATGATGTCTCCGTTGGGACTCCAGTTCGCTCCGCCGATTACAATGATGTCAGGATCGGCAGTAAGTACCTTTTCCGGATTGAGCGGATCACTTTTACTGCCCACGCCGATGTTATCGGCACCCAGCGTTTTCCATACAAGACCCCATCCGTTTGTGGTGTCGCCTCGTGTGCCGCCTATTTCGCTCGCGCTTACGTTGCCGCATTCGAAATACAATTTTGGCTTTGCCACCTTCGCAGCTTCAAGGTCCTGCACTCTTTTCAGAACAGCATCGGTTTTTGCATCAGCGTCTTTGACCATTGCGTTAACCTTGGTTTCTGTTCCAAGCATTTTACCGAGCATTTCCATACTTTTCTGAGTTCCGTGGAATGGATCTGTGTTGTCATCGGTGAAAACGACGGGAAGACCTGCTTCAATCATTTTGTTCAGACATGCGTATCCGTAGAATTGCTTGTCGGCAATGATAATATCCGGTTTCAGTTTAATCATTGTTTCAAGATTTATTGCGTTGTCATAGATACTGCCTACGTTCACCATTTTGTCAAGGTTGTGGAAAGCCTGCGAAAGCTTGTTATATCCGTCTATGTCGCTTTCCTTAAAGCTCTCGCCCACCGCGATAAGCTTGTCGTCGAGCTGGTTGCCGAGAACGGAAGAAAGCATATAGATATCCATGGTTCTTACAAGTACAATTCTCTGCACATTTGTGGTCAGTGTAACTTTACGCCCCAGCATGTCAGTAAAGACTGCCGTCTTCGCAGAAGTGTCGGATGCCGAACTTCCAGCCGAAGCGGTGGAAGTTTTCGCTGTGCTGCTGCAGCCGGCTACTGTAAAAACTAATGCGAAAACAAGGAGCAGCCCCACTAAATTTACACCGATTTTTTTAGATTTCATTTTTATCCTCCTAAATTATATATAACACAATAAGTTTTTGGTATACCTACCGATATCACAAGACCATTGTGTTATATATTGCACTTGTGCGTTCGCGAAGCGAAAAATCGCACATGCTGTGGCGTTTAGCCCGTCTCTATATACAACTGTTCATATACTAATTATTTATTCAGTTGTATATAGGTATTTATAGCGATATAACAAATAAAGAGGATTCGTTTTTGTGCCTGCACCGCCGGAAGCGGGGGAACACATCTTTTAACTTCCTTTTTAAAAATTAAATAGCTTTAATTATTTATTGCAACGTCCACAAATTCCGCGATCGGGTAACCGAACGAACTCATGTGGATGTTACTTTCAATTTTATAGATATCTTTGAGCATTTCTTTCGTAATAACCTCATTTGGCGCACCATGTGAATATAATTTGCCGTTATCCATGGTCACAATATAATCTGCATAGCGTGCGGCGAGATTGATGTCATGCATGACAATGATCGTCACCATCTCCTTTTGCCGGGTTAATTTTGTCGTCTGATTTAATAATGAAAATTGACGGTGGATGTCCAGATTATTAAGGGGCTCATCCAAGATTAATATTTCCGGGTCTTTTATGATTGCCTGCGCGAGCAGGACCATCTGGAGCTGCCCGCCGCTCAGCTCAAAAATACGGCGTTGCGCGAGAGGCGTCAGTTCGAACAAGTCCAGCATGGCATCAACCACCTTGAGCTGTGCCGCGTTCACATGAAAGGTCAATGAACTCATAAGTCCCAATAAAACTGCCTCAAACACGGTAATCGTGGCGTCGCTCTGTGAAGACTGTGGCAGATAGCTTACTTTTTCCTCGAAAAAGTGTTTGTTGTTGCTATGTATCTTTTCATCGTTGTAATAGAGCTGGCCGCTGCTTTTATAGATATTTGCAATACATTTTATCATTGTGGATTTTCCGGCACCGTTCGGGCCGATAACGGCCGTAATGCCTTTGTTAAAATGAATGCTCATATCGGACAAGGAAAATTTCGAAGCATAACTGTAGCTCAAATTAAGAATGTCAAGTCCCATTACTTGTTACCGCCCTTTCTTTAAAATCAACATAAGAAGAAACGGAATTCCGATGATGGAAGTAACAATTCCAATCGGCACCTGTCCTCCCGGTATCACCGTCTTGCTGGCTACTGAGGAAACAGACATGATAAAGGCGCCTGTTAAAAGTGAGGCTGGAATGAAAAAACGCTGTTCCTCTCCAACCAGCATTTTTGCAAGATATGGGGCGACTAAACCTATGAATCCTATAGTACCTACAAAACAAACAGCGACCGCGGTGATGACAGCAGATAAAACAAGCACTTTAATCCGCAATTTTTCTACCTGAACACCTAAAGATTTTGCGGTGATGTCGCCCATGCACAACGCGGTGAGTTTCCACGAATCCTTGATGAGAAACGGTAATGTTATAATAATTACTAAGAAAACAATAAAATCCTGTTGCCAGGTGGCACCGATAATATTGCCCTGAGTCCAGCTTGTGAGTGCCCTTAATGCTTCATTGTTTGCAATATAGGTCAACACGGAGTAGAGGGCCGAAAACATAAAATTGACCGCGATGCCCGACAGGATAATTGTGCCCATGCCCTTTTTAAATTTTGATATAAAATAAATAAGCAGCGATGATCCCAATGAAAAGACAAACGCAAAAACCGGTGTCGCAATATTTTGAAGGCTAAGCGGAAGTATAGAGTAGCCAACCACGATTGACAGCCCTGCGCCGAACGACGCGGCCGACGAGATGCCCAGCGTATAAGGGCTTGCGAGGGGATTGTTTAAAATTGTTTGCATTTCCATCCCCGCGACGGCGAGACTGGATCCGACGAGCAGAGCCATGATAGCAATAGGCAGCCGGATGGTCCTTACAATAATATCAATTTCTTTACCTACCGAATCTGGGAATAATAAAGATTTGGCTACATCCGATACAGAAAGATGAGCCGCGCCCGACGATATATCCACCAAAAAGCTAATGATAACCAATGCTGCCAGGCACACGCAAATAAAAACCTTTACAAATATAACCGTTTTGTAATTAGAACTGATTTTTCGTGAATGATCCGGCATGGAAAGCGGTGAAGCCGCAGAAGAGACTTTTATCAATTTCATGTTTATTCTCCTTATAAAACAAGGGGGTCAACGCCGTAACAGCGTTAACCCCCTTGTTGGTACCAATCTGATATACATATCAGATTATATGTGCTATAATGTATCGTATTGTATTTAATCGTGTTGATTTGTTGTAATTATAATTATAATATTGATGTTTGTCAAGTAATACTCAATCTAATCGAGTCATATTGTATATCTGCTTAAATAAGTCTTTTCGGTAGGATTTGTTTTTGTCGTATTCTCTAAATAAAAAACCATTTAAATGTTCCCTGCTTTACTTGATAATAGGAGAATATTCTAATATAATTAATAACAATGTATGAATTCGTGTGCTTATATGTTGTTTTATAATATGAGCGTAAAAGGGGAGTGATAAATTGGAATCCGATACTTCTTTAAAGCCACAGGAAGTGGCAGATATGTTGAAAATTACTCGCAATATGGTCTATGTTCTGATACGAAGAGGTGAGTTAAACGCTTACCGGGTGGGGAATAAGGTCCGCGTAGATCAAAGCGATGTTGAATATTACAAAAGCAAAAACCGGAAAACTTCAGAAATGCATCACGATACTGATACTATAGTTCAAAATAAACTATCTCGTCCGATTTTGCATGAGGAAGATTGTATTATTGATCAAACAAGCTTTGTTATTTGTGGGCAGGACTTGATTGTAGACATATTGGCAGCGTTTCTTGAACATCATCCGGAGGGGATTCGGGCGACACGTTCCTACGTGGGAAGTTATACTGCTCTCTGTGCACTTTATCAGGGAGAGGTTCAATTGGCTACGGTTCATCTGTGGAACGGTCAAACAGGGGAATATAATATTCCTTATGTCAAAATGCTTTTGCCGGGTGTTCAGACATCCATAATCCATCTGGCACAGCGCATGATAGGATTCTGTGTTGCTCCGGGCAATCCAAAAGATATAAGATCATGGGATGATCTGAAACGCGGCGATATCAAAATAGCAAACCGCCAAAAGGGCAGCGGCACGAGAATATTGCTTGATGAACATCTCAAACTTCTGCAGGTTTCTGAAAAAACATTGCAGGGGTATCGCCGTGAATTCCCAACGAATCTCACTGCCGCAACTGTCGTCGCACACGGTGGAGCTGATTTTTCGGTTATTGATGAGAAAACAGCTTCGCAGATTCAAAAAGTAGATTTTATACCCTTGCAAAAAGAACGCTACGATATTGTTGTCAGAAGCGAGGACTTCAGCAGTCCTCATGTGAAGGCGATTATTGAGATCATAAACTCGTCTGAATTTCAAACAACTATCGAAGAAGTCGGAGGATATGATCTCTCTGAAACAGGGAAAATAACGGAAACGTAAATGAAATAAAGATTGAGCGTAGACGTTTTCTTAAAAGCGCTATTGAGAAATTCCTGATAGCTCGGCACGCTCTGCGTCATTGACAACGAATTCCCCCGTATCTTTTGGTTATGATGACATATCCAAAAGATACGGGGGAATTCGTTTAAACTATCGAACTGACGTGTACAGAGTTGCTACTTCTTAAAACATCATTTTCAAATCTAGGTTAATGAAATTCATTATCCTTACATATACGCTCGGAAAATACAATATATATATTTCTAACAATTTCAATATATATATAATATTTGCTATGCGTTTAACTGCACCCCTGCGACCAGTTCTTCTGCAATTTCCGTATACTTATCATCGCGTAAAAGTGAATCAATATATCCTTCTACACAGCCTTGACCACGGGAATTTAATCGTTTATATTTCTTTAATAGCATATCGGTATCTTCATGAGCATCTTTAGCTTTTGCTGAGGGTGCTTTTTCTATTCCTGTTAATAAATAATCTACGCTCACATTAAGATATTCCGCTATTTTGGCGAGCTTATCAGCAGAAGGCATAGAATTTCTATGCTCCATGTCATAGACCAAACTTTTGGTCAAAGAACATGAGGTCAATACTTTATTAATTGTTAAGCCCTTATTTTTCGCGAGCTTTTTAATCATCTCGGCACAATTTTTTGTATCGAGCATAAATCAGATACCTCCGCACGACAAATTTCTGCAATATCCGTAAAAATTCTTGACATACGGATATTGCAGTAATATAATAGTATCAATGCAACCGTGGAATATCAGTTTATCACGCATGTTTAACGGTGTCAATGCAACCGTTAAATAAATCAAGGGGGAAATTGCAATGACAACAAAATACAAAAGGCGTTCAAAAGGCGAAGCTACGGTTCCTATTACGATGAGATATACTTCAGATACATATGAGGCTATACGTCTTTATGCATTTCAACAGAATATGTCAATTGCTATGGCTAATGAAGAGCTTGTAAATAAGGGCTTGAGTTTAGCGAACAGAAAAAATTCTTCGTATTTATAAGGGATGATAAGTGTTATTGAGGGCAATTCAGGTTCCAATGTCCGACAGATTAAATCAGTTTTACTTTTTTATCCATTCTAACAAGCAAATGTATTGTATCAGCATTTGTATTATATATTATGACCTGAAAGGGCAGATAGACCATATAGTTAAACAAAGAGGTAATAAAATGGAATTTAACTCATGTTCTTTTTTCGGATTTTTACCAGATAGGGATAGATTCTGCAATAACGAAGAAGATTCTGATTATATAGAGCTGAAGCTTGCTCTACTTCAGGAGATAAAAATTCTGTATCAGAATGGTGTGACCCGTTTTTTAACCGGATGCAAGCCCGGCATAGATATATGGGCGGCAGAAATTGTTGTCAGTTTGATGGAACGGTATAGCAATATAGAATTGATTTGTATAATTTCTTCTGAAGAACGAGAGTTACACCGTTCACACAGGTTGTGTGAACGCTATTCTACTATTCTTAATAATAGCACCTCTACTATTCTTCTAAACACACAATTTACAGAAGATTTTTACGAAACTCAAACGCGCTATTTGATAGCGCACGCAGATATTCTTTTGACCATTGATAATCCTGAATGGAGGAATAAAAGTATCATAGGTCAAATGGTAACAGATGCGCATCAAAAGGGGAAAGTGATCATTTACATTCATCCGGTTACTGCTTACAGCAATTCCTTATAAGAAGGCGTATCTTCATGCGGCGGGGCAGTTCGAGGAACAGAAATTCCGCCCCTTCCGGCGCATATACCGCTTTAAAATGAATTCAGAAATTCTTCAGGTGAAAATCTATAAAGACCGCATATAAGCGTCTTTTTATGACATATTAGCAGATTACATACTAAAAAGAGGTGCTCATCATGACTAAAAATTATTTAAAAAAGAACCTGTACGATAAGCATGGCACTTTATTGCTTTCTAAGGGTCAAGAACTTTCTGAAAGCATGATAAGAAAATTAGAGGCAAAGGATTATAAGCAAATCAGAGAGATGATCGCAAAAGATGAAGATTTACAGCATGGACGTGACATAAGAAGCAATTCACAGTGTATACAGAAGAAGTTTAAAATTGACAATGAACCGATTATAAATTCATCTTCGAAAATCGTCACGGATATTCTTTTTGAATCGAAAGATCAGCCATGGTGGTTGTATGTAAATACTTTAAGCAATTATGTGGACTGGTTATACACACACTCTGTTCAGGTATCCGTTTTTTCAGTAATGATAGCTGATGCACTTAATATAAAAGAACTTAAAGAAATTGCACTGGGCTCTTTCCTTCATGATATAGGGAAGCTTATGATTCCAAAGAACATCATTGATAAGCCAAAGAAACTCACTGATGAAGAGTTCTTTTATATACGTCAGCACTGTGATCTGGGCATTAGTATGGTAAAGGAATTCAACCTTCCGCAAATAAGTCTTGACATAATTCAGCAGCATCATGAAAGATTGGATGGAAGCGGATATCCTCAAGGGCTAAAGGATCAGCAGATTCCCATTCACTCAAGAATTGTAATGATAGCGGATATTCTTGACGCAATTACATCATATAGACCATATAAATCTTTGAGGCAAATTGAGTCGGCAATTGATGAATTAAAGGCGGACGCCACGAAATATCCGCAGGAAATATTGGAAGTCTTTAGCACTTTTTTTAAGGCTGGTTAACTCATATGAGCCGGATTCGATCGTGTCAAATTAATGTTAATAGCCGGTTTCGAGCGCTTTCGCTATTTTTTTATGCGGGACATTTGCATGCGAATTTTCGCTATTGGGAATGCATAAATGTGCTACACAATATATGATGCAATCTGTTGGATGAAATTACAGGCTCATGACCACAGCCACTTGATTTGCCAATTCGCACCGAACTAAGAACGATGGTGCCAAGGCTCAATTTCAATATTGCTATCCTGAAAATTTTAGTATTATTAATGATTGCTTTTGTAATCTCGAATAACCAACAATTGGCGAAAATGGCATCGAGTGTTTTTGATGGCATTTTTAAAATAACCGGAGAGTTTCAGCAGAAAACTGGATGTTAGTTGCCGCCCCGCGCGCCACACACAGGCGCTTGACCTTGTAGGTATAAGAAGCAAACATATATTTGCACCCATTAATGAAACTATATTTAGAGTAAAAATGCCCTGCTGTCTCAAATCTTGATTCAGCAGGGCATTTTAATTTTTGTTAAGGTTAAAAGAGAAAGAGTAACAGAGATATATTTTGGTTTATGGTAATCGGATATACTAAAGTATCAAACATCTGCGCAGGCTTAATTGCAT
>DBTI01000228.1 GCA_002306975.1 Ruminococcaceae bacterium UBA1320
GTCTAACTTTTTGGGGTCAATTCAAGTTTTGCTTAGGGGGTTTTGACTTTATCACAGGTTTTTTTCAGCGAAATTAAGCCATATAACAAATAAAGAGTTTCTGCTTTTATGTGTCTCCCCCGCCGAAGGCGGGGGAGACACATCTTTTTTAAATTGAATTGTTATAAGATTTTTAACACTGCAAGATAAAAGAGGAATATTATAATCTCCGCGGCAAATTATAAATATTGATATTTTCATAATTGAATTTATGGTATATAATCGTGATATGACAATTTATACTACTCTTCTATTGAGATAGTGACAAAAAAATCATATATCAAGGATTTGCTTGATTTTCTTGACTATCTCTATCGAAGATAAGTATCAAAGAAAAGGATTTGACTTATGGAAAATTTAAATGAAACTTTAAAAAGCGTTGCACAGATTTTACTTGACCCGCAAGACAACTATGGTGAGATTAAAAATGCGGTTGACCGGCTTTATGAGCTTTTGACTAAGGTTGCCGATTTAGACGAGAACAGCAGGGAAAGCCACGACGATATTTTTCTGCCAAGCGGAAAAGCAATCGGGCCACTTTGGGCGGCTATGTGTCTTAAGGAATTTATGCGTACAAGGCGGTTTGTACAGGGCTTAAACGAGGCGATAAAGCAGGCAAAGAAAACCTTTCCGGGCAAAACAATCCATATCCTTTACGCAGGCACAGGCCCGTTCGCGACACTTATTTTGCCGCTAACCACTGTTTATACAAGTAACGATATAAAATGCACCCTTCTTGAAATCAACCTGGAAAGTATAAAAAGTCTGAACAAAATCATAAACGCATTTGGAATAGAATCCTATATTTATGAAATAGTGCAGTGTGACGCCGCAGCATATAAAGCGCAAAGGCCGATACATATCGCTGTCGCCGAGGTTATGCAGAACGCTTTGAAAAAAGAGCCTCAGGTGGCGGTAACGATAAATCTGGCGCCACAGCTTGAAAAAGGCGGCATTTTTATTCCTGAAGAGGTTAACGTTAACGCTGCTCTCTTGAAAAGCACCGCAGCCATAGAGGAAAAAAGCATGCTCCCAATTGGCGAAATTTTTAATCTAAACCGTGATACCACACGTGAACGCGCAGAAACAAAAATCCTGTTGGATATTCCTCAAGGAGCAGCTTTAGATCACAAGTGGGTTTATCTGTTGACTGAAATCAAGGTTTTTGATCGATACTATCTTGGATATAATCAATGCTCGCTGACTTTGCCTTACAAGCTATGCAGCCTTGATAAGCTGGATATATCACCGAAAAATGTTTGCCTGCAATATATAATGGATGATAAGCCGCGTTTTTCTTATGAGTTTGGCTGAAAACAGAAACTATCTTGACAAAGGAGACAGTGACATTGATTAAAAACACAGGCATTGACCACGGAAAAGAATTTGATTGGGGTAACACTTCAAAGGACTATGCAAAGTACCGTGATATATATCCCGATGAATTCTATCAAAAGATAATTGATTTGGGTCTTTGCTCAAGTGGGCAGTCGGTTCTTGACCTTGGCACGGGCACAGGCGTCTTGCCGCGTAATCTATATAAATACGGTGCGGAATGGACAGGAACAGATATTTCAGAAAATCAGATTGCCGAAGCAAAAAGACTTGCGGACGACCGCGGTATGAAAATAATTTTTTTCACCGCTCCCGCTGAAAATACCGGTTTGCCCGATAACGCTTTTGACGCAATTGTCGCCTGCCAGTGTTTTTTTTATTTTGACAAGGCCAAGGTTTTGCCGGAAATTCTGCGTATGTTAAAACCAAATGGCAGACTTTTAATTCTTTTCATGGCGTGGCTGCCATTTGAAAGCGAGATTGCAATGAACAGTGAAAACCTTGTGCTCAAATACAATCCGTCATGGACAGGCTGCCGTTACAAACGGTTTGAACCGGAAGTGCCGGAATGGTCAAAGGGCAAGTTTGAATGTGAAAAGTGCGTTGCGTATGATGTCAACCTTCCATTCACCCGTGAAAGCTGGCACGGCAGAATCATCGCGTGCCGTGGAATCGGCGCGTCCTCTCTGCCACAGGAAGCCGTTGATAAATTCAAAAAAGAGCATTTGGCATATATGCAAACCGTTCCCGAAAGCTTTTTGATTCCGCATTTAGTAACAATGCTGGAACTTAAAAAATGATGGAAAATTTAATTTTACATTAATGGGTGAAGCGTTTTTAATAACGAAATGGCGGTGTAGTTATGAAATCCGAATTGAGAAAAATCCCCGGGATCGGGGCAAATATTGAGCAGGATTTAATTAATCTGGGTTACACTACAATTGCGTCGCTAAAGGGGCAAAACCCGGAAGAAATGTATATACAAGACTGTTTGTTCAAAGGTTTTAAAGAAGACAGATGTCAGCTCTATGTATTCCGACTCGCCGTCTATTATGCCGACCATGAGACGTATGACCCTGAAAAGCTTAAATGGTGGAACTGGAAGGATTAAAATTATAGTTGCATATTGGAGGGTATCATGAAAAAATTAATTATTGTAACTTCTCCGCCGGCCTGCGGAAAAACCTTTGTTTCAAAACAGCTTGCCACAGCGTTAAGCCATGTAGTCTATCTTGATAAAGACACACTGATCCCGCTTTCTAAACAGATTTTTACTGTGGCGGGGGAAGAATATAACAGAAGTTCCGACTTTTTTAATAAGAATATCAGGGATTATGAGTACCAGACAATTGTTGAGCTTGCTTTGGAAGCGTTAAGCTACGACGACATTGTGCTTATCAACGCCCCTTTTACGCAGGAAGTGCGAGACATGGGCTATATCAATAGCCTAAAAGCAAAATTAAAAGAAAAGAACGCTACACTCGCTGTTATCTGGGTGGAAACCTCTATCGAGGTCTGCCGGAAAAGGATGATGGAGCGCAATTCCGACCGTGACACATGGAAGCTTGAGCATTGGGATGAGTATATTTCAAAGTGCAACTTTAATGTTCCTGTCGCTTTAGACAATCCTACCGTTAAAGATGACTTGATTATCTTCAAAAACTCTTCCGATGATGAATTTAAAGAATCGTTGAAGCAAACAGTAGCTATTTTGGAAGAAGCAGAGCTTGAGCAATAAATAAATTCGATAAGCCCGTGTCAACCTTGTTGAATTAGAAATTCAACAAGGTTGACACGGGCTTGCTTTTGATCTGTATTGATTTTCGTATCTGTAAAGATATATCGATTCCAATTCAATAGGTATTTTTTAGTTCGGGTCAGTTGGCTTTCGGTACTAGGTTAGCATTGCTATGCGAGATTTTACTTGATTTTTTCTGTAATTTATGTTTGACTTATGTTAGCAGGATTAGACGAATAATGAAATTACTATTACTAGGACGTGACTAAATGACCATTGATTTTCATACGCATATTTTCCCAGACGATTTGGCGCCAAAGGCTCTATCAGCCCTCTTGTCAAATATTAACGGCATCTATCCCCCCGTAACCGATGGAACAAAAAACAGTTTGCTAAAGAACATGAATGAATGGGGTATAGATATTTCCGTAGTTCAGCCGGTCATCACCAAACAATCCCAAACGCTGAATATTAACAAGTGGGCAAAGAGTATTTGCTCTGACCGGCTTATTTCTTTTGGCGGAATTTATCCGCACACTGATGACTATAAAAGAGATATTGATTTTGTTGTTGATTTAGGGCTTAAAGGGTTGAAATTTCATGCGGAATATCAAAACTTTAACCTAGACGATCCGAAAATGCTTAAAATTTATGATTACGCATTAAGCAGGGGGCTGATTATTTTGCATCATGCGGGATTTGACCCCGGTTATCCTGCTCCGTACAAGAGCAGTCCAAAACAATTTGCGAAAATAGTTGACGCCATGCGGGGCGGCGTTATCATAGCGGCTCACTTGGGCGGACACGCTCAGTGGGATGATGTTGAAAAATACTTAACAGGGAAAAACATATATCTTGATACAGCGATGGGTTTCGAATACTTCTCTCATGAGCAATTTCTGCGTATTGTAAAAGGGCACGGCGCAGATAAAATCCTGTTTGCGTCTGATTCTCCCTGGAGCAGTGCTAAAGAAGAAATAAATACAATAAAATCACTTCCGCTTTCTGAACAGGAAACAGAAATGATTTTAGGGTTAAACGCAAAAAGAATTCTAAATATATAGGGATTTGCTGCTCGCGTTCATCTGACTCTAAAAAATCAGCAATATTCATTTAGAATGTGTGAACTTCGGATTAGATTAAAAACTAGATGCTTATTAAGGTTGATATTATTTATATAACATTCCGTTCGATAAACTTAAATTTATAGAACTTTTTTAATGAAGAATATGTTTGAAACAGCACCAAAAAGCCAATGTAAAAGTATTTTGACATTGGCTTCTGGCTAATGTCAAAAGGATTTGATAGACTTTCATCTTCCTAAATTGGATAATAAGATCAACAAGGAGACGCAGGAATGGATATAGGAACTAAACTTAAAAATGCACGAGTGAGAAATGTTATGACTCAGGAAAAAGTTGCCGAAGAAATCGGAGTTAGCCGCCAGACAATTTCAAACTGGGAAAACAGCAAATCTTATCCTGATATCATCAGTGTCATTAATTTAAGTGATCTGTACTCCGTCAGCCTTGATGAATTATTGAAGGGAGACAGTAATATGGTCGAATTCTTAGACGAAAGCACCAATAACGTAAAAAGCAGACAAGGATTTTCAAAACTCATACAAGTAATGGTGTACCTCATAATTTGGGCAACATGTATAGTTGTGTTTTGGATTGGTGGCAGAGCAGACGCTATTGGATATACACTCGTTGTCCTTTATTTGATTTTGCCGGTTACAACATTAACAATTTCTTTTTTTATTGGGAAAGATAATGGATGGGCAAATTATAAATGGCTTATGCTTCTCTTTTTCGGATTAATGTATATGTTGGCTCCTTATGCTACCTTTAGCTTGGCCAATACAGTTACTTTCGGTAACATAAATATGCCAGAGATAACCACAGTTCTTCCTGGAATTTTATGTTCTGCAGCAGGAATGCTTATTGGGACAATAATCAAGGCAATTAAGGCCAAAAAATCTCATTAGTTTTGCTTCAATATCCAGTTTGTCAGGAAAATTTTGAACATAATTGGTAGTTTCAAGTATACAAATGAACTTCGTGCTATATGAATAATCTCATTTTCCAAAAGAAAAACCCGCGGCCACCTTATTGAATCATAAGGCAGTCACGGGTTTTTCTTTTGGCTTTATTCCGTTCAAATAAGCGAAGCTATCACATCGCCCATTTCTTTTGTGCCGACCGCTTTTTGTGACGGCAAGCAGTCCGGTGAGCCGTCGGCGATGTCGGCTGTTCTGTAGCCGGCGTCGAGTGCCTTTGTGACGGCGTTTTCAATTGCCTTTGACTCTTTCTCAAGCTTGAAGGAATATTTGAGCATCATCGCCGCCGAGATTATCGTGGCGATGGGGTTTGCTTTGTTCTGCCCCGCGATATCGGGCGCGGAACCGTGAATGGGCTCGTACAGCCCTAGAGTGCCCTCACCAAGCGAAGCGGACGGCAGCATGCCGATTGAGCCTGTCACCATGCTCGCCTCATCGGAAAGAATGTCGCCGAACATGTTGCTTGTTACGATAACGTCAAACTGCCGCGGATTGCGCACAAGCTGCATGGCGGCGTTGTCAACAAGAATATCCGAATAGTCGATATCGGGGTTTTGCTGTGCAAAACGGTGCATAACTTCACGCCACAGTCGCGAGCTTTCAAGCACATTCGCCTTGTCGATGCTCGTTACCTTTTTGCCGCGAAGCCGCGCCATTTCAAAGGCGATTTTTGCAACGCGCTCAACCTCGGGAACACTGTAGCATTCGGTGTCGTATGCCTCTTCGCCGTTTTGGCCCTGTCTGCGGCCACGCTCGCCGAAATAGATGCCGCCGGTCAGTTCGCGCACCATAAGTATATCATGGCCGCCCTCTACGATATCGGCGCGCAACGGGCACGCGTCACGCAACGCTAGGTAAAGGATTGCGGGGCGCAGGTTGGCGTAAAGACCAAGCGCGGAGCGAATGCCTAAAAGCCCTTTTTCCGGCCGCCGGTCGCCGGGAAGCTTATCCCACTTCGGGCCACCCACCGCGCCAAGCAGGACGCTGTCGCTTTGCTTGCAGATTTCCACCGTTTTTTCCGGAAGCGGCACGCCTGTTGCGTCAATCGCGCAGCCACCCATTAAAACATCGGTAAAATTAAATTTATGCCCGAACTTTTCGCCTGTTTTTAAAAGCGCCTTCTCTGCTTCGTTCACAATTTCGGGTCCTATTCCGTCGCCCTTTATTACCGCAATGTTAAAATCCATTGTCTGTCGCCTATCCTTTCAACGAAGCTGTCGTCAGATTTTCTTTGCCTTTACCGCGTTTAAAAGTCCGTCGCTGTCGATTATGTTTTGAATAAACTCCGGGAACGGCAGGCTTTTGTAAGTCTCGCCCTTTGTTTTGTTGTTTATCATGCCTGCAGCAAGGTCAACTTCTATCTCATCGCCGTCTGAAATACGGCGTGACGCTTCTTCACACTCGAGTATAGGCAAGCCTATGTTGATGGCGTTGCGGTAAAAGATTCGCGCGAAGGTCGCCGCGATCACGCACGAAACACCCGACGCCTTTATCGCGATCGGCGCGTGCTCGCGTGAGGAACCGCAGCCAAAATTCTTTTCGCCGACTATAACGTCGCCTGCTTTAACCTTTTTTACAAAGCCTTTATCTATATCCTCCATGCAGTGAGACGCAAGCTCGCGCGGGTCTGACGAGTTCAAATACCTTGCCGGAATGATAACATCGGTGTCAACATTGCTGCCATATTTAAAAACACTGCCGGAAAGTTTCATCGCTGTTTCCTCCTCGTTTTAAATTTCATCGGGTGACGCAATACCCCCCGCAACCGCCGAAGCCGTGGCAACCGCCGGACCCGCGAGGTAAACCTCTGAGCCTGTGTGCCCCATGCGACCGACAAAATTGCGGTTTGTTGTTGCCACCGCGCGTTCACCGTCAGCGAGAATGCCCATATAACCGCCAAGGCACGGCCCGCAGGTTGGCGTGGAAACAGCGCAGCCCGACTCGATGAAAATGTTTACAAGCCCCTCGTTAACCGCATCGAGGTATACCTTTTGTGTGGCGGGAATAATGATACAGCGAACGCCGTCCGCTACCTTTTTCCCCTTCAATATCTCCGCCGCCACGCGCAAATCTTCAATGCGCCCGTTGGTGCAGGAACCGATTATAACCTGATGTATTTTCACGTCGCCGCATTCGTCGATTGTGCGGGTGTTTTCAGGAAGATGCGGGAAAGCGACCGTCGGCTTAATCTGCGACAGGTCGATTTCATATGTGTTTTCGTATTCCGCGTCGTCGTCCGCTTTATAAACCGTATACGGCTTTGTGGAATGCTCTTTGACATACTTGACAGTAACATCGTCCACTTCAAAAATGCCGTTTTTCGCGCCTGCTTCTATCGCCATATTCGCCATGCAAAGGCGATCCTCAGCCGTCAGGTTCTTTAACCCGTCGCCTGTGAACTCCATGGATTTATAAAGCATGCCGTCAACGCCGGTCATGCCGATAATGTGCAGAATAACGTCTTTGCCCGAAACCCATTTGCGCGGTTTGCCGCGAAGCACAAATTTAACCGCCGAGGGAACCTTGAACCAGCAGACGCCGCGAGCCATGCCCGCCGCCATGTCTGTGCTGCCCACGCCTGTTGAGAACGCGCCAAGCGCGCCGTAGGTGCAGGTGTGGGAATCCGCGCCGATAACAAGATTTCCTGGCACAACCAGCCCTTTTTCCGGCAGCAGCGCGTGCTCAACGCCCATTTGACCGACGTCAAAGTAGTTGACAATGCCATGTTTTTTGGCAAATTCGCGAACCTGCTTGCACTGCTCCGCCGCCTTGATATCCTTGTTCGGCGTGAAATGATCCATTACAAGCGCTATTTTCGTTTTGTCGAAAACCGTGTCAAGTTCTGCCTTTTCAAAGGCGTTGATTGCCACGGGCGAAGTAATGTCGTTTCCGAGCACTAAATCAAGCCGCGCCTCGATAAGCTGCCCCGGCACTACTTTTTCAAGACCGGCGTGAGCCGCCAATATTTTTTGCGTCATAGTCATTCCCATCTGCGTCAGCTCCTCTCGATTTTCTGTTTTTTATTATAAAATAAAGAAAATTTGTTTTCGTATCTCCCCACCGGAGGTAGATGCACTCCCTTATTTAACTTCTTAAAAGCATAACTGCTATAAAGCCTGATAACATTATACCATTAATTATATTCGCTTTCATTAAAACCAAAAAGGCGATTATTATAATTTCCCGTTTTCTTTGTCTTTTGTAAGCTTGTATTCGATGGCGTCGACAAGCGCGACCCACGACGCCTCGATAATATCGCTTGAAACACCGACATTTGTCCACACGCTGTCGCCGTCGGCCGTTTCGATAAGAACCCTGACCTTTGACGCGGTGGCGTCGCGCGGTTCAAGCACGCGCACCTTATAATCCGAAAGGCTTGCGCTCTTAATTGACGGGTAAAACACGCTCAGCGCCTTTTTAAGCGCGCAGTCAAGCGCGTGAACAGGGCCGTTTCCCTGTGCGGCGGTTATCTCGGAGCAGCCGTTAACACGGATCTTTATGATCGCGGTTGAGCTGCTCTCCCCTTCCTCCACCGGCTGTTCACCTATAATCTTGTAATGCTCAAGCTCGAAAAACGGCGTGTAGCGCCCAAGCACCTTGCGAATTAAAAGCTCTACGCTCGCGTGCGCAACCTCAAACTGATAGCCGTTTTGTTCAAGCTCCTTTATGCGCTGCATCACCGCCCTTGTCTGCGGCGAATCCTTTGTGACCGAAGCGTCTATCTTTTTCATTTCAAACAAAACCGTCGACCTGCCGCTCACTTCGGAGAGCAGGAATTTGCGCTCGTTGCCGACTGTCTCCGGCTGAATATGCTCGAATGAGCGCGGCAGCTTATTAACGCCGTCAACATGCATGCCGCCCTTGTGAGCGAACGCGCAGGAGCCGACATACGGGTGCTCATGCGGCAGTTTTATGTTAGATACGGCCGCGATCCCGCGCGCCGTCGAGGTCAAAAGCTGCATATTTTCCTCCGGAATACAGCTCATGCCGCGCTTTAACTGAAGGTTTGCCAGTACGGTTGAAAGGTCGGCGTTGCCGCATCGCTCACCAAATCCGATAAAGGTGCCCTGAACCTGACAGGCACCCGCGTCGACGCTTATCATTGAGCCGGCGACAGCAAGCCCCGTGTCGTTATGGCAATGGATTGCTGTGCGCTTGCCGAATCTATCTGCTACTTTTTCAGTCATGCTGTAAATGTCGGTAATATAGGCGGCTCCGTTTGTGTCGCAAAGGCAAAGCACGTCTGCGCCGCCTTCACATGCCGCGTTCAGCGCCTGAAGGGCAAAATGCTCGTTGTTTTTGCAGCCGTCAAAAAAATGCTCCGCGTCAAAAACGACCTCGCGCCCGGCGGTTTTGAAAAATGCGACTGTATCCCTTATCATGGCAAGGTTTTCGTGAAGTGTGGTCTTTAACACTTTCGTCACGTGCAAATCCCACGCCTTGCCGAAAATCGTAACAACGGGCGTGTTTGCCCTGAGAAGAGACTTTACATTTTCATCGTCGGCGACACTCATTCCACATCTGCGTGTGCTTCCGAATGCGCAGATTTTGGCATTTTGCAGTTTCAAACCACCGATGCTCTTGAAAAACTCCATATCCTTTGGATTGGATCCCGGGTTGCCCGCCTCTATATAGGAAAATCCAAGGCGGTCAAGCGCCTTTGCAATATAGATTTTATCCTTTACAGAAAACGCAATACCCTCGCCCTGCGCCCCGTCGCGCAGCGTAGTGTCATAAAGTTCAATTGCTCTTTTCACTGTCAGCCCCCCATTGCACTGAAAATATTATACGAAACAAAACGAGCCTTCGCCTCTACTCAAGAGACGAAGGCTCGTGAATTACTCATTCATCAAACGCTCCGCGGTACCACTCTGTTTGACGGAAAACCGCCCACTTTGCCGCCGTCTTGCCCCGCAAGGCGATAACAGCGCGCCCCTTAACGCGGGACTATCGTATCATTCTACTCGGTTTAAACCTTTCGGTGATCCGCTCAGGGGTGATTTTCACAGCCGTGCGCACTGCCTTGCACCAAACGGCAGCTCTCTTAAGCACAAAGTCGGCAGTTACTGCCCCCATCATTGCATTTAAATATTATTATTATAATATTGCGCTTTTTGACTTTTGTCAAGACAAAAAGATGAATGCACCGAACAAAGTGAGGTGTGTCCATCTTTTTGCGCAAGGTTCAGAATTTGAACCTGTGTTCAACATCCTGTTACCCGCACCAAAATTGAGAGCAGTCGAACCGACTGCTCTCAATTTTTTGTATTTCTGTTCCATTGTCAAGGTTGGGTAGTATTTTTGTAACCGGATATTCAAAAAAAACTCCACACCTGCCCTTGACAAGGCGGTATGGAGGAAATGCGATTTATTTTATCTCTTTTCCTGTGTCGTTCAATATAAAACTACCTGTAAATGCTGCATTGCAAGCCCTTGCGATATCTTGTAACTCGTTTTCAGAAAGATTGTCGCGGCGCAGTTTTGCGCTCATATTTTGAACTGTTTTCTCTAATCTATCGGCCAAATCGGTCATTGTCATATCACGTTCTAACAATAAAACTTTCACTAATTTTGCCATACCCATACAAAATCACTCCTTATGTTATTTAATTATATACTAAGAAATTGGTAAAAACAAATAAAAAGGTGATTTTTAAACTGTTTATTTGAGATTAAATATTGACATGTTAAAATAAATAGTTTAATATTAATCTTGATAATGGATGTTTTAAAATATTCAGTTAATAAGAATAAGATAATTTTTTTATGAACAGGGAGAAATCTAACTGAAGAATGGAGAAGTAACTTAAATGGTTATTCGGCAGGTACAAGAAAAGCAGTGGAAGCACGTTTACAGCCAGATCACTACAGATGGCAGAGCCACGCCCCTATCGTTACAATTTGATGTTGAAATAAATTGTAACGGAGTGGATTATATTTTGAAAGTACAGCCGGAAAGAAATCGGAAAATAATCGCCTTGCAGGCAATGAAAAACCATTATATTGTTTTCCCGGTATCTTTATCAGTAAAGATAATATCATAATCATAATTTAAGGCTTCTGCTATCTTTTTCAATTCCTTTTCTGAGAAATTGTCGCGTGTCATTTTTTCGCTCATCGTTGATAAACTCTTATTTAATCGTTTTGATAGATCCGTAAGTGTCATTTCACGTTCAACTAATAGTATTTTTATTTTCTTGGTAGCTGACAATTTATCATCTCCTCTCCCCGCCATTATACGGGTTTTACCGAAGGTAGTCAAACAATAAACGAATAATATTCGGAGAAATCCGATGAGAGCAGTTGACTTAGTTCGTATTATGCCGTATAATATTCGTATATATACAAATATAATTCGGTAATATGCGAACTGAAAGGAGACGTAAAAATTTTATGAGCAATTGGAGCTTTTATGTAGTAGAGAGTGAAAACAAAAAATCTAATGTCGGAATGGAGAAGTAACTTAAATGGTTATTCGGCAGGTAAAAGAAAAGCAGTGGAAGCACGTTTATAACCAGATCACTACATATGGCGGAACCGCACCCCTATCGTTACAATTTGATATTGAGATAAATTGTAACGGAGTGGATTATATTTTTAAAGTACAGCCGGAAAGAAAACGGAAAATAATCGCCTTGCAGGCAATGAGCGTATTTCCAGATGGTAAAGAAATAGACACGAAAAACTATCATTTGATAGAGGACAATTTAATGCTTTCCGCACTCCTTGAAACCATCATCTATCAGGGTGCAGGGAAGCGCAGACCATAAAGACATACTTTTCACCAGCTGCGCTGGGGGCAGGTTGCGCCTTTCACTTTTGTGGGGTGCGCGACTTGCTTTATGCATGCGGTTTTACCCAGCATCTTTGTTCACTTAACTATACGGAAAAAGGCTCCAACTTTAATATAATGTTGGAGCTCTTGCTTTTTTATTCAAGAAATTACTTTATGCTTTGATTGCCCAACGCAATTTGGCGGAACGCGCACGACTGTTGGCATGGCATTCGTCGGATGACGGTCGAATAGGATCGGGTGCTATTTCACGATAAACGCCTTCACGGAAAAAGTGTTTAAAAGATTTTTTAACCAAACGATCTTCTCCTGAATGAAATGAAAGTATGGCAACACGCCCACCCTTAGCAAGGGCATCAGGAAGTTTCTCCAACAACTCATTTAACGATTCAAACTCATTATTGACATCAATCCGCAACGCTTGAAAGCACCGTTGACAGGATTTTTTAATCTTATCTTCATTCATTTTCGGAATAAATTTCAGCGCATCCATGATGATCTTTTGGAGTTGTGTTGTTGTTGATATACCCATTCCTTTGTTTCTGTTGGAAATGATAGCGCGAGCGATTGCTTCGGAATGAGGCTCGTCGGCATTTTCTATCAACATACCTTGCAATTCATCTAATGAAATGTTTTTTAAACGACTTGCCGCAGATATCCCCATTTTCGGATTTAGCCGTAAGTCCAACGGTCCTTCAGTCTTAAATGAAAATCCTCTTTCGGGATTGTCTATCTGCATAGAAGAAACGCCCAAATCTGCCAACACGAAATTAAATGGCCCTGATTCGGAAGCAATTTGATCTATCTGGGAAAAACTCATTTGCCTTATCTCCAAGATTTCGGGGCCATAGCCCAAGCGTTCCAAACGCTCTTTGGTGCGGGGTAATTCAATGGGATCTACATCAATTGCATATAAGTGCCCATTCGAATTTAAACAGTTAAGCATCTCTACCGTGTGGCCGCCATAGCCTAGTGTCGCGTCCAATCCGGTTTGCCCGGGTGTGATTTTCAGGATTTCTAATATTTCTTTAACGCAAATGGGAATATGCATACCCGCAGGGGTATGTCCCTTCTGAATCACCTTTGCCACAGTATCGGCATAATGATCCGGCTGCAATTCCTTGTACTTCTCTTTAAAAGTTTTAGGGTGAGTACCTTTATATCGAATACGACGCTGATGTTTTGGCTCATTCTCATCCGTTGCGAAATCTGAGCTCATTCTCTCTACCCGCTTTTTTAAGATATTTCTGCACTGTCGTTACAAATTATATAATACCAGATACAATTTTTTAAAGCAACACCAGTTGCGCTGGAGGAATGTCTCGCCCTTCCCTTATGCGGGGTGTCCGCGATTTTAATGGCATCTTTATTCATTAACTAGACAAAATTCAAAGGCTCTCAAAGCCGCTGTACAAGCGGGTTTGGGGGTTTCCTTTTTCGGTGCTGCATTGATTTGAAAATAAATTTGGCCTTTCATTTTCTAGCATCCCTCCTAAATAGGGCTTGCCAAGTAGTATACCAACAATATCCAGAACCGCAAGTGCAATAAAGTAATCCTTACGGAACTGCTATACGGATTCCAGCTTTTCTTTTTTCTTTTGAATCAGCGAAAACGCCATGGCAAGCAATGCGGCAATAACCGCTGACAAAATGGTGACTTGCATTCCCTTGACATACGACGCCTTTGTAAGGGAAGAACCGGATAGACCATATGAAGCATAGGCAGTCTTCGCCCTGATCGAAGCATAGTTAAAAAGAGCCGCGCTGATTACTACGCCAATCACCATTCCGATATTACGCATCGTGGCGAGCACCCCTGATGCCGCGCCCCTATGCTGCGCAGGCGCATTTCCCATGACAGTGCTGTTGTTGGGTATCTGGAACATTCCGGAGCCGGCTCCAGTTAGAATCATGGCAAGAATGATATACCAGTATGGAGTATCAAGCTTTACAAAGCAAAGCAGAAAAAGGCCTAACGCCATGACACCCATACCAGAAGCAGCCATGATGCGGCTGTTGTGGTGGTCTGAAAATCTCCCGCTAAACGGTGCGACAAGTATCATAGCAAGTGGCATTGGAATATAAACAAGCCCAGTCATTGCGGTTGAAAGCATGCGAACACTTTCTAGATAAAATGGTGCGATAAACGCAAGAATGAACTGGGACATATAGTTGAATGAGGAAGCAACGACATTGGCTGAATAAATCCGGTTTTGAAACAGTCCAAGGTTTAACAATGGGTATTTTGACTTTCTCTCAACCAGAATAAATAACACTAAGAAAATCAGGCCCGCTACCAGCAGAACAGCAAACAGTAGGGGGCTTATGTTTTCATTGCTGGCAAGGTTGAGTGGCAGCAAGATGAGGAAAAGCGCTACGAAAATCAGAATACTACCTCTTATGTCAAATGGCACAGAAGTACCTTTTGAATCCTTTGGAATGCTTTTCGTGGCGAGAAAAATGCCAACAATTCCAAAGGGAACATTCATAAAAAAGATGCTTTGCCAGCCAAGTAGATTTGCCAGTACGCCTCCAACCCCAGGCCCGACACAGCATCCAACCGCAACGGCAATTGCAGTAACGCTGAAGGCTTTGCCTCGATTTTCAGGGGCAACATACTCAGTGATAATAGCAAGATTGGATGAAAACATCATCCCTGCCCCCAGTGCCTGAAAGACACGACAACCAATCAGCATCTCGATATTGGCAGAAAGCCCGCAGAGAAGTGAACCTAAGGTAAAAATATAAAAGCCGGTCAGATAGACCTTTCTATGCCCGAAGATATCCGAAAGTCGGCCGAATGTAAGCAACATGCTGCTCACTATCAACAGATAAGCAGTGACAACCCATTCCACGATAGATAACGTCACATGATAATCATTTTGAATGACAGGCAGAACGACATTGACAACATTTGAGTCCATTACCGACATAAATGACCCGATTGCAATGGACAGCAACATGAATGTCATTCTGCGCTTGCTAAGTGCTAACATTTGACCATTTCTTTCTTGCATGAATCAATTTTTGAAAATATCTAACAGATCATGGTCGTTTTCCAGTTCTTCATTCATTTCATCAATAGATTGTTTGATCTCATCGACATTGAAATCCATGTTTAGCGCCTGCATGAGAAAAACAACCAGCGGTAATGTAGACTCGCACAAATTGGAACGGGCATCGCCCCTCAGCCAGCAGGTTATCACATTATGGATGGCGCCAATGTAGGCTGTGGCGGCTACCTTGATGTCAAAAACGACGATCAACTCCCGTTCCTTTAGTGGCTCGAGTATACTTTCTATGTCAGATACTGATTGCCTCATGATTTGAGCGTATTTTTCTTCAAAGCGGGGATTTAAACCGACTGCTTCAATCATCATGATTTTTGTAAGATCCTTGAACTTTTGATAGCCCCATATTGACGAAGCTATTACCCTCGAGAATTTTTTTGCTACCGAGCAGCTGTCTGTTTTTAGTGCATAATCGTTCAGATTACGCAAGGTCTTCCATGTTTCATCATAAAGCTTTTCAAACAAATCCTCCTTGTTTTTAAAATAAAGATAGAAAGTTCCTACAGAAATGCCAGCGCCGTCGGTTATATCCTTGACAGCCGTCTGATGGTAGCCTTTTTGGGCCAATATGGCGGCGGCGGTTTCAAGTATGAGTTTTCTTTTTTCGTCTTTGTGTAGTTCTATTTTTTCAGATCTTTTAAAAGCCATAAGAATGATCCTCCTTAAGCAAATGAATGACGCTTCATTCATTTGCTTAAGCATAACATACAATCAATACTCTGTCAACATGATGCTCTGCGGGTCAGGGCCATAAATGCATTTTATCCATTATGTCGATGGTTCCGTATATATAAACAACAGTCATTTTTTGAAGGTGTTGGCGACTCGTCTTGAAATTTTTTCTTTGGTCGATATCGTGCCGGTTCAAGTCCGGCCAGCAGCACCAAGTTGTGTGGACGATATAAATAACATGACCCACAAAGACAGTATCTATACGGAAAGCGGGCTTCCCTGATGTAATTTCGGGAAGCCCGATTTTCGTGATATTTACTTAATATTCGCCGAATCCGTTGTTATTCAGCGTTGTTTTCCGCTTGTTTGAAGCTGGCGCTGCCTGTACGGCAGACGGTCTTTCGGTTTTTGCTGCGATGGCGGCGCTTTGGCTTTTTCTGAGACTGAACCGCCCAACCATCTCTTTGAGCATCTCGGCCTGTGAGGAAAGCTCCTCGCTGGCCGCTGCGCTTTCCTCCGCCGTTGCGGAATTTGTCTGAACCACCTGCGACACCTGCTCTACGCCCATGTTGATCTGTGCAACCCCGGTTGCCTGCTCGTTTGAGGCTGCTGCTATCTCGGCCACCAAAACCGCGGCTTTGTCAACACCTTCCACTATCTTGACAAGCGCTTCCGCTGTGCCGCTTGCGATCTTGGTTCCTGCTTCCGCTTTTTTCATGGAACCTTCTATCATCGTCGTAGTTTCGCTAGCCGCATTGGCACTTTTTGCAGCAAGGTTGCGTACTTCTTCTGCCACGACTGCGAATCCTTTGCCGTATTGGCCCGCTCTCGCGGCCTCTACCGCAGCATTAAGCGCCAGAATATTTGTCTGGAAGGCGATATCATCAATAACCTTTATTACTTTGGATATGTTCGCTGACGCTTCATTTATATCCGACATCGACTGGAGCATAAGCTTCATCTGGTCACTGCCTGTTACCGCATCGTTTTTGGCTTTCACAGCCAGTTCGTTTGCCTGAATCGCTTTTGTCGAGTTCGCCATCGTCTGAGATGCAATCTCTTTAATAGATGCCGAAAGCTCCTCAATTGAGCTTGCCTGCTCGGTGGCCCCCTGCGACAAAGCCTGACTGCTGCCTGAAACCTGATTTGACCCTGCTGAAACCTGATCAGCCGATGTATTTATGCTCAACAGCACTTCGTTCAGCGAGTCGATAATGGTATTAATGGATACAGAAATACTTTTGTAGTCACCGCCGAATTCTCGCATCCTGTCAATGTCGATATTTCCGCTTGCTATTTTTTCACAGCAGCTCGAAATCTCATTTACGACATTCGTAAGGTTGTGATCCAATAAGTTCACAGAATCCTTAAGTTCAGCAAAATCACCTTTATAATCGCCTTTTACCGATACTTGAAGTTTTCCTTCTGACATTTCCTTCATGACTTCTGAGACTTCATTGAGCGGATTTATTACATAATCAAGTGTTTTGTTTACACCCTCTACAATTTTACGGAAATCACCATAGTGCTTGGTTGCATCCGCTCTGGTTGAAAGCCTGCCCTCGGCAGCTGCGACACCAAGCATATCTGTATCTTCCACTAAGCTGTTTACTGCGTCAATACATGTGTTAAGGTTGTTTTTTATAGAGTTAAAGTCACCATTGTAAGTATCTGTTATTTTCGCGGGAATGTTGCCGTTGCTTATCTTGTCAACATAGTCGGCCGCTATGTTTAACGGGTCTATAACAGCGTCGAGCGTATTATTCATTCCATCGACAATTTTACGGTAGTCTCCCTCATGCTTTGCCGCATCTGCTCTTGTTGAAAGTTTTCCCTCAACGGCTGCCTGTGTCAGCATGCCTGCGTCAGCAATTAGACTCTTCAACGCTTGCTGAACCTTTTCCAAATTACTGCGGATATCGCGGAACATTTCATATTCTTTCCCTGTATATTCGTTGCCTTCGGAAATGTCTAAGTCGAGCTCAATATTTCCGCTCGAAAGCCTGCTCAAGTTTTTTGCAAGCCTTTCAGTTTCTAAATCAAGATACTCTGATTGCTTTTTTGATATGTTTGAAGCTTTATGTACTTCATCAAATGCCTTTACCACTTCATCAAGCAACTGATTTTCACCAATGATCATTGAAGCATACTGACCCTTAAATTTGCCTGAGTTACCCCTTAGTGCAAAATTACCCTCCCCTGCTGCAATAATCAGCCTGTCTGTTTCAGAGGAAAGATCCTTTAGCGAGTTTATTACACCCAACAAGCTAATTGTCAATACGTCCTTATCTGATTGTGCCGTTATTGACACATCCACGTCGCCTAAGGCTATTTTTTCAGCTACCAAAGCCTGCCCTTTTATATTTTTCGCCATTTTATCAAATGAATTCAGTAAAGCTCCGATTTCATCATCCGACGCTTTATCAATACTGACATCTACGTCACCGACAGCTAATTTATCTGCTATTCCGGTCAAACTCTTAATTGGTTTAATTATTTTCTTTGAATAATATAAGTATGAAAATACTAATATTAAAAATGAAAAAATGATACAAAGAGGAACAAGTATGAGAATAATCAGGTTTTTCGTAGTATTTATCGTATTTCCGATTTCCACCTGCGTGCTTTCTATCATAGGCATATAAGTGCCAGTCCCAATAACAAGTTCAAGATCACCGAGCTTCAAAGGGGAAACGTATGCTATCTTCTCCTCCTGTTTATTTGTTTTCGGGTTCAGCCACTCGTATGTCAGAGAGCCACCGCCCTGTTTGCCAAGTTTAATAAACTCAACTACGGGTTTAACGCCGTTTTTATCAACCGTAGCAATTAAATTCTGACCTTCCTGAGCTTTATTTTCAGGAGCGACTAATCGAATTCCTGTTTCATCATAAACAAAGTAATAACCCGAATCACCATACTTTGAATTTCTGATGTTATCCAGGACTAATTTTTCGAGCTCCTGCTCCGGCATTTTGCCTTTATTTGCATTATACAATGCTTCGGTGCTTGTAACCATTATTTGTGTTTCATACTGCACATTTGTCTTAATATTTAAGTAAAGATTATCTGTGGCAACCTTTTGTGATTGCCCCGTTACAATATTTAATGACACTAACAATCCAATAATCAGTATGATAACAGGAACCAGTGACCCCGTGACAGTAATAGCCATTAATTTTCCTTTAATACTTTTGCTTCTCTTCTGACTTTTCATGATAAACCCCACATCACATTCGTTTTATTCTTCTGTCTGTAAATTCTTTTGTCTTTTACTTATTAACTCTCATGCCTATTCCAAGTTCAGCCGACAGATTTTTTATGCCTTCCTCCTTCATCATAACGATTTTACTTAATTTCTCTATAGCCCATCCCTTCAAGAAAATGAATATATGCATTGGTTTGTAAATGCCCACTGTCAGGAGCATCTTTTTTACATTTTGCTTTCAAACATTTGTCTAGTAATATATATATCGTCACAATTAGATAATTCAATATAAAGATTTAATATATATTTTACATTTAGACCGCGTAATGGCTGATCAAAACATATCGTTAAATGAATTATTATTGATTTTGCGCTTTTTGAATTTTGCCAAGGGTTTAATTTTTTTTATTTTTTAGTTACTATTTATATTAACTTGTTCACGTAATATGCGATATAATAGTATGCAGGGTAATTTAGCCATAACGATAAAGAGGTGAATATATGATTAGCAGCCGTAAAGCCCAAATTACCGTAGTTTCAGCAGCTGCAACAATTTGCTTTGCTGCTTTTTTGTTAGATTTAATTTTAGGTGTTAAGAATAGTTCACTTATGTTAATTAGCATTGCAGTAGTACAAGCTCTCGCCTTTGCGACTGTTCTAATCCTGCTGCATTTATTGTTCATGAAAAAATCATCCGGGCAAAGCAGCAAAACAAGCCCCGGAGAATTGCCCTCAAATGCGGATGAATGCCAACAGATTGAAAAAAAGTTTAACAGCCTTATCGCTATAATAGAAAATATTGAAAGCAACGGACCATTCAAAGAAATTTTACAATTCATTTACGACTCATTTTCACCCTATATTCCCTATTCTCATATAGGACTTGCCCTTATTAACGACGAAGTTACCACAATACGCGCCGCATACTGTGTTTCGGGGCCTCAGCATCCTAATCTTGCAAGGCGGCTGGCTGATTATCAGGCGGATCTGCG
>DBTI01000304.1 GCA_002306975.1 Ruminococcaceae bacterium UBA1320
CTAGGATCCGCGGGAGATTGTTGTACATCTGCTCAAAAACAGCGGCTGCTGTGATCTTGCGTCACACCCGTTTAACGATTCAACAGGCACAATCCATGAAGTAAACCGTGATGAATGGAACACGGGGAATTCGCCTTATCTGAGTTTCGGAAAATTCTATAAAAAGTCTGCCGGATTTCCGGTCGGATTGATTATCTGTGCGCTCGGCGGCGCTCCTTTGGCCAGATGGCATCAAAAAACCGGCGATTTATATGAAAACATGCTGCGCATTATACGTAATCAACCTTCCGGAATAAAAGGAATATTGTGGTATCAAGGGTGTGAGGATACCAACGCAGACGATTGTGATGCCTATTATCAAAACTTTGCAGACATGGTTGCCGGATTAAGGACTGATACGGGTATACCGTTTCTACCATTTTTTACCTTCCAGCTTAATCGATATACCCGCTTTTTCTGCAAAGAAAAGGATATTTACTGGGGTAAAATCCGTGAAGCGCAAAGACAGGCGGCAAAAAAACTCGAGGGTGTTTATGTTTCACCAACAACCGACTGTATACTCTCTGACGCGATACATAACTCCGGCGCGTTCGCCGTTATCCTCGGGCAGAGGCTAGCCAAGGTTGCGCTATCGGTGCTCTGCTCGAAAAAGTTTCTTTGTATGGCTCCGGATTTGCGTACGGCGGTTTGTTCCGCCGATAAAGGGTCGGTCAGGCTGGATTTTGACAACGTATATGGGAAACTCTATTTTTATGAGGCGTCAGTAAACGCTTTGCCATTTACCATCGAAGATGAAAATAGCGTTCTGGACATCCAAGCATACAAGGCGGATAAAAACTCTGTATTTCTGGAACTTTCGCGTACCCTTGGCGAAAAAGGGTTTGTTCATTGTGCGTACGAGCAAGATCCGAAAGGGATTATGCCGAAGGATTATGAGACACATCTGCCCGCTTTGTGCTTTTATCATGTGCCTATAAGCGTTTCCTGTTAAGATTGGCACAATTTTCTGTTGCACTGCATTCGTTTGTAGCCGTGACGATATCGTGTGCGCACGTGTTCACTAGTTCGAATCAATATAGGACGTTGACATATGCTGCTAAAAAGCTGTTCAAAGACTTTTTAGTAGCATTATTTCGCACTATTGAATTATGCAGTGAGATAGCTAAAGCAGTTTATTAAAATTGACTGTATCTAAATTAAGCATTAAGCGGAATCGGTAATCAAAAGCATGCAATATTCGATTAAATTTAATAAACATTGAGTAAATAGCAGTAGAAACGCGAAATTATACGGGAATGTATGTCAAAATGCTTAGATATATATAGAATTTCAAGTAGTAAATGTGTACAACATTCTCCAAACAAGCAAAATGACAACAAATAAATATTTACTAAATATTTTTAAAAAGTATTGATTTCGTTTAAAATACGTTGTAAAATATAATTAAATCATTTAGTTATATGCACGCAATTTTATTAATAAACACAACTTATGTTTTTGGAATACTGTGGGGTTTTAGAAGATGATGAATAAGAAATTCCCGATTCTATATGGTGGAGACTATAATCCTGACCAATGGTCTGAAGAGATATGGAAAGAGGATATGCGGCTGTTTAAGCTGGCACATATCAATCTTGTGACGCTTCCTGTTTTTAGCTGGACAATGCTTCAGCCGTCGGAGGATCTTTACGAATTCGGCTGGCTCGACAGGATTCTTGATTTGCTTGCAAAAAACGGGATTTATGCCTGCCTTGCGACCTCTACGGCTGCGCAGCCGGCGTGGATGTCAAAGAAATATCCCGATATGCTTCCGGTAGATGTGGACGGGCGCAGGCGTGTGCACGGAAAACGGGTGAATTTTTGTCCGAACAGCCCGGTGTACAGAAAATTCGCGGCGAGGCTGGCCGGAAAACTTGCCGAAAGGTATAAGAATCATCCGGCTTTGCTGATATGGCATATCGCAAATGAATACGGTACATATTGCTATTGTGATACCTGCGCAAAAGCGTTTCGAAACTGGGTGGAAGAGCATTATAAAACCATTGAAGAGGTAAACAGGCGATGGAACCTCAGTTTTTGGAATCACACGCTTACAGACTGGGAAGAGATTGTCGTTCCGTCCGAACTGAATGACGACAATAAATGGTATCAGGAAATCGCCCTTGACTATGACCGCTTTATAACCGACTCGACGATCAGTTGCTATATGGAGGAATACAGGGTCATCAAAGCAATTACGCCCGATATTCCGATCACGACAAATATCTCCGGGCTGATCAAGCATCTTGATCAGTTTAAGTTCGCAAAATATATAGACATTGTCGGTTGGGATAATTACCCTTCTCCGACCGACGACCCGAGCACTGTCGCGCTCAAGCATGATCTTATGCGGGGACTGAAAGCGGGCGCGCCGTATCTTCTGGTCGAGCAGACCCCCAGCCAGCAGAACTGGCAACCCTACAACAAGCTCAAAAAACCGGGCGAAGTGCGAAAGCTAAGCTATCAGGCAATGGCCCACGGCGCAGATGCGGTTATGTACTTTCAGCTGCGGGGTTCAATTGGTGGCGTGGAAAAGTTCCACGGTGCAGTCATCTCACACGCCGGCCATGAAAACACTCGTGTCTTTCAAGAATGCGCGCGAATCGGAGCCGAGCTGTCGAAAATCGGAAGCCGGTTTGTTGATTCGAGGTTCCGCTCAAAAGCTGCCATTATCTTTGACTGGGACAACTGGTGGTCGGTTGAGCTTTCGAGCGGCCCAAGCAAGGATATAAAGTATTTTGAACAGATCAATAAATACTATAAAGCGTTTTACGACTTGAATATTTCTGTAGACATCGTCCGCCCAGACAGCGATCTTTCACAATACAAAATTGTCACGGCGCCTCTTTTGTATATGGTTAAACCGGGTGTTGATCAGAACCTTAACGCCTTTGTCTCTGGCGGCGGAACGCTGATCTCCTCCTTTTTCAGCGGTATTGTGGACGAAAATGATCTTGTAACGACCGGCGGGTACCCCGGAAAACTGCGGGAACTGTTTGGGATCTGGGTGGAGGAATGGGACGCGCTTCTGCCGGAGGAGAAAAACAGTATGGTCATATCGGAAAAGGGGAAATATCTTGCCGACCGTTATGACTGCGGGTTGCTTTGTGACCTGATTCATCCCGAAACAGCAAAGTCGCTTGCCTGCTACGGAGCCGATTTTTATCAAGGCACATCCTGCCTGACCGTCAATCAATACGGCAAAGGGCTTGCCTATTATATCGGAACCGACCCGGATAAAGCGTTTCTGAGCGATTTTGTAAAGGGCGTGTGCACGGAAAAATGTGTGACGCCGCCGATGATTACGCCGGGTGGCGTAGAGGTAACGAGAAGATACGCGCAGGATGGCCGGGCGTTTACCTTTTTGATCAACCATAATATGGAAAAAACAGATGTTTGCTTAGATAAAGACTATCGGGATATGTTGACAGACAGTGTGATAAGTGGGTACTTTACTTTGCCGCAGATGGGCGCGGCAGTGCTTGAAAACCTGTAGATATCGGTCGCGAACCGGATGATTGGGGATGATGTTTTTGTATATTGGAGCCGACTATTATCCGGAACACTGGCCGGAGGAGCGATGGGAACAGGATGCGGTTCTCATGGAAAAGGCAAATCTGAATGTGGTCAGATTGGGCGAATTTGCGTGGGCAAAAATGGAACCGGAAAAAGGGATATTCAATTACGAATGGCTTGACCGGGCAATTGCACTGCTCGCCGGGCACGGAATAAAGACGGTGCTGGGAACGCCCACCGCGACGCCACCGAAATGGGTGATGGACGAGAATCCCGAAACCTATCCAAAGGATTGTTACGGTCATGTGAAAGGCTTCGGAAGCCGCCGACACTATTGCTTTAACAGTCCGTCTTATCAAATTGACACGAAGCGGATTGTGGAGGCAATGGCCAGTCATTATGGCGCCAACCCAAATGTGATTGGGTGGCAGATCGACAACGAGCTTGCGGGACGCTGTTATTGCGAAAATTGTTGGAAGGCATTTGTTGGTTGGCTGCGTCGGAAATACCGGTCGATTGACAGCCTGAACAGTGAATGGGGCACAAGCTTTTGGAGCCAGACCTACAGAGATTTTGATGAAATCATCCTTCCTGGCTTTTCCGCCTGCGGCGTCAGCGACGCCAACAATTCGGTGCATAATTCCGGCCTTGAACTTGACTATAAAAGATTTTGCTCCGACAGTATTTTGGATTATGTTAAATATCAAAAAGAAATCATCCGGAGCTGCGGGAGTATGCAGCCGATTACGCATAACATTATGCCCAACGCTGAGGATGCAGACTATTACGGAATGGCGCGCGAGCTTGATTTTGTCTCATGGGATAATTACCCGGTTTCGGCGTTCGACAACAAACCTTTTTCATGGAACTCGATGGCGCACGCCCTTACGAGGTGTTTGAAGGACAAAAAGTACTGGGTGATGGAACAGGAAAGCGGGCCATGCGGCTGGAACACAATCGGTGATACACCTAAACCGGGGCAGTTACGGCTTTGGACCTA
>DBTI01000077.1 GCA_002306975.1 Ruminococcaceae bacterium UBA1320
AACTGTTCGCAAGCCTGTTCGCTCAAAAAAATCACTTCCTGTCAGTGTGCGTATATCCCGCCATTTTGTGGCATTAGGAAAATTCTTGCACAAATCTTTATAGGGATAATCCGCAAACTCACATTGCCCGACTGTTTCAAATCCTGCCATCTTTGCCGCACGGTCAAGGCCACCGATGCCGCTGAACAGGGATAGATGTGTCAGCATTTGCGCCTCCTTTTGCGAATATCACCGCTTCATCGACACTCCGCAGTACCACATATTCGCCGCCGTGAGCCTTTACATCGGCTTCAAATTCAAGTTGGTCTTTTGATTGCTTGCCCGTTGGCTTTTTTATCTCAAGAAAAACCGTCCTGCCATTCTTGACGGCTATCAAATCAGAAATACCCTTTTGACAACCCAACCCCTGCTGTATTCTCATAACGTACCAACCGCGCCATTCTAAAATCTGACGGATTGATGACTGGATTTCATTCTCTGTCGGGTTGCCGTGTTTATCTGGCATTGGAATCATCCTTTCTTTGCCACTTGCAAGTGGCTGTAATGGATTTATAATAGGAAGATAATTAACTTATCGCCCCAAAGGTTAACTGCTCACTATCGTCCACACTGCGGCAATTAAGAACCGCTTGATTGTAATAACTTTCTTTAAGTTCAATACCAATACCGCGCCGCCCCATTTTAATGGCTTGATAAACCTCTGAGCCAATACCCGCGAATGGACTGAAAATAATATCTCCGGGATTTGACCACATTTCAACCGCTCTTTCGATTGTGTCAAGCTGAAGCGGGCAGATATGTTTTTCATCCGCATTTTCACGGGCTGCCCGAACATTAAGTGTCTTGGTACGTGAAACGTCCATCCAAACACAAGATGCGTAATCCTGCCATTGCTCAAGCGGAAAAGCTTCTTTGGTGTGCGTGACCGGCTCGGCGTCGCCCTCGTCTGCCCATTTTCTGAAAACCACAAGATATTCGGCCATACCTTGGCGGCTGTGCGTTGCGTCCTTGCGGAGCTGACAATATAAAAGGCCTTGCGGTTTTGTTTTCTGCATTTCCAGTACCGGGTCAGTCCATATGAGGACTTCGCTGTGATACTGCCACCCCGCCGCTTCAAAGTGTCGGATAATCTCACCGCGAAAATCTATCAATCCGGATTGCCCGTCGCGGCTTTTATACTTGGGGAGCTGCTTGCAATGGACAGCACACATCCGGCCGGGAATTGTAACCCTTAAAAGCTCTGGAATGAGAAAATCAAACTGATTGAAAAATTCCGTCATGTTCTTGCAATTTCCCATATCCGCAAGATCGTCGCTGTATATATAAAGATTTGCAAACGGCGGACTGAAAATCGGAAAGTGAATGCTGTTGTCGGGAATTTGCTTGATGATCTGAACACAGTCGCCGTTGTACATGCTGAATTTGTTGCCGTGATATTCCACTTCTATGCCTCCTTGAGCCACGCCGGAAGGTGTATAACCGGCGCATCCAGTGTCAATTTAAAAGTTGTACCGTGTATTGCGTCTGTCTGAATCTGCTTTAAGCTGCCATACATGTTCCGCTTCATTTCTTCCTGTTGAGCTTCCTTGCGGCGGATTGTATCGAGGATCTGTTTTTCCGTGCTGCCAATCACGATATGGACATTGACGGGCTTTGTCTGCCCGAACCTCCAAAAGCGGCGCACTGCCTGATAATAGCTTTCATAGCTGTAGTCAAGGCCACAAAATACGGTGTTATGGCAATTCTGAAAATTAAGGCCGAAACCGAATATTGACGGTTTGGAAATAAGTAACCGGGTTTTACCCTCGATGAAATCAATTGCCGCGCGTTCTTTATTCTCGGCACTGTCACTGCCTCTGACCTCAACCGCGTCGGGAAGTAACTGCTTTAGTAAATCAGCCTCATAGTTGGTTTCGCACCAAATAACAAACTGTTCAGTGCTTGAATTGACTATCTCGGCGGTACGCTGCGCCCTCATTGGTGCTGTGTACCGTTTTTCCTTGTGAAACCCTGTGGCCGACGCTTCAACGTGTCTGATAAAGCCATCTTCATATGTCGGGTCTAACATGCTCACGCTCACAGTATCATCAATGACATTCAGCGGAGGCAGCTTGTAACCGTCGTCAGGATAACCAATATCCGCCGGGCTACTCATGCAAACGGCCCATGTAGAAACCCATTCCCAAAATGATTTAACCGCGTGTTTTTTCAGCCGATATGTTCCGCTTGCCTTTGTGTCGTTGATAAACCATATCGAAAGTGCCTCGCTTGACTTCATAACACCTAAAAACTCAGCGTGATTTAATAGCTCCATGTGGTCGTTGGGTGCCGGGGTTGCAGTACATGCAAGCTTGTAAGAAGTATTCTGAAATGCGTCGTTTATCTGCTGCTTGATTTTTCCGGTATAGGCCTTTAAAATACTGCTTTCATCAAGCACCACACCCACAAAAGCCGATGTATCAAATTTATCAAGCCGTTCATAGTTGGTTATGTTGATTCCGGGTTTAACGTCTTGCTGACTTCGGCAGATTGTAATCGGTATCCCGAATTTCTTACCCTCTCGCGCTGTTTGTGAAGACACCGCCAAAGGTGCGAGAATTAAAACATTTCCGCCGGTGTGCTTGCAAACCTCACATGCCCAAATAAGCTGCATCAACGTCTTTCCAAGGCCACAATCTGCGAACAGCGCCGCTTTCCCTTTTCGGAGCGCCCACCGGTCAATATCTTTCTGCCAGTTAAAAGCAGCATCATTGAGTTGTTCAAGCGTAACATCAAAGCCTGTGGATTTTACGGTGATCTGCTTGTGCCTCAGAAAATTGCGGTATTCCTCAAGATTGTTCATCCGGTGGCCTCCCCTCATTGTGTATCTGTAGCATGGATAGTTTGACAAAATCGTCGATGTCATACGACGGGTTGCCCTGGTTAATTCCGTCCGCCGACTGTACTTCATCATCCCACCGGCCTTGATTAAGCCATGTCGTGGGGTGCGGTATGTACTGTCCGTTGTCACGCTGCCATTGGAGCGTTTTCTTTTCTGCCTCAATGGTTTTAAACATCTTTTGCAGAAGTGCCTCGGAAGGATGGAGCTTCTTGAATACCTTTTCCGCTGCGGCCTTGCCGACTTTGCGGGGATATGCCGCCCAAAAGCGATTAAAGCGATCTTCGGAGGTCGTGGAGTGGTCTGCGGGTGTTCCCGTTCCGTCGGCCTTTTCAACCGGTTGGCTCTCGCTCCGAATGTCGTCGCCACCCTTTGGGGGGCTATAGGGGATAGTATCATTGTCAGTATCAGTACCAGTATCATTATCATTATCAGTATCAGGTTTTTTGGGTTCGCTTGGGTTTTCAATTAACCCAGTGGGTTTTTTGGGTTCGCTTGGGTTGCTATCGGTTTTTACTGGTCTACCACCCTTTTGCCCATTTTCCTTGTTGCGGTTGCAAATTGATTCATACTTTTCTTTGTCCCTATCCATTTGAGCCTTGATGAAAGAAAACGCCATTTTTGACATACCGTCGAGCTCCAACACAGTGCTAAACTCAGCATAATCAAATAGGGCCATGAAAAGCCGCCCACGTTGTTCGTCGGATAGTAATTCAAGGTGCTGCCGGTAATCCGTATATAGCAAAAAACTTTTTTTATCGTCATTCACACTGATATATCACCCCTTTAAAGGGAAGCAGGCTTAAAAGCCGCCTTGTTTGTTTAAAACGGCAGATCATCGTCGCCGTCTATTTCGACAAAATCTCCGTTATCTCCCGGCGAAACATCAATTGATGGTTGACCTCCACTGTCACGGCGTGGCTCGGCAAAATGAACATTGTTAGCGACAATTTCAAAGGCCTTGCGCTTGTTTCCCTGATTGTCGGTATAGCTGCGGGTCTGAATTGAACCCTCAACCGCCACAAGCTGACCCTTTTTGAAGTATCTCGATGCAAACTCTGCGGTGTTACGCCAGCAAACAACGTCGATAAAATCGGCTTGCCTGTTCTGCCCTTGTTTTTGATAGCTGCGGTCGACTGCAAGGGTAAAGCTTGTTACTGGAATGTCGCTGTTGGTATGTCTAAGCTCCGGGTCGGCAGTCAACCGACCGTTGAGTGCTACTACATTAAGCATTATTAGCCTCCTTGTATTTAGTCCAGTCCTCATAAAATCCGCTTACATCGTGGCTTGTGTCGACGTTGATTCCGATTACGGCAAGTTCATCAAATATACCGTCTATAAGGTCGGCCATTTGCTTGGTGTCGTATTTCGATGAACCGTAATAGCATTTGAAAATTGTCATTTCCTTGCCGTTATAATCGCGGGTATCAACCTGTTTAACAACACGGAACGCAAGCTCAAGCTGCGGCTTTGCATCCGGCAAGGTCATAATAAAAGCTGCGACGCCGTATTTTTCAAGCATCCGGTAATAAATATCCTCGGGTGTAACACTTCCGCGACGGCCGCCACCCTGTGCATCTGCGTAGATTGTAAGCAGCGCCCACATAAGAGCGTTTTGGTCGAGCGTCCGGGAATTGCGCTTAATTGATATTGTCGCGGTGTAGTCCTTATCTTCCCGGCGCATTTCCTTGACCATTTCACGGACTGCATATTTGCTTTCCGGGGAGACGGAGGCGGAGAACTCTATGTTCCCGCCGTCGTCCGTGGTAATCTTGAAATTGTGAAAATCAAATCGGCCTTTCAAAGGTAATACCTCCCGAAAACATCCTTGAATTTCTTATGCCCGTAAATAGCTTCAAATTTCCGTTGACATTCGCATTTAAGTCGCAAATCCAACTGCTTATTAAAATGCACTCCCTGATCTGACATGTTGTGCTCGTCTGCTGTAAGCCATATCCAACAACCATATTCTTCAGAGTTCTTACGGTTTGGGTTTCCCTCAAAAATATGGTGCTTATGTAGGTTATCAGTCCGACCCGATAAATACGACTGCTTATTGTCCTGCATAATTGATTTGCTCATGCTATTTCCTCGAATCCGTTGATAAGATCAAGAACCTCAGAAAGTTTTTCACCCGGAATATCTTTTGTAGTCTTATACCCCGTTATGGGGAACAGCATATCTCCGGCTCTATCATTACCAAACCGTCGAATCAGTGCATTCGCAATTTGATGTGCTGCGTCTACAGGCTTTTTGTTCCCCACAGTTTTCCCAGTATCTGGCTGTTCATCAACCGGAGGTTTCTGGCCAAGTTTATAAACCTGTTTTCCGTCATCATCCACGATAACAAGGGCGTTGATTTTTCCGGAAACATCATAACCGATTGATTTAACGCTAAATTGTGCAAAAGGATTAGACAATTCATATACCTTTTTGTCGCTTTTGAGTTTGGTCGGGCAGGTAAGGAAAGTGAACGGCGCTGTATAAAGTTCACGCCCAATGCCCCATTTGAAACCGGCGCGTTTGAATGCGTCGGAAGCCTCACCTTTGCGTTGGTTACCCTCATTGTCCTCACGGCTTTCGATTCCGCAATCCTCTTTGGATACCCATTCCTGCTTATCCTTGTCGTAAATGGATATTTCACAATAAAGGTTTCCTTTGACTTCACGGTAAGAGCATTTCCACCCCATCGGGGTGACTGCCGCGTCAAGGATATTCATGTCGACGCGAGCAGTCTTGTATAACAAGGCGATAGCGCCCTTTGAAGTAATTTTTTTAACCTTGACCTCAATATCGTCGGCGGTCAAAAGAGAAAATTTCAATGCCACAATCACCCCTCCTTAACATGCTCACGGTAATAGGAGCAAAACTCACAGGCAGAACAGTAGTCTTTACACTTTTTATCCTCGCCGGGGCGGGTGTCAATGTAATCGCCGCTGTTTGCTTCCTTCCAATCCTCCGCCGCTTGCAAGTCGTCAAGAACACGCAAAGCGGTTTTGCGTCCCTTTTTCATTACCGCAAATTTATCACCGCTGTTGAAGCGTTCTTCCGGGGTGCAAATGGGGAGTTCATCATCGGGCAAAGCCTCGGCCTGTGTTATCTCTTTGAAACGTTCCACAATGAAATATTCAGTTTCCTCATAATCCTGATCTGAAAAATCAAAAGAGATCTTCTGTACTGGAAGTGCCGGATAGTCCGCCTTGATTTTAGCGTCCCTTTTGCTATGATCTTTCATCATGGCAACTATTTCACCATGTTTGACCTCAAAGCCTATTAACCGGAGCATATAGGAATAAATAAGGAGCTGCCTTTTCCAATCTGAGTAATCACCAAAAATGACCTTCCAAACAGAACAGGTTTTATAATCTGTAATGGTCTGAGTTTCAGCATTATAAAGGTCGAATTGACCGGATAACTCATAAGCGTTAAAAGGAATCTTTAAGCGAGTTTCCTTAAACTCGTTGTCACCCTCTTTTTGATGTTCAAGAATGCTATGTACCGCAGTGCCAAAGAGCAACCATATCATGTCGGAAACGTCCTGCTCAATTTCTTCATCGTGGCGACGCTCAAGAATAGTTTCGCGGATTCCCTTGAGCAATGAAGTGACACGATATTCATTCGGGGCAACCTCATAATCCCGCTTGGCCATTTCAACAAAGGATTGCGGAAGGTGCTGATTGTTTGTAATAATCATTCCGCCGCCTCCGTTTCTATGACGCTTATTTCATCGGAAGCACACCATAAAAAGCGTTTATCCTTGCCAACACCGGAAACGCACGCAATTGAGAAATCAACCATCACAGGCTTAGTGCTTTCCTTGTTGATTGCCACCACATCGCCAATAACTCCGGATTTGGTTCTACCATCCGCAGAAATATACTGAACTTTGGAATCAATAGCCGGTAAGATTTTATCAATTGGGCGATTGTCATACCTTGAATGCTGAATTTTTTCAAGTTTTTCGATTATTGAGTCAAGCTTTTCTTCAGTATTGTCATACCCAAGGTAAATTGTGTCACCGTCCTGTTCATCGTTGAGTTGTGGCGAATGCCATCCTTTGGTATGGATACTCACGTCAAGCTGATTTACATGACCTGAAAAAGAAACAAATATGGTCGGCTTAAAGCCCGTCTTTTCCTGCTGAGTTGGGCAACTGTTTATCTGCAACGCCAAGAGCATGATTTTTAATATTTTCCCGTGTAAAGTCATAATTGACATTCCTTTCCGAATCCGCTATAATAGCGATGAATTATAGTTTTTTAGCTTGCCGCTTTCGATATTCCAGTATCGGAGGCGGTATTCTTTTGCCTTGCCGCGTATTCCGCTTGCAAGCGCTTTAGACAGGATAAAACCCATCCGGTAATGCCTTTGTACCCACAAACTTTTAACATCATATTGAGCTTGTCGACGTTGCCGAGAAACACAAGGGGAATGCGAGCCGTTAATTTGTATGTATCGTCTGATTCCGATGCTGTCGGCTTTATAGGTCGCTTGACACCAAGGTCAACCTCTGTCAGATCGTAAAGTTCATGCGGCTGCTTGTGATATAGGGTACAAAGAATATTGAATTGCGGCGGTGTCGGTAAACATACGCCGTTTTCATACCGGCTTAACATTCCAACGTCTGCGCGGGGTTCAACTGCTTTGAGTTTTGGCACTACATCGGTTTGCTGTAACTTTGCGGTTAGCCTTGCCTCTTTTAGTTTCATGCTTTTTCACCATCCTCTCTATGTAAGATACCAATGCCCACCCGCCGCCGATGTAAAGACAAAAGCAACCCGAAATAATCAATACTATTGCAAGATCACAGGCGGTCATAAAGCTTGTCCCCCCCTTTTCAGCAGAAACGCCGTAATACCTTGCGCCGCCGACGGTTGTAAAATGAGATTCCAAGGTTTTTGTACTGGGTTCGCTTTTCACATCTGCGCGTGTCGTTCGCCTCCTTCCATTGAATTTCTTGTTAAAAAGATGTAACATTAAGTCGAAAGTGAAGTGATAATGTTGGATAAGTTACCTAACTCATACGAACAGCTTATAAAGATAGCAAATGCTACGCCAAAAGTTCCTGAAGCACTCAAAAGTATTGAACCGTTTTTAAAAGCAGCTCCCATAAATCCTAACTATTTTCCTCCTGTAAATACAATTTCTAAAACCTCAGACTTTATAAAAGATTCACTCAACATGAATTGTGACGAAAACTGTGATATGCTTGAAATATGCAAAGAAGTCGGTTGCACATACAAAGCTTGCTATAAAGGTGCCGCGTTTGCCAGTAGATGTAAAGCATCGGATAGGCAAGCAATAGTTCAGCAATTACAGTTAACCAAGTTGCAAAAGTCAATGATTGATCTTCAAAACAAAATGCTCGAAAATCAAAAGGTAGAAGAAGAAAAGCATGAAAATGAAGTTGCCGAACGCGAATCATCGGACAAACAAAATCGCAAATTTAACTGGATTACATTTGGGGTTGCAACTTTTCTTACAATCGTTGTCCTAATTTTCACAATTATCTCTTGTTTCAAGCCTTAATGCTTTTTGTTATAGTGGCAAAACCATACTAAGTTTGATACCGAGAAGCCAACTGCAAATGAGGCAAGTACAACTGCTGTTAGGCGCATAATTTCTTCTGACACCGTTTTCACCTCTTCCTTTTCCTGCGAACGCTCTGAAAGTAGCTGTAACTGCTTTTGGAGCGTTTTCTTTACTTCTTCATCCATACTGCTTGTCCCTCCTTTCTTACTGGGATCCCGCGAGATTTTACACGGGTGTGGGTTTATGAGATTGGTGGATCATCTCCTTTCAGGCTCTTTTATATGCAGGAATGACTCTCAGATCAGAACCATGATGCCTTGTAACCTTCGGCTTTTCCCGTTTGACCGGCGTGTAACTATTAACCTTCATTTCTTCGAACCCCGATTCGGGTATATACCGTTTCAAACCACCGGGCTTGTAGCAGGTAATTACGCCTTTGTCACACAGTCTGCGAATAAATGTCTGTGAACGTCCGGTAAGCTTGGCAAATTCTCCGACGGAATAGAACTTATTGCTATCCATTTCCTTTCACCTCTCTTCCCTAAAGCTGTGTCAAAGCCGTGCGCTACCGCTTTGTTGCCCATTTGGTGACTTATGGCGTAAAAAAATTTGCACCACGTCGTCTACTGGACAATCGAGAGCTGCAGATATTTCATTAAGTTCTAATACATCTGGCTCTTTAGCGCCGTTTGTGATTTTGCTAAGGCGCTGTCGCGTCCACTTTAAAGTTTTTGCCATGTCGGCCTCGCTGTCATATTGAGCATAAATTAATCCACGTAGCTCTCTTATTTTTGACATTTGCAAACCTCCTTTTTGTTGCTCATTTGGTGACTATGTACAGTTTAGCAAAATATATTCGTTGTGTCAACCTTTCGGTGACTAATTTTTAAAAATTATTTCATTTGTCTTGATTTTGGTTACAACTTAGTTTATACTATGTTTACTTTGTAAATTGAATGGGGAGCGATTAATATGACATTTGGCGAGAAGTTAAAAAAATATAGAGAAGAAAAAAGCTTGACACAAGAAGAACTCGCTACTTTATTAGATACCACAAAACAAGTTATCAGTCGATATGAGCGTTCTCAAAGGTCACCAAAATTATCAAAAGCATTAGAGATATCAAAAAAATTAAACATACCGTCAAGTTACTTACTCGACGATTCTAAACTTAATGAACACACTTCCAACGAAAATATTGGCTTCTTTCCTGTCGGCACTATGTACCGTATTCCAATTATCGGCTCTGTCCGCTGCGGTTTTGGTCACCAAGCCATTCAAGAAATTGTTGGTCATGATTATGCCAGTGTCAAAAACCCCGAAGAATATACTTTCTTTGAGGTCAAGGGTGATAGCATGATGCCAAAAATAGAAGAAAGTGACCTCGCTCTAATACACATTCAACCTGATGTGGAAAGTGGAGAATTAGCGGTCGTTATAATAAACGGCGATGAGGGATCATTGAAGAAAGTAATCAAACAGGGCGAAAGCATAATTTTACAGTCCTTTAATTTAGAGTATCCTCCTAAAATTTTTTCTGGCGAAGAACTTAACACACTATGCATATTTGGTAAAGTTGTTGAAACAAAGAAGAAGTGGTAAAAGCCCCGTACCGATAAAGGCACGGGGCACAAATCTATATTTTAGGACGTGTAGAATAATGGGAAAATTAAAAAAACGAAAAGATGGTCGTTACATGAAGTGGGTCGTCTTGCAAGACGGTACCCGAAAGCCAGTTTATGCTTATTCTGAGCCAGAGTTAAACAAGAAAATTAAGGAACTATCAAAGCAGGACGAGCAAGGGCTTATTCTCGACGATAAGACAACTGTCGGTGAATGGGGTGTGAGGTGGTTTGATGCCTATAAATCCGCGCTCCGGGGAAACACACAGTCATGGTACAGTAATGCATTAAACAAACATATAATCCCCGTCATAGGCGATATACCGCTGAAAGATGCCAAACCGACCAACGTCCGCGAAGTAATGAATAAAATATCCGATTACGGCGAGGATTTGCAGCACAAGGTTCTTATCACCATGAAACAAATGTTCCGGCAGGCGATCACAGACCATCTAATGATTTACGACCCCTGCATCAAAGACATCAAAATAAAAAAACACACAAAACCGGACGGTATACATGTGCTTTCAGATACGGAAAAAGATGATCTGATTGCCAAAGTAAAAGGGCTGCGGGCAGAATTGTTCGTAAACCTCGGTTTATTCTGCGGATTGTCACGTGAGGAAAGTCTCGGGCTGCTGTGGAGTGGGATCGATTTTAAAGCGCATAAGTTATCCGTCACTCGGTCAACGACTTTTGTTGTCAACCAACCCGATGAAAACCACGAGGTAAAAGAAAAAGCCCGAAACCGTATTATACCGATTCCGGACAATCTCTACAAGCTGTTAAAAATTAAAAAATCCTCGTCGAAATCAATCTATGTCGTTCCCAATGCCCACAATGAAGAAATGACGCTTTCAGCTTTTCAGCGAATGTGGGAACCGGCAGCAGGGGCGGTGGATTTCAGGGTAACGCCGCACATGCTCCGGCATACCTACTGCACGGCACTCATTGAGGGCGGCCTTGATATTAAAACAGTGCAGTATCTCATGGGTCACAGTAACCCGGAGACCACGCTTAAATACTACGCCTTTGTTAGAGATAAACACTTGCAGTCCGCTGATAAAAAGGTAAATGAAATTTTTGGATGTAGTCAAAAAAGTAGTCAAAAGCGTAAAAAGGCAAAATAAAATCCGCACACCTACCCTATAAACGGCTAAGTTATGCGGAATTTATGGAGCTGATGAGCCGGATCGAACG